>JABMPE010000042.1 GCA_013203845.1 Rhodopirellula sp. | reverse complement strand
GGCGGGAGCCCTCTTGAGTCTCGGCTCGATCTCCGACGATGGAGACAAGGATGACCTCAAAGGCGGCAAAGGCGACGACGAACTGATCGGCGGCGTCAAAGACAAGCTGAAAAAGTAGTCACGATGCAGAAACGACCGGTTCTTCCGGCGACCGCAGCCCGGTGAGTGATCTCGCCGGGCTGCTTCATTTTCTTCATAATCCACAGGCATGGAACACCCAGCAAAAACCGTCTACCTGATGCGTGGTCTGCCCGCGTGTGGCAAGAGCCACCGAGCAAAACGTCTGGCTGGCGAGCAAGGTGTCGTGTTCGAGACCGACGAGTATTTCTACACGCAGGTTGGTGATGACTCGTCGCGTTATGACTACAGCGACGATCTGCTGCCGGCCGCGCGGGACTGGAACCTTGCGAGGTTTCGCGAAGCCGTGGTGAGCGACGTTTCACCGATCGTCGTTGACCGCGGCAACGGCCTGAATCTCGAAACTCGCGAGTACGCCGCCTTTGCTGTCGAGCATGGCTACACGGTCGAACTGGCCGAACCGGACTCGCCTTGGTGGCAGGAACTACGCGTCCTGCTGAAGTACCAGCAGTACATGAAGGACGAACTGCTCGACGCCTGGGCCCGAAAGCTGGCCGACGCCACACGCGACGATCACCGAGTCCCCACCGCAACGATCCGTCACTGGATGGCCAACTGGCGACACGACCTCTCCGTCGATGACATCCTGAACAGCGTGTGAATTCCAGCCGTGTGTTGGTGTCCGGTCATCCGGCGAAGTCTTCTCGCCAGACATCCTGAATCCGGGAGAGCCTTCGCTGGATAGTACTTCGCGAACAGTTCAGGGACGCGGCAATCTCGCTGTCGGTGTGGCCTTCGAGTCGCATGACGGCGATGACGCGCAGTTCGTCTGACGGTAGTTTTTCCAGCAGCCCTTCGCACGAGTAAGTCATCGCACTGAAAATGGCGACCGTGGGGCGGGCGGCGAGCATATCCAGACCACGCTCCGTGCTATCGCGATTATCCGTTTTGAGAAAAGCCGATTCGCCGCGGACTTTTCCAGCCCCTCGTTTCGCTCGCGTCGCCTGTTTCTTCTGGCGCGAGACCGACCGGGAGACCAGCATCAGCAGCACCTGCCACAGATCGTCCCGGCTGTCCAGGCGAGTGAATCGGCCTTCTTCGACCGCCGCAAAGAAGTTCTGAAAAGCCGTCGAGGCAACGTCATCTTCATCGCTGACTCGCCGCGGCGCATTGCCGAGTTTCCTGCGAGCCGCTCTGACGACATCGGTGTAGCATCGCTCCCACAGTGTACGAATCGCGTCGCGGTCGCCAGCCTTTAGCTGTTGCAGTTGTCGCGAAATGGAACCGGGATCGTCTGACACTTAACGTTTTCCACCAATCTGTGTCTGGTCGATTGCCCATAACGGGCTCTGTGTCGCTGGATGAAGATGACACGAGGCAACGACTGCGTCAAATGCCACCACTCTCATCTGGCCGACCTCCAGGCGGACCACCCGGACGTTTCCCCGGCGGCCAGGGGGCGAGAGGCGGTCGATTGCCGCCCTCCCGTTCAGAACCTGGAGGCAGGAAACTGGACGCGGGAGCTTCGTCGCTGTTGAACAGGACTCGATTGGGCTGCTCAGAACCATTCGCCACGAAAGCGTCCAGCAGGCCGTCGCCATTGAGATCCGTCAGCAAGACGCTCCGTGTCGAATTCGAAGCGATGAGCTGCTCGGTGTCGGCAGAGTCAGCGTTACGGAAAACAACGACGATACCGCTGTCACCACCGACGACGAAATCGATCATGCCGTCACCGTTCAAATCCCCTGCTGCAATCGCTGGTGTCTGTCGACGACTCAGTGAGTACTCGGAAAACTGGAAGCTCCCGTCACTGCTGCTGGTAAAAGTACACGGCGGCATGTCGTAGCTGGAGACGATCACGTCGAGATCGCTGTCGCCATCCAGATCAGCGAGCGCGGCCTGGCTGTGCTCAAATTTGCGGCCCAGAAACTCGCCGCTGACTTTGAGCTGCCCCTCCTCGTTCCACCAGATCCGGTTCGGGGCTCGTGACAGGCACACAAACAGATCGAGGTCGCTGTCTCCGTCCAGATCCCCAAGCACGACGTCGCTGTAAATTGCGGAACCGTCGGACCGTGTTTCATCCAGCTCCAGTTTCTCTGCGGCTTCGAAGCGGGCATCGCCGACGTTTCGCCAGACCTGCAGCGGCTGCCCGTCTACGGCGAGAATCAGGTCTGCGTCTCCATCACTGTCAAGGTCAACGCCAGCCAGCGATATGACCTGACCAGCAGCAGACAGGCGGCTCGTCTGACGAAACGTTGAGTCTCCGTTGTTCAGCCACACTGTGCAGAACTCGGATTCACCATCGGGAGCAATCAGTGAATCGGGTACGCCAGCTTCGGCACGTGGTCCGTTGGCAAAGATCAGATCGAGATCGCCGTCCTGATCCAGGTCAGCCAGCAGCACGTCGTTGCTGTCTCGCGTTGGAAACTCCAGCTTCAGTTCGAAATGGCCATGACCATCGTTTAACCACACACGGCTGGGAGCATTGTGGGCATTCGCCGTGACAATATCTGTGTCGCCGTCTCCGTCGAGATCCCCGGCGGCCACTCCCAAAGTACTCGCCGCGCCGAGAGACTGCTGGCTGTCGACGAGCCATCTCTCACTGCCTGAAGTCGCTGTTGGTGGTGATACTGCGGCGCTGGTCTCTTCATGCACTGCCGAAACTGGCGCAGTGGTGATCGCTATGGCCTGCTCTGGACGAGACAGGTCGGGACGAAACTGGCTGCCCGCCCCCCAGAAACTAAAGGCCAACACCGCACAACTCGCCGCCGCGACAACGTACCGCTTTGTCCTCGGACGACATCGGGGCGTCCATGCGGCGAAACCCGGGTTGGCACTGCCATCGAGAAGCTGATCGATCGCGTCGGCCAGCTCGCGGGCCGACTGATAACGATCGTCAATCAGCGGAGCCATCGCCCGGCAGCACACCGCTTCCACGTCGCGCGATATCTGCACGAACTCCGACGGCAGAGGCGGGACTTCGTGCAGCGCTGTCTTTGCCAGGATGTGCGTCGTTGAGCCTTCAAACGGCTTCCGGCCACACAGCATCACATACATCATGGTCCCGAGTGCATACACATCGGTGGGCGGACCGATCAGGTCCACTTCACCATGCACCTGTTCCGGAGACATATACATCGGACTGCCGACGATGTCTCCGAACGAAGTAAGCTCAACCTCGTCCACCCGCCGCCGCTGAGCCAGACCGAAGTCCATCACCACCGGTTCACCGGACGGGTTGATCATGACATTGGACGGCTTCAGGTCGCGATGAATGATGCCGGCGTCGTGGACGACCTGCATGGCCCGCGCCAGTTTGCGAATAATCTGCAGCGTTTCCTCGACCGGCAGCGGCTCATCCGGTATCATCTTCCGGGCAAGATCGGGGCCGTCGATATAAGCCATCGTCAGGAACGGCCGCCCATTGTCTTCGCCGACGTCGTAAATAGGGCACAGGTTGGGGTGCTGCAGCGAGGCCATCGACCGCGCTTCGCGAAGAAATCGCTCGACAGCTTCTGGGCGGCGGTCCTGAAGCCGTTCGAAATCCGGCATCTTGAGCGCCACCTGCCGGTCCAGGTCACGATCGTACGCGAGAAACACCTGTCCCATGCCGCCGCGTCCCAGCAGCCGCTGAATTTCGTACCGACCGACACATTGCGGCGAGCCGGTCTGACTCATGACGGACGTGCCGGACAATGGAGACTCCGGATCAGCCCCCTCGGCGCGACCGGGCCCATCCACAGAATCAGTGTCAGTGATATCACTTCGCTCTGACATGAAATCCAGTCGCAGAAAGCAACGCAGGGCCCGTCCCGCACCACGTGAGCATCACTCAAAGCACACCGTTACTGCCGATTCTGTTCCCGACGTGAGAATCACAGATTTAAGACAGACCAGAGTATAACTCGAACGAATCCAGAAAAACTTCTGATTTCGTGACACAGCTCGATTTGTTCTGTGCAGGGAAAGGGAAACGTCACGCACTTCCGCCATGACAGGACCAAATCCATGCAGGCCAGACCTTTCGCTTCGCTGACTCGACGATTCCAGCCACGCTCCCTGAAATCACGCCGCCGCCGATCATTCGCCGCTGCGAGCGAGTCTGCCAGCATCCCCGCCGAGATGCTGGAATCACGTCAGCTGCTCACGTCACTCGTCGGCGACACCCTGACTCACGAGTGGGACTTGCAGACGGGATCGGATAGCCGTGACTCGGTCAATAACCTGGCACTGGACACCCAGGGCAACTCGTACACGATCGGCTCGACCTACTCAGATTTCGGAGGCACTCACGCTGGCGGTGGCGGTGACATCTTTCTGATCAAGCATGACCCGAACGGTGCCGAACTGTGGCGTCAGCAGGTGGGGACGTCTGGCTGGGATGACATTCAGGACATCGTCGTTGACGACGGCGGGATCACGGTCGCCGGCTATACATCCGGTCGATTTGAAGGCTCCGACTATCACTGGCGCTACGATGCTCTGCTGATGCGGTTCGACCTGGACGGCAACCAGCAGTGGGTCAATCAGGACTACAGTGACACCGACGACCACATCTACTCACTGGCCCAGGGGCAAGATGGCAACTACTACGCGGTGGGAGTGGCGGAAACGAGGCTCACCGGAGATCAGCAGGCACTGCTGAAAGTGTTCTCCAGCGACGGGCAGACAGTCAGCACCGTGGATCTGGATGGCCGGCTCGACAGCGCGTTGTCGATCGCCGTCGGTCAGAACGGTGAGATCTATATCTCGGGTGTCACAACGGATGACCTGACGGACGACGGTACAAACGGAACCAACTCGGCTTACATCGCTGAAATCAACGCGGCTGGAGACCTGCTGTGGGTTCGACAGGTGGGTCAGAACAAGGATCGCACGGAAGTTGAACGAGACACACTGGCGATTGATGAAGGTGGCAATCTTTATCAGAGTATCCGAACCTTCGATGATATTACCGGCGAGGGTTACCACGGTAGCTGGGACATCGTGCTGGCCAGTTTTGACAGCGACGGTGGCGAACGCTGGATGACCCAGTTCGGTACTTCTTCGTCCGACCTGGGATTTGGAGTGGCCGCCAGCAGTGGTGCCGTATTTGTCAAGGGTTATACGGCGGGTGATCTTGGCGGTACCGGCAACAACGGCAGCTACGACAATTTCGTCGCCAGCTTCGACGCGAACGGAGAGCAACTGGGCATTCATCAGTTCGGCATCCGGCAGGCGGAATTCAGCAGGGGCATCGCGCTCGACGGAGCTGGCTCGCTGGTGATTGCCGGTACGGTCTACGGTGATTTTGTGGCGACGCATCAGGGCAACGGTGACGTTTTTGTCAGCAAGCTTGACGTATCGAAAGTTCTCGATGCGGTCGCGCCTGTCGAGGAAGCCGGCGTAATCCGTAGCCCGGTCACCTGGTGGAACAACACGATGGGTTCGCAGGGAAGTCAGACTCCCGACCTGCTCATTGATCAGTCTGGACTGTCCGTAGGCTACGTCAACGGCGAGACGGAATTTGACGAGTACATCTCGTCAAACCCGTTGCACGACATTCAGGGTTCAACGCGGTGGCTGCAGCAGATCAACAAATCGACCGTCGGCAGCATCGACTTTGACCTCGGGGCGGAATACACGATCGAAACTCTGGTGCTGTGGAACTACGACGGATCACAGATCGCCGTGCAGGACATCAGCATCGAGACGTCGAACGATCCGACATTCGCCACTTCGACCGAGGTTCTTGGTCGGACAAATGCCAAAGGCGGAGGCAGTAATCCTCGTGCGGCTGTGGCGCAGACGTTTGATCTGATTCCATCGACGGCTCGCTATGTTCGATTCAACAGCTACAACCAATCCGCGGGAAGTTACCGATCCTTTGGGGAACTGGCGTTTGAAACGACGACGTCATCCGTGCCACAGAACTCCGCGCCGGTCGTCGCAAGCGATTCCTCAGCAATCAGTGTTAACGAAGGGCAGACGGGAGCAACGTCCGGTAGCGTCACTGACCCGGATGGCGACAGTGTTTCGCTGAGTGCTTCGATTGGCTCCATCAGCCAGAACGCCAATGGCACGTGGGACTGGAACTTCGACACGAACGACGGTCCAGATCAGTCGCAGACTGTGACGATCACCGCGACCGACAGCGATGGAGCGTCCACGACGACCAGCTTTGAGCTGACGGTTAACAACGTGGCACCAAGTGTGTCGAACGCGGGCGACGTCAGCATCGACGAAGGTCAGACAGTGACCAGCACCGGCAGCTGGAGCGATCCGGGCCTCGACGACGTGACGTTGACGGCGTCCATCGGCACAGTCACGAAGAACGGAGACGGTAGCTGGGACTGGAGCTTCGACACGAACGACGGGCCGGATCAGTCACAGACGGTGACGATCACCGCAACCGACAGCGATGGAGCGTCCACGACGACCAGCTTTGAGCTGACCGTCAACAATGTGGCTCCAAGTGTGTCGAACGCTGGCGACGTCCGCGTCGACGAAGGTCAGACGGTGACCAGTACGGGAAGCTGGAGCGATCCGGGACTCGACGACGTCGCGTTGACGGCATCCGTCGGTTCGGTGACTCAGAACGTCGACGGCAGCTGGGGCTGGAGCTTCGACACGAACGACGGTCCAGATCAGTCACAAACCGTGACGATCACCGCGACCGACAGCGATGGAGCGACGACGACGAGCAGCTTTGAGCTGACCGTCAACAACGTCGCTCCCACACTGAACAGCGCTGAAACTGACCACGACGAGCCGTGCAACAGTGCTGACGACGGTGCGGTAACAGTGAGTGGCTCGTTCAGCGATCCCGGCCTGGACACGCACACGGTGACCGTCAACTGGGGTGATGGCACTGTCGAGGACGTCTCCGTCGATCAGGGCGCCGATACGTTCAGCGGTACTCACCCCTACGCCACCGGCGGCATTTTCAACGTGACGGTGACTGCTACCGACAGCGATGGAGCGGCCTCCAATGTCCTGACGACAACGGCGGTCGTGCAAGGTGTCGGACTCGTCGATGGCACGCTGTATGTGATCGGCACCGACGGCAAGGACATCGTCAACGTCGTGCAGACCGGCAAGAAGACTCCGCAGATCAAAGTGACCGCCAATCTGAACGTCGGCGGTCACTCGCACGGTGGCAGCGATAGAGGCACTGACGGTGGTAAGGACAAAGGGAAAGACAAGAACAAAGGCGGTTCGGACGGCGGCAGCGACGGTGGATCAGACATCGCGTACTTCGATCCGTCGGCAGTCCAGCAGATCGCCATCTACCTGTGCGACGGCGACGACCAAGCGGTCATCGGTAACGGCGGCAGCGATGGAGGTTCCGACGGCGGGTCAGATGGCGGGTTCGACATCCCGGCTCTGATCGATGGTGGAGCCGGCAATGATCAGCTCACCGGCAGCGGAGCCAGCGACACGCTGATCGGTGGGGCCGGCAACGACCACCTGAGCGGCCGCGGCGGCAACGACGTGATGTCGGGCGGTGAGGGCGACGACAACCTCGACGGCGGCAAAGGACTGGACGTCCTGATCGGCGGCATCGG
>JABMPE010000362.1 GCA_013203845.1 Rhodopirellula sp. | reverse complement strand
GCGACTTCTTTCCAAACCCGAAGCCAGCCCCATGAGCGATCGCGTGGGCTCCGGCATTGGTGGTCATGATCATGATCACATTCTTGAAATCGACCATTCGACCGAAGCTATCGGTCAGGTGCCCTTCTTCCATGATCTGAAGCATCATGTTGAAGACGTCCGGGTGAGCCTTTTCGATTTCGTCCATCAGCACGACAGCGTAAGGACGGCGACGAATTTTCTCGGTGAGCTGGCCACCCTCTTCAAAGCCAACGTATCCCGGAGGAGCACCGATCAAACGGCTAACGTTGTGCTTCTCCATGTATTCAGACATATCGATCTGAATCAGGGCTTCCTGATCGCCGAACATAAATTCCGCCAGAGTTTTGGCCAGCAGCGTCTTCCCGACACCGGTCGGACCTGCAAACAGGAAGCAGCCAGTCGGACGTTTCGGATCTTTCAGACCACTACGGCTTCGACGAACAGCCTTCGAGACCTGTTTAATGGCCTCATCCTGACTGATCACCCGCTTGTGCATTTCGTCTTCCATCTGAAGCAACCGCACGGCGTCTTCACTTGAAAGCCGAGTCAAAGGAATACCGGTCATTTTGGCGACAACCTCGGCGATCACTTCCTCGTCCACCACGCCTTCATTCTCTTTTGACTTCTCACGCCATTCATTCGTGAGCTGCTCTTTCTTCTTCTTGAGCTTGTCCGCCTGATCACGAAGGGCAGCAGCCTTCTCGAAGTCCTGATTCGCAACCGCTTCCTCTTTCTGCTGATTGAGTCGCTCCGCTTCTTCCTCGATTTCTTTCAGATCTGGTGGTCGAACCATTGATTTCAGTCGGATCCGGGCACCCGCTTCATCGATTACGTCGATCGCTTTGTCCGGCAAACAACGTCCCGTGATGTATCGCGATGAAAGCTCAACAGCGCCCTGCAGAGCGTCATCGGTGATCTGAACTTTGTGGTGGCTCTCGTACCGCTCACGCAGCCCCTTGAGAATTTCAACGGTCTGCTTTTCAGAAGGAGGGTCGACCATCACATTCTGGAAGCGACGTTCCAGAGCACTGTCTTTTTCAATGTATTTGCGATACTCGTCGAGCGTCGTCGCTCCGATGCACTGTAATTCTCCACGACTGAGCGCTGGCTTGAGAACATTCGATGCGTCGATTGCCCCTTCTGCACCACCGGCTCCAACGAGCGTGTGAAGCTCATCGATGAACAGAATCGTGTTCTTCGCACGGCGGACTTCGTTCATGACCGCCTTGATCCGCTCTTCGAACTGGCCCCGGTACTTCGTCCCAGCAACCATCATGGCAAGGTCCAGCACCACGATTCGTTTGTCGCGAAGCAGCTCTGGAACGTTTCCATCAACCACGAGCTGTGCGAAACCTTCAACGATCGCCGTCTTTCCAACTCCAGCTTCACCAAGCAGAACCGGGTTATTTTTCTGACGTCGGCAAAGAATCTGCGTCACTCGCTCGATTTCGTCGGCACGACCGATAACGGGATCGAGCTTGCCCTGCTTAGCAAGTTCCGTGAGATCCCGGCCAAAGCTATCGAGGGCCGGCGTCTTGCTTTTTGAAGACTTTCCGCCGGCAGCCGATGAGGTGGCGCGTTCACCACCTTCAGAGGCTTCGACTCCGTGCCCGAGCAGATTGAGGACTTCCTCACGAACGTCTTCCAGTTTCAGGCCGAGATTCATGAGAACCTGAGCCGCAACGCCTTCCTGCTCTCGCAGCAGACCGAGCAACAGATGTTCCGTGCCGACATAGTTGTGATTCAGGTTGCGAGCCTCTTCCATCGCGTATTCGATGACTTTTTTGGCTCGCGGCGTCTGCGGAAGCTTTCCCATCGTGACCATATCCGGTCCCGACTGGACGATTTTTTCAACTTCGTTGCGGATTCGACGCAAATCAACATCCAGATTCTTCAGGACGTTTGCAGCGACTCCCGAGCCTTCCTTCACCAGTCCGAGCAACACGTGCTCCGTGCCGATGTACTCGTGGTTGAACCGCTGAGCCTCCTGGTTCGCCAGCTGCATGACCTTGCGGGCTCGATCGGTAAATCGCTCGTACATCCGAGTTTCTCCTCTTCTCTATATCGCCGGTGAGTCGCAGAGCGACGTTGTGCTCTAAACAGAATTACGCCGTCAACTGCCAGATCATTGGTGCAATCTATTGAGTCGATTTAAACATCGTCTCGCTGCCGTAGACGGACAGCCTTCAAACAGAAAAGTTCGACCCGTGAAACCATCCAGTCAAAATTCTCAAAACAACAACAGACCTTCGGTCGGTCGTCTTCACAGGCAGACGTCCAGTGAGACTATCTCACACATCGACATCGACCGGGAGTTTTCACCGTATTAGGGGAATCGCCTACCGTTCCGGTCGTGGTCGGGCAGGTTGGAAGGATCGAATCTGAGTTCCGTCGAGAGTTGGTTCCGTCCGCTCATCTCCTGACACGACAAATCACCCCGAACTTACTGTCTGATCGGAATTTGTTGACATATCGTTTCGGATGATAGTTCTCGCCAGAATGTCCGGCAACCTCGGTGTTGAGCCAGCTGATTTCGACACGTTTGAGCAACATGACAATCAACCCAAACACGAAAGTCGCTCTTCCCAATGACTGCCGTTGCGATCTGGCTGGGAAACTACTTTCGAGAAACAACCGAATTCCACGTATCTTAGAGGTGCTGGATTGCGGAAATGATGTGTTTTTCGATTAATCAAGGAGGGTAATGCACAAAGGATTTTACGATTTCGAGAAGTAGCGAAGCGAGGATATCTATTTCAAAGGAGTCTGTCCCTGGGATTGCCACAGTTGTGGGATGCCCAGTGCAAGTGTTCGTAGCACTCGCCCTCGGACGATAAAAAACGGTCGAAAGATGGAAGCCACTGTGCCGAACTAATTCAAAAGTGACCCACGCAGAATTTTAAGGAGTTCTGCCGGCCACATTCGGATGCAGTTTCCCCAGGGATGTTCGTGACGAAACTGCGGAGTGATGCACAGACTTCACGCGTCATTTTCTACGGCTGAATCGGTTTCCCGAAGCAGCCGTTTCTTCAGTTCCCAACCAGATCACTTCCAGATGGGCGACTGAGGAATCCAGGGGCACGAGGCCCGGGAACCTGTCTTTCCACGTTTTCCGTGGTCCCGGTTACTCTTCGTCACACATCCCAGCTGAATTCACATCCGGGAAACGAAAAGAACTAACCAGGGTCGCGGGCACTCCATCGTGAGGGTTCTGAATTATGCTTCGCCCTGACTTCAAGCGAACGCTTCGCCTCGTGCGTCACCTTCTGTCGTGGCGCACACGCCGGGAGCTCCGACGGCGTCCCGGACACTTTGCCGTTGCCACTCGGCGAGGAGTCCGGCATCGAATCGCTCTGACATTCGCTCAATTTCGCCATCTCAGATATCTGCTCAAACCTCACCCCGCTGCCGCAATGATTCTGGCAACCTCAGCCGCCGTTGGCTGGACCATGATGGATGCGGAACCGGTCGGTGCTGATGCCAGCCAGGTCGTACGGGCAGCCGAACAGAATCGCCCTGCCCCGCCACCGCTGCCAGAAGACTCGGCGATGCATCTGGAAGGACGCGTTGCCATGCTCCTGCAGATTGCCATGCTGCAGGACGCCAGCAATCGTCTCGATGCAATTAAGAGCTACACCGCGACCTTCGAAAAACAGGAGCGCATCGACGGCGAACTCTCTGACGAACAAAGCATGCTGCTCAAACTGCAGCACCAACCGCTCAATGTTTACATGAAGTGGGAAAAGGGCGGCGACGTCGGTCGTGAGATCCTGTTCCCCGTCGCCGAAGACGACCCTCGGCTGCTCGTGCAGTTAACCAAATTCGGAGGACGGCTGCCGGCTCTGAAACTTGAACCAAGTTCGACACTCGCCATGAGTGAAGCTCGTTACCCCGTCACAATGGCTGGTGTCAAAGAGATGACGCGGATGACTCTTGAAATTCGCCAGCGTGACCTGAAACTCGGCGAGCGTGTCCAGGTGGAAATGCGAGATGACCGAACATTCTCCGGACGTCCGGTTTACGCCTACACCGTGAAATACGGCAGTGCCAGGGATTCCGAGCAGTACCGCAAGTGCATCCTGTACATCGACAAGCAGCTCATGATTCCGGTCTACGGTCAAAACTTTACGTGGCCGGAACTGGTTGCTGATGCAGACCCCGGCAACCTGGACGCAACGACCTTGATTGAGGCTTACGCCTATCGGGACATCAAGTTGGAAGCACAACTCGACAAGAACGAGTTCGCGCGAACCAACCCGGAATATAAGTTCCGCTAAAAACATCAAGAACGCTGACGTCAGAGATGTCTGCTGCAGAACAACTTCAAACTCCGGCAGCGTCCATGCGTTGTCGGAGTTTTCTGCTGGATCACAGCAAAAGCTGCTGACGCCCCGAACTGCAGTCACACTTCCCAAGTGGCGAATTTCTTGAACACAGTGCGTCCTGAATCCTCAATTTGATTCGCCACAATGATTGGACAACGAATTCAACTTTGATCTGTGTTCCCCAGCATTCGAAACGCTAATGCATGGCAGGACATCGCACGCGGGTACGACACAAACAGGCAACGAAAAACCCGACATCCCTGACGAATGGAATGCCGGGCCTGACGTGCTTCCTCAACTGAACTTCGTCGTTGTAACCAGACTTGAATCAGAAGCGGCCTGAATCGACTCACCGTCCAAATGCAGGCGCGGTGACCTGTTCAGCCGAAACACTATTCCGGGCGAGAAGCAATGACTGCCGGGGCAGCGTCTGGATTCAACCCTTCAACGCGAGGCAAATCCGGTGGCGGATTTTGAGTCAGGCTTCGTCCGGATGGGCGAGCCCCTCCCAATGCAATAACGGCCGCTCGATCAGGTTGCACAAACGACGGCTGGTTTTGATTGTTGGCCGGACTTCCGCCGCTGCTCGTTTTCGTTGACGTTGACGAACTGCCAGGAATACCTTTCGACGACTCCGCCGCCGCCCCATTCGCATCCTGAGGAATCTTCAGCTGCATGCCTGGAGAAAGATCATCGGGACTCGCCAGCAGATCGCGGTTAGCCTCGAAGAGCGTCAGGTACTTCGAGTGACTTCCCAGATACTTCTTCGCCAGTCGCGAGAGATTATCGCCAGCGACAACTTCGTGTGTGATGTACCCTGGCGATGATTTCCGGGAAGGCGGCCGTGAATTTCCTGATCCAGTCTTAGCCACTCCTTCGGCAGGCTCGTTTGCCTGGTTGTTGCTTTAGACAATCGGCTGCGTCTGCCCGAACAGGCCGCCACCGTTTTCAGACAAGGCAACTTCAAGACCGTCTAATTCTCGACCAGGAATTGGAAGAGGAGCCATACGATCGGCATACCGCTCCACCGGCCCACTCCCGGCACCACTCGTGGAAGACGGCGAAAAACGCCCCAGGGAACCAGTTGGTCCGACTTGAGGCAGACTGGGGATGACGTCTGACGCCAGAGTTCCCGGGACGCCTGCCAATTCGCTCTTGTCATCAGTTTCACGTCGCACATTTTCCGGCTCTGGAAAATACGGAGCTCCCGGCTTTTGACTGGCTTTTCGATCCAGTGACTGAGGATCGGACAGTGTCAGCGTGTCTTCCATTGACGTCGGCGCATCGTTCCTGAAAAAGAACGCTCCCGTAATTCCGATCAGGAGAATCCCCAACGCCAGTCCGACTTTTTTGTCTGGATGCATAACGAGTACCGCCCGTTTTCTGTCAACTTTCGCAAAATCTCGACGCCCGGACTCCGTCTCTGCCTGCAACTGCATCTCCAGCGTGCAGCTTGAGACCGAGTCACCTGACAACCCGCTAAATCATGCGCTCCAGTTGAGCACAAGCCGGCATTCAGTCGTCAATGGATGAGTTTCCACACCATTACAGGCCGCTTGCGACGATCATTCGGATTGCGCTATCAACAGCCATCACAGGAATGATTTCCTGGACGACGGCTAACTGCAGCGTGAAGTTAGCCGCAGCAGAAGTCGCAGGCTCATTCAACTGTCGAACGCTGTCGAAGAGACGGTCAACTGAAGCGGTGCAGGTCGACAGACGGCCTGCAAACGATTGCGGGAGAGTCACATCGTGGAGAGTTGCTGAACCAGTACCAGTACGTACCGCTCCAGGTGGTCCTGGATGATGCCATACTCGGCGGCTGGGGTTGTTGATACGGGAGCCTGTGCCGTAGCTTGCCGCGTCATCATTTGTCCGCATCACTCAGCTCTTCCCCTTGCCCCTCAGCCCTTCACATGACTGCAATTCTTGGAATTTCCGCGTTTTATCATGACTCGGCAGCCGCGCTGGTTGTGAATGGTGAGCTGGTAGCTGCTGCTCAGGAAGAGCGGTTCACGCGGAAGAAGCATGACGCCCGGTTTCCGAAGCACGCCGTTGATTATTGCCTGAAGGAGGCTGGGCTGACTCCGAACCAGCTCGAATATGTTGGCTTTTACGATAAGCCCCTGCGGACGTTTGAACGGCTGCTGGAAACGTATCTGGCGTTTGCTCCGGCTGGATTTCGGTCGTTCCGTTCGTCGATTCCCGTCTGGCTGAAAGAGAAACTGCATCTACCACGTGAGATCCGAAAGGGACTCCGCGATCAATACAAAGGCCGCTTCGTTTTCACGAACCATCACGAGTCCCACGCGGCGAGTGCGTTCTTTCCGTCGCCGTTCGACGAAGCGGCCATCATGACGCTCGACGGCGTCGGCGAGTGGTCAACGACGTGCCTGGGATTCGGACGCGGCAACAGGATTGAGCTGACGCACGACGTACGGTTTCCGCATTCACTCGGGTTGTTGTATTCGGCGTTCACCTACTACACCGGGTTCAAAGTCAACAGCGGCGAATACAAGGTCATGGGT
>JABMPE010000361.1 GCA_013203845.1 Rhodopirellula sp. | reverse complement strand
TTCCAGGCTGAAGATGAAATCGCGGCCATGTCTGCGGCTGTTGGAGCTGCTTATGCGGGGCAGCTGGCAGTGACGGCCAGTTCGGGACCTGGCATCTGCCTCAAAGGCGAAGCCATGGGCCTCGGAATGATCACCGAATTGCCGATGATTATTGTCAATGTTCAACGAGGTGGGCCAAGTACCGGTCTCCCAACCAAAACCGAACAGGCCGACCTGCTGTTGTCGTTGTTTGGTCGAAACGGTGAGTCACCTCTGCCTATTGTCGCGGCTCAAAGTCCCGGCGACTGCTTCCACGCTGTCCAGGAAGCGATGAACATTGCGGTGAATTTCATGGTGCCGGTCGTGTTCCTGACAGACGGTTACATTGCCAACGGTGCCGAACCCTGGCGTATCCCGACTGAAGAAGAACTGAAACCGATTACTGTTACGTACCAGACTGAGCCAAACGGCGAAGATGGCTATCTTCCGTACAAGCGGAACGAGAAGCTGGCTCGTCCGTGGGCAGTTCCTGGAACTCCAGGATTGGAGCACCGTGTTGGTGGCATCGAAAAAGCAGATGTCACAGGCCACGTCAGCTACGACCCGGATAACCACGAATACATGGTCAGGCTGAGGGCTCGAAAGGTCGCTCAGATTGAAGACTTCATTCCAGAACAGGAAGTCGACGGTCCTGATTCGGGAGAGGTGCTCGTGATCTCGTGGGGGGGGACTTACGGAGCCGTTCGAACGGCTGCTCGAGACCTTCAGGCAGCTGGTAAATCTGTTGCCCACGCACACCTGCGATTTCTGAATCCGTTTCCGCGAAATCTCGGAGACATCATCAGCCGCTATAAGCAGGTGCTTGTTCCGGAACTGAACATGGGACAGCTGCGGATGCTTCTTCGTGACCGATATCTTGTTGACGCCAAGGGGCTGAACAAGATCAAGGGTAAGCCTTTCCTGGTTTCTGAAGTTGTCGAAGCGATCGAACAAATGCTCTAAGTTGTCGCCGGAAACTCCTGCGACTCAGTTACTGCTGAAACCCTTTTTCTGACACACCATTACTCAAAGCATTCGGCCATGAGCACAGACCTTCCAGTTCTCTCTCCGAAAGATTTCGCCAGCGACCAGGAAATTCGCTGGTGCCCGCGCTGCGGCGATTACTCGATTCTCGCGCAGATGAAGAAAGTTCTTCCGACGCTGGGTATCCCCAAAGAGAAGTTCGTCTTCGTGTCAGGAATCGGTTGTTCCAGCCGTTTTCCTTACTACATGGATACTTACGGGTTCCACAGCATCCACGGTCGTGCTCCCGCCATCGCGACAGGAATCAAACTGGCGCAGCCGGGGCAGCAGGTCTGGGTCATCACTGGAGATGGTGACGCGTTATCGATCGGTGGTAATCATCTGATGCATGCCATCCGTCGAAATGTCGACCTGAAAATCATTCTGTTCAACAATCAGATTTACGGTCTGACAAAGGGACAGTATTCACCAACCAGCCCGATCGGTAAGCGAACAAAGAGTTCGCCCATGGGCTCGGTCGACCACCCGTTGAATCCGCTGTCAGTGGCACTCGGCAGCGAAGCAACGTTCGTTGCGCGGTCCGTCGATGTCGACATTCGACATCTGACTTCGGTTCTCGAACGTGCTGCCCACCACAAAGGCACAGCCTTTGTGGAAGTTTATCAGGACTGCAATGTGTTCAATTCCGGAGCTTTCAGCTTTGCGACTGACAAGAAGGTCAAACAGGATAACATCATCTATCTCGAACACGGCAAGCCGCTGATCTTTGGAAATGGTAAGAAAGGCATCCGTGTCAATGAGGGAAGCCGCCCGGAAATAGTCGACCTCGATGGCAGCGTTCGAGAAGACGATCTGCTCTTCCACGACGAAAAAGTTGCAGAGCCGAGTCTGGCATTCATGCTGGCCCGTATGCGGTATCCAGAATTCCCGGAGCCGATGGGAGTCTTCAGAGCCGTCGAAATGCCGACCTATGACGAAGCAGTCAATCAGCAGCTTGAAGATGCCATCGCGGAAAAAGGTGAAGGCAATCTGCAAAAGCTCTTTAACCGTGGCGATACCTGGGAAGTCAAGTAGTTCTTTCGGGAACTGATTTCCTGCTGCCAGACAGTCAATTTCAAATGCCCGTCAGAATATTCTGACGGGCATTTCTGTTTGGTAATGGAAACTGTTTTAGAACGGCAACCAGACGAGCGTGTCGACATGATTTTGCGGTGCCC
>JABMPE010000360.1 GCA_013203845.1 Rhodopirellula sp. | reverse complement strand
TTCGATCGAATCCACTCTCAAGAGACCACAACAACTGGTGTGTAGCCCCAATACAAGGAACGTTAAATCCTCAGCATCTTACACAGCATTACCTTTGACAAAATCGCTAAATGGACGCTAAGCCCAATACCTGATGGATGTTACGAACGATCGAAATTTGCAACTTCGACTTTTTCAGAATCAGACGTCATTCTGGCAGTCAACCGGAGCAGCTCTTTGCAGATTCGACACGCGACATTGCAATTCTCAGCCCTGTCATCGTTCTTACTCGGGTTTGGTCACTTTTTGAACCAGTCCAGTCTCCGCTACCTTCTTCTGTTTCAGCTTGCATTTACTTGTCGTGAATGCGTTTGCTTTCGTCTTTGTGACTCACAACGGAAAAAGGCAACACAGTGAAGTCAGACTGGCAGAGGCTGACGATTGTGATCCACTCGCTGACCGGCGGGGGGAGCGAGCATACCGCTGCGGGAATGGCCAGCCATTGGGCCGAAGCCGGTAAGGACGTCTGTCTGCTGACACTGGACTCTGTAGAGAACGACCGAATTGCCGTCTCTCCCAAAGTGGTGCGAGTCGGACTGGACGTCATGCGTGACTCCAACGGAGTCTGGTCGGCGATCAAAGCCAACCGCTCAAGAATTCAGGCAATACACCATGCTCTTGTGGATTCCGCACCCGATCGAGTGATCAGTCTGACCGACAGAACAAACATCCTGACTCTACTGGCGACCCGAGGAACGAATCTGCCGGTGATCGTTTCCGAACGAACAGACGTGCGACATCACCACATTGGTCGAGTCTGGGAGTGGTTGCGAAAACGAACCTATCCTGGAGCCCGTGCGATTATCGTACAGACCGAGGCCGTGCGAACGGCAATGAAAGACATCGCTCGACAGGCCCCCCTGCACGTCATCCCGAATGCTGTTGCGACACGCGTGGGTGATTCACCAGTCCCGAACCTTGACTTACCGGAAGATCGAAACTGGTTCGTAGCCGTCGGCCGTCTCTCGCACGAGAAGGGTTTCGACCTGCTGATTGATGCTTTTGCATTGTCCGCTGCTGAATGCCCCGGCTGGAACCTGCTCATCATCGGTTCCGGCCCCGAAAAAGCTCACCTGCTCGAAACCGCACAGAATCACGGAATCGCTGACCGCATTCAGTTTCCTGGCTGGATCGAATCACCGTGGCGGGTGATTCCCCAATCCTCAATCGCCGTGCTGCCGTCGCGCTATGAAGGGTTTCCGAACGCACTCCTCGAAGCCATGTCACACGGCCTCGTGCCGATCGCGTTCGACTGCGAATCAGGCCCGTCAGAAATCATCCGCCACAACGAGAACGGTCTGCTGATTCCACAAGGCGACGTGACTGGACTCTCGGCGACGATGCGGTCGCTTGCCAACGACGACGCCACTCGGTCCAGCCTGGCTGCCGCAGCAGCAAAATCGGTAAACGACCGATTCAGCCCTGATCGAATCTTCGCTCTGTGGGAAACCGTACTGCGAGATTGCCGCTGAACGCCTGCGAAAGCGTCTGCTGCTCGTCAATGTCGACGACTTTGACAATATCCTGTAACCAGCCGGGTGGAATGCCTCAGGTAATAAGTAGAGTCGTTGTCGCTGCCTGCTGATTGACTTGAGGATGGGACGAGCGTGACTGAACCAACTGCGGAATCTGGACTGGATGCGGAGCCGGAAGCAACGTGCCCGCGTTGCGGGGCGACTCTTGATGCAAGCGTTGCCAGCGGCATCTGTCCGGCGTGCCTGCTCAGACAGGCGGCTCTCGAAACCGGAGCCGACAGCATACCCACGACTCCCTGGACGCCGCCATCCGTGGACGAGCTGGCCGGGGCGTTTCCGCAACTGGAGATCATCGAACTGATCGGCCACGGCGGAATGGGAGCCGTCTACAAGGCTCGGCAGAAGTCGCTGGGGCGTCTGGTCGCGTTGAAGATCCTCGCACCGCAGCACGCGGACAATCCGGACTTCGCAGACCGCTTTTCGCGCGAAGGCAAGATCCTCGCCGAAGTGAATCATCCGAACATTGTCACCGTCCATGATTTCGGGCGCGCCGGAGACTTCTACTTTCTGCTGATGGAATATGTGGACGGCGTCAATCTGCGGCAGGCGATGACCGCTGGGCGGCTGACTCCGCAACAGGCCCTGGCCATTGTGCCGCCGATCTGCGAGGCACTGCAGTTTGCACACGATCGCGGCATCGTGCATCGCGATATCAAACCAGAAAACCTGCTGCTCGACAAAGAAGGGCGTATCAAAATCGCCGACTTCGGCATCGCGAGAATGTTGCGAAACGATGCCGCCGACAAAGCTCTACATGACTCACGCACAGCCAACGAAGCTTCAGACGCGGCGGATGCGAGCACCAACTCGGAAGAACTCACACGCGACGCCGTACTCGGCACGCCACGTTACATGGCTCCCGAGCAGCGTGATCAACCAGCCGAAGTCGACCACCGCGCGGATATCTATTCGCTGGGCGTCGTGCTGTACGAAATGCTGACGGGCGAACTACCCGGCGCAGCGTTTCTGCCGCCGTCTCGACGCGTTGAAATTGATGTCCGCCTCGACGAGATCGTCATGCGTGCTCTCGAACAGAATCCGGAATTGCGGTTTCACACGGCGACTGATTTTCGACACGAAGTCGAAACCGTGGTGAGAACGCCCGCGGCGCATCGACGAACGCCGGCCGAAACTCCGGTGCATCGTCTGCCGCAGCTCTGCCAGTGCTGCGTGACAACACCGAGTCGGATTTCGACGTTCTCCGGGCAAGTGACGCTGTGGCTAAACCGCGGCCAGATGCTGCTCGAGGATGATCGGTTAAAGATCACGCATGGGCCTCGCGTTTATGACATTGCACTGTCCACCATTCGCGATCTCAGCATTGGTCGGTATCCGTTACTCGTGAATCCCGCGGGCCTCGATTTCATCAGCGTCACCTGGGAAGTCGATGGCGACAGGCAGCAGTTGATCGTCTCGCCATACGAAAGACTCATCGGCCTGCCGTCGCAATTCAATGACGCGGTCGCTGACTGGTTCGAGACGATTTCCAGTGTCACTGAAACTGCCACCGGTCGCGTTCCTGAACATACTCCAGCAGACCAGCTCAACGTGCCGGCAACTTCGCGATGGAGCCTCGTCCTGTTTCTGGGACTCCTGGCGATTCCTGCGGCACTTCCGATCGTCCTGCTGTTCGCGACCGGTTCGTTTGGATCGACTCCGGATTCCCTTGGCGGGCTGGGTTGGCTGCCACTGGTCAGTGTGGGCTCCGTGCTGCTGGCAGGAATCATTCCGCTTCTCATACTGATCCTCGTCTCTCGAACGGACCGACGCTCTCGCCGCATCCCGACACGCCCGACCGATCCACCGTCTGCCCGCGGTACCGAGCCACTTGACGAGACGCAGATCTCCGGGTCGCTCGCTGAAAGGCTGGGCATCCACTCCAAGTGGGGAAAGCGATTTGTGTCATGCGCCCATCTTGGGTACCTGGGCTTTTTGTGCTTTCTGTCGGTTGTACCCGGCCTTGAGCGAGCGATGGGGTTCTCAGGCTTCTTTGGTTTCTTCGGGTTTCTTGGTATTGCGTTAGCAGTTGAACGCTGGCGCCGCAGAGGTCACCAGATACCAGGCAGTCTGCCATCGCAGTGCCGCACGATCGCCACTGCAGCAGCGGTCATGTGGTTTGTGACCGGCCTGCTTCTGGGGCCGTTCCTGTTAAAGGTCGCTCAGGGAATTGGTCGCTTTGCAGCGATTGGGCTGCACGATACGAATGGCTTTAACCTGAGCTTCTTTATGCTGTCGACGGCGTTGTTTCCAATTCGGCTGGTGTGGACTCAGGTCTCGACTCGCCTGAATGACGCGGCGAAACAGACAGAGGACACGCACCACTCCGCAATCTTCCGCTGGCTGAAGGCCGCCGCGGTGCTCGGCTTCATGGCAACGCTGGCAGTTCTGGCCCTGACAGTCACTGTGCTGAAAGGCCTGTGGTTCCACAATTCCCGCTGGACACCGGATTCCGCCCCTCTAGTCCTGGCGGTCGGTGGGCTGACCTGCATCGCACTGCCCTGGGCAAGCATCGTGTTGTGGCAGGCTCGACTGCGGATGAATGATCCGACTGATGATCCGCAGACTGACGACACAATCCATCAACAACGGCGACGGATCGTGATCACAACCTTATTTGCCATGTGTCTCGTCACTGCAGCAATCGTTCTACCGCGGCCTTCGCCACCGGTCACGCGAGTGACTACTCAAAACTCGATGGTCGAAGATGGGTACTTTACCTTCGAGTACTTCACTGACGATGTTCCTGGCTGGAATGTCTGGTTGATGCTGGAAAACGCTCAGTTGCCTGCGACTGATAACTCGCACGAGCCAACCGACGAACTGAGGATCCTAAGCCGCTATCAGGTGAAGCTGGACCGCAGCGGCCGCATGCGATTGCCGCTGGAGTTCCTGCCCGCGACTGACAGTGGCCGCAATTCCATGCGACAGTCGCTCGGTTGGTTGGATAACAATGCGTGGGTGTATCAGCCGAATGTCCGAATTCCTCAACTGGACTACACGACAGAATCATTGATACACGTGTCGGCGACTCTTGTGTTTCTGCCCGAGGAGCAGACTCCGGATTCCCTTCTGCCCGAAAGTCCGGTCGAACAAGTTCGATTCCAGACGATCGAACCGTCGAACTGATTCTGCGAGCAGGTACTTAAGAGAGAGTAGCCGCCCAGTGTCACACCGATTTCAGACAACTCACTGGACGCAAGTAGTGGCCGCTCGCGGCGATTCTCCCGAAGCCAGGGAAGCGTTGCGTTCGCTGTGTGAAACGTACTACTCGCCCGTTGAATTATTCGTGCAGAGGTACATCACGACGACCGGCGCAAATGCGAACGACGAAGCACGCGACCTCACACACGAGTTCTTTGCAAAATTGCTGGAAGGTCTCAGCCTTAATCACGCTGACCGTAACCGAGGTCGGTTTCGAAGCTACCTGCTGGGTGCTGTGAAGCATTTTCTCGCAGATTACCGGGACCAGGAACAGGCTTTGAAGCGCGGCGGCGGACAACGCATTCAGTCGCTGTCTGGTTCGTCTGACTCAGCAAGTGGCGCGAGCCCGGAATCGGAGTTCGATGTCGCTGGTCCTGACGGCTTCCCGCCCGACGCGTACTTCGATCGCCAATGGGCTGTGACCGTCGTCGAGCAGGCGATTGAAACACTCCGCGCTGAAGCTGAATCAAACGGCGAACTGGCAAAGTTCGAAGTTCTGCAATGCTGGCTGGTCACGCCATCCAGTCACGACACCGCCATCGACGCGGCCCGCACACTCAACCTGTCTGACGGAGCCTTCAAAGTCGCGGTCCACCGTTTGCGCAAGCGATTTCGGCAGGTTGTCGTCGCGAGAATCACGACGACGGTCGACGACCCGATGGAAGTCCAGGACGAACTGAACTACCTGATCAGTGCCATGTGATCCTTGCGATTTTCTGCCAGAACTGCGTTCTGCTTCTCCAGTAAGTTTCGAATTCCGGGGAATCGTGGCAACAGGTTCGGTCTCTCTTGTATAACGCCGCCACGAGACCGATTTCACGGCGTCTCATTCGTCAGCGGTCCCGCGAATGTTCCTGATTCTGAATGCTCGCGACGTTTGCTCGAACACGCCCCCGAAAAGTCTCGTTCTGAACGGTTAGATCGACCGACATTGTCAGACTGTTGCCGAATCCAGAAAGAACCGACGAATGCTCAAACACCAACTGATTCACCCGAAAATTAACGAGGTTCTGGGCCGCTGCGGTCATCATTCGAAGATTCTGATTGCCGACGGGAACTATCCGGCATCGTCGACGCTTGGTCCGAATGCTGAGCTGGTCAGCCTGAACCTGATGCCCGGCCTGGTCAATTGCACTCAGACGCTGCAGGCGCTTCTGTCAGCGATTCCCATCGAAGCCTGTAACACCATGGGAATTCCTGACGACGATCCTTACGCACTCGGTGGCGACCCACCTGTC
The DNA here is from genome assembly GCA_013203845.1 of Rhodopirellula sp. Taxonomy (GTDB): domain Bacteria; phylum Planctomycetota; class Planctomycetia; order Planctomycetales; family Planctomycetaceae; genus JABMPE01. The sequence goes on along the minus strand of JABMPE010000360.1, from coordinate 7,762 downwards.
TGGAACGAGTATCGCAGCATCCTGAAAGACAGCGGTCTGGACATCGAGCTTCAGCCAATTCAGAAGTGGGATTTCTACGATGCCGTCGCGTCTCGGGATCTGGTCCTGACCATTCAAACGGCCGAGCAGGCGCTGTGGGCAAATCTTTTGCTGACCGTAGGCGTCCGCCAGGTCGTGTAATTTCGTTGCCGATCATCAAACACGAATCGGCAACCGACAAAGTCCAGACAATTCGACGGAGTTAATTCGATGATCATCAATGCTGAAGCTCGACTTGCCGAAATGGGAATTGAGTTTCCCGAGGCTCCTGAGGCCATCGGCGATTACGTGCCAGTGGTCCGCTACGGAAACATGATTGTTACCAGCGGTCAGCTACCCATGCGGGACGGAAAGATGACCGCCAGCGGTAAGGTCGGTCTGGATGTCACCGTTGAAGAAGCTGCGGAAGCCGCTCGACTGGCCGCGTTGAATTGCCTCACTCAGATTCGGACCTGTGTCGAGTCACTGGACGAGATCGCTCAGATTGTCCGAGTCGAAGGCTTTGTCAATTCGGCAGACGGCTTCCATTCGCAGGCGCAGGTGATGAATGGTGCCTCGAAATTCCTCGCTGAAGTTTTCGGCGAAGCCGGTCGTCACACACGCATCGCTGTCGGAGTCAACGAACTTCCATTGAATGCCGCCGTCGAAGTCGTCGTCTGGGCTCTGGTTGAGGAACCGGCTCAGTTCTGATCCGGCAGAAACCCTGTGGTCAGGTTCCAATTCAGGAATCAACGACTGACATCACCACAAGTGATTGCCTCTTGTGACTCGCCTGCGGTACGCTGGGTTTCAGACAATCTGTCATAGACGGAATCTGACTCCCCACAAATCATTCCTGACGGGCACAAACGATCCACTGGAGCTGCTCCGTGTTTAACCTGAATCAGCCTCACCCGACGCGACGTGACTTTCTGCAGGTTACTGGTGCCACTGCCGGAGCCGTTCTGGCTTCACACCGGCTCGCCGCATCCGAATCCAAAGACGTTCACGCCATCAATTTCCCCAAAGGCAAAGTCGACCATTGTGTGATGATCTGGCTGGGGGGAGGTGCCTGCCACATCGACACGTGGGATCCAAAAATCAAAGGCGATGCGAAAGCCAAGAAGCCCGGCTCGTACTACGACCCGATCGACACGGCGATCGAGGGCGAACAGGTTTGCGAGCATCTCTCGAAATGCGCTGGCATTCTGGACCGGTTCAATCCGATCCGATCTGTCCATCACGAAGTCATCGACGAACACGCTGCCGCTACTTACAGAATGCATACCGGGCGGGCGACCAGTGGCACCATCGTCTACCCATCGATCGGCTCGATTGTCGCCCATCAGCGCGGAGCTGCTTCCGACAACGCCCCCGCCTACGTGCTGATTGGCTATCCGAATGTGACTCGCGGCCCTGGTTTTCTGGGAGCGAAAGCTGGCTATGTTTACCTGACAAGTACCAGCGAAGGACCCAACGGATTGAGCCGTTACCCCGACATCAACGACGAACGTCAGGGCCGACGGGAACGACTGCTCAGCCGCGTTCGTGACATCTATAGAAAACGTACCGCGGGCGACAAACGGATCGCTGACTACGATTCGACCATCGAAGACGCTCTGCGGTTGTCCGGGCCGGAATTCATGAAGGCGTTCGAGCTGGATCGAGAACCTGCCGACCTGCGGGCTCGCTATGGCGGTGAGTTTGGCCAGCGTTGCCTGCTTTCCAGGCGGCTCATCGAACGGGGCGTGCGGTTTATCGAATGCTCGCACAATCTGAATTTCGTCAACGGCACCGGCTGGGACACGCATAACGAAGGCCAGCTCAATCAGCACATCCTGATTCAGGAACTCGACAGCGCGCTGTCGACGCTGGTGCTCGATCTGGAAGAAAAGAAACTGCTCGACCGCACGCTGATCGTCGTGTCAACCGAATTTGGTCGACCGCCCGGCTTTGACGGTGGCGGCGGACGCGGACATCAGTCGAAAGCATTTTCTGTTGTGCTCGCTGGCGGAGGCCTGCAAACAGGCAAGGTGATCGGCGAAACCGACGAACTCGGAAAGTCCGTCGTGAAACAACCCGTTTCCGTCCCGGATCTCCACGCCACCATTCACTGGTCAATGGGCATCAACCCGGCAGAAGAACTCTACGACGGCGACCGACCGGTCCCGATTACCGATGGCGGCAAGCCAATCCGCGAACTGTTCGTGTAGGTCACGCTCCCTTTCGATCCGCAGCCGCTGATACACATTTTTGGGGCGACGAATGCCAAGAGGAATCTCATGCGGGCCACGCAGATTCTCAGTCCATCGACGATTGCCTTGTGCCTCGGTCTGCTCCTGCTGAGCGTCGCCTCTCGCCCATTGTCGGCGAAAGACGAACTGACCAAGCAGCGCGATGCTGTGAAACCGGGACATCCGGCAGAACTCGATGCGAAGACTCGCCGGGAAGTCAAAGACGTTGCACGGCTGGCTTACCTGAAAGTCTACGACGGCTGGAGCACCGACGAAGTGTTACTCCAGACGGAACTGAACGATCAGTTTCTGACCGAGTGCCATCGCCGGATGCCGGACATCCCGCCGTTCGACTTCAACTGGACGCTACTGAACCTTCGCAAGGCGGGCGAACTTCGAGACATCTCAGCCACGCAGCGACGGCGAGACAATTCGGACGCATACCTGCATGCGGCCGAGATCGCCGCGAGGCTTCTGGAAGACCGCTACTCGGTCAACACCGACCGCGTCTTGTGCGATCCGAAACTCCGCGCCGAGTACGACAAAGAGGCCGCGAAGGTTGCCCCGAAAGTCGAGCCTTACCTGCTTCGCAAAGCGAGCCTGACCTTAAGAAAATCTCGGCGTCTGCAGCCCGAACTGGTGTTGCGCGTGGCTGACTGGAAGAAAGAAATCATCGTGATGCCGGCGGCCGACGCCGAGCAGGAGCCAGACAACGTTCCGAAGCAGCCGGGCGTCTACATCTTCCGCGACGAAACGGGCTACCTCTACATCGGCGAATCATCCAACCTCTACGACCGCGTAAAGAAACACCTCGATCGATCCGACCGGCAATCGCTGGCCAACTACCTGGCCACCAACGGTGTGAAAGGCGTGACGCTTGAACTGCACGCCTTCGCCGCGGACTCACCCGCCCGTCTGAAACCAATGCGCCGAGCCTACGAATCAGAACTGATCCGCAGCCGCAAGCCCCGCTTCAATCTCGCTCCTTGATCTGTACGACCGCCACCGTAGGGTATGAGAAGCGTAGCGCAGGCATACCTGACTGAACTCATCAAAGCTGAATGGTATGCCTGCGAAGTACGAGTCTTCCTATTGTCCGATTTCAGCTTCGGAACGCAGGGCGTTGCCGCGTTCGAGCAGCTCGGTGCCCGGTACGACGACTCGCGGATGCAGCTGGAAGTTGAATTCCTGGCGGTCCTGAACGCGACCGGGCAACAGATTGTCTGTGACGAAATCGAGAGGCGGAATCTGGTACCACGGACGGCGGAGTTTGATGTAGTGCGATTCCATTTCGTAGCCGTCGCGGCGGATCGTGACTTCTTCCGTGCCGTACCAGGTGAAGTCGAACGAAGCTGGCGAGTAGCCAATCTCGCGCTCGCCGACAGTAATCATGGCTCCTGGCGGATCGGTCCGGATGGTCGCTCGGCGATGGACGCAGCCCGGAACGATAGCGATCGCGCCGAAAGCGAGCATCGCTGTTACCAGTTTGCGGATTCGATCATTCATGAGAGACGACTTTTGCGGAAGTAAAGTCAGCCGACGGAGTTCGGCTGTGATCACTGAACCTGAAGCAGGTTATCCATCTGAGACGAGTACGGCGTACGCGGTCCGAATCTTGGTTCAAAGGCGATGGCCAGTCCCACGTTGTTTTTGCTCTGGTCAAAGCTGAAACCAAAGTGGAACAGGAAGTCCGCTCCGATCCGCGTGAGCGAGAGCGATTGTCCTCGGTTCAGCCCTTCTGAAAGGTCATACGCATTGCTGGCCGTGCCGGCCCATTTTTCGCTGAGCAGGTAACTCATGCTACCCGTGGCAATCTGACTGTTGACTCCCTGTCCCTTAATCTGCCGCACCCCGGCATAAACACTGCCGCGAGCACTCCGCTGACTGAGCAGACCGACGTTCCACAGCTGCTGGCCTCCGTCGAACGTGTCGTACAGGCTACCGGCCAACAGTGCCGTGCGTTCGCTCAGCAACCACTTGTAACGAGCGGACAGCAAACCGAAGTCCGCTGCAAAGTCTTTGCCAGCCAGGCTGTGACGACCTGCACGAGGGAACCAGGAACCTTCCAGGTCCAGCGTCATCCAGTCGCGAATGTGCTGCCGATCTGGAGGGCCAACTTTCGTCTGCAGACGGTGATGCCAACCCGCTCGCAGCACGTGCAGGTCGTCGACCAGTTCGTGCCACGGGGTCGTGACCAGCGAACCGGCTCCGGATCGAACGGCGTATCGTCGAGCATTGAAGGCGGTCGGGATGGCTCCGCCAAAAGTGTGCCCCGGAAGCCGTTCCTGAAATCGTTCCTGAGCGTTGTCATCAAGAGCGTTGTACTGAGCAATGTTGGTAATGTCGCTCGACGAGTTTGTATACGAATACTCCATATCGAAGACCATGCGGTGTGCGAGGCCGTTGAGATTGAAGATTCGACTTTGAACATAGGGGAAGATTCGCGACATCGTCAGACTGTTGCGAAGTCCTGCCGAACCGACAAAGCGATCGAGAGAATTTCCGGTCAGATCTTCGCCCCAGTGAGCGACTTCGCCCATGGCAAACGGAGCCATCACAAACGGCCCGGCGGTGAACGGCAACGTGACTTCACTGCGAGTCATGATGACTTCGCCGCCGACGTTTGCGTAGTACGGCAGCGGCGTGAAAATATCAGCCGGATTAGACGGAGCGTTGGCAAGGTTCATCTGTGCGTAACCGGCCGACGAATGCGACGTCCAGGTAACCGGGCTGCCCATGATCGGTTCGGCGAGGGCAAAGAGATCGGCCTTCGGGAACCACGCCGTCGTGTTTTCAAAATCGTTGAGCAGCGGCTGCGCGAGAATGCTCCAGGCGACATTATCGAACTTCTGTTCGAGCATCAGACGCGTTTCATTGTCTTTGCCGCGATCAAATTCGCTCTCGTACCACTGCTCCAGAAAATTACGGTCGCTGACGTATCCCACTTCGCCAAACAGCGACATGTTGTAAGGCAGGTCATGACGATGCCGAATCTCAACTCGACCACGGTTGTCGTCAGCCGGCACCAGGCCGTTGCGTCCCAGTCCAAGGTTGTCTTTACCGTGATCGTTAACGTAGTACCCGTGGAAGTCGCCCTGGTACTTGCCGACGATGCCGAACAGGTCTTCGCCGTCGTACGCCCCCTCCAGACCGGCTCCCGGTCCTCGTCGGGAAAACCAGTCGAGCAGCAGGCTGGAAGACAGTTCTTCTGGAGCATCCTGCGACAGCAGGTGGAAAGGATCCCACGCCGTCCTGATCTGCGTTCCGAAGATTCTGTCAGACCGGACCGCTGCTTTCTTGATCGGCAGATGAGGATCCTCAGCCGGCCCGGACAGGTACGGCGAATAGAAGACCGGAGCGTCGCCAATCACAAAGCGGTTGTTAAGCGTCGTCAGCCAGTTAACTTTGCCGTCATCGACCTGGCCGGTGATGGGATCGATCCAGCCGCCCTGGGAATGCACCCACGGATTGACCACTCGCGGCTCAAAAAACACATCGCTTGTTTCCAGCCGATAACCGGGTCGACCGAAATAGCTGCCAGACATCCATGCTTCCTGAGCATGAAAAGAACCTTCGGTCAGCTGCCGAATTCGATTGGCTCGAACTCGCAGGCGGCTTTGTGCCTGCGGAAGGTGGACGCTCAGCTCCGCATCCAGCAGCAGCGCGCGGTCGTTTCTTGCGTCGTAATACGCGCGGTCGGCTCGCAGCGTCTTGTCCTGCTGACGAATGACGATGTTGCCTTCCAGATAAATCTGCAGCGGAGTGTCCCGTGCCTGAATCTTCTCGCTGCCCGACGACAGGTCAGTCAGTTCAGTCGCGTCGGTCCAGATGACCATGTTGTCTGCAGCCAGTTCCATCGCCTGTGGGTCCGGTGTGCCATCGGGCGACGGAGAATCGACATTCAGCTTGATGCCACCGGAAATGATCGCAATCTGCTCAGCTGGAGTGGTTTGAGCCGATCGTTCTGTCTTGAAAGAGAACGGCTGACCGGTGCGTGCGTAAAGTCGAATGCGTCGCACAGGCGCGTCAGATTGTTCGAGTCGGAAGCTGCTGTAGTTAAATCCGGGTGGCGGAAGTTCCAGCAGCTGTGCCTGCTGAATCAACGTTCGCGACGACGTATTACGCTGAGCCGTCGCGCGGCCAAGTAACGGGTCGACGACCGGCTCGGAATGCTCACTCGGCCATCGCGCCTTGTAGGTGACTCCGGATTGGCTCCGGAGATCCAGGTAGCGGCGGGAAAAGCTGCGAGTGCTGCCAGGCCGGCTGATTTGAATATCGTCTTCGAGGTACAGCTCCACCCGGTCGTGATTATTGACTTTTGACTGCCAGACAACCATCTGACGTCCGACGATTGTCGTCTCGTCCTGCTCAACCCGGCAATTCCCACGCATCACCGAAACCTGCGTACCGTCGGCAGCTCGCCACTGATGAGAAATGTCTGCCGAAATCAGAATTGGACCAGATGAATCAGAAACCGCTGATTCTTCAGCGTAGGACATGGAGCGCAACGTCAACGCAACCAGCAATGCAAAAGCATGCTGGACCAGCATTTGCGACCAGACTGACCGCAAACGATTTACTTGTGACTGCGGAAAATGCCCCGGCACGGGCGCTCCGGTCGTCTTCAGAAGTGATTACACGCTGCCGAATCCGTTCGGCATACCAGAGATTGGCGGAAAGGACTTGCTCCGCCGCTGGCTTTGAGGGGCCGGAGTATAGGAGCGGTCTGAAAATCTCAGCAATATGGGAGTTGGATCACCGACGGTTGATGCCTGTTTGCTTTGCGTTTATGACTCAACGCGACCACAACTGCTTCGACCTCGAACTCAGAAGGACAATCCGATGCTGACCACCCGAGTGCTCAAATGGGTCATTCCAGGTCTGGCCGCAGCCGCCTGTTTTGCCGCTTCCGGAACCGCGCAGGCTGACGTGTCGCTGTCGAAAATCTTCGGCTCGAACATGGTCCTGCAGCGTGAGATGGAAATTCCCGTCTGGGGCTGGGCCGAGCCTGGCGAGCAGATCACGGTCAAAATCGGTGAGCAATCGGCCACAGCAACCGCGGGCGATGACAGGCGTTGGGACGTTCGACTTCCGGCTCACAAAGCGGGAGGCCCACATACGGTCACCATTTCCGGAAAGAATTCTATCACACTGGAAAACGTGCTGATCGGGGAAGTCTGGGTCTGCTCCGGACAGTCCAACATGCAGTTCGCTGTTGATTCAGCCAACGACGCCGACATCGAGAAACTCACAGCGAATTACCCGAACATCCGCTTGATCACAGTCCCACAGGTCGGCACTCAGGAACCGCAGAATGATTTCGGCGGAGATGGCTGGCAGGAATGTTCTCCGGAAACCGTCGGTCAGTTCTCGGCGGTTGGCTACTACTTCGGACGACGACTGCACCAGACGTTGAATATCCCGATCGGGTTGATCGACAATTCCTGGGGCGGCTCGGCCTGCGAAGCGTGGGTCCGCCGGGACGTGCTGGCAGCCGACGAGCGTTACAG
>JABMPE010000359.1 GCA_013203845.1 Rhodopirellula sp. | reverse complement strand
GTATCAACCCCTGCTCCCCCCCCGAATAGATCGGCGCCGCCACCACCGGACAGGACATCATTCCCGGTTCCACCGTCCAGCAAATCATTCGCATCGCCGCCAGTGAGTGTGTCGTTCCCTGCTCCGCCATTGAGAATAAGCGAAATTGGGATTGCGCTACCGGCGGCAATCGTAATACTATCGTCGCCTGACGTCCCGTGGATTATGAGGGAATCAACGTGCGTCGTTTCAGTATTGGTGAAAAATGCTCTTTGGCTGATGAGCACTGAATAAAGCATGTTATTGGTGTTGTCGTCGACGAGCTCCAGAAACTTCTTTGTTGGCTCAAAGAAACCTGATTGGGTGTTAATGCGCATCGACACATTAGTCCCGCCATTTGATGTACTTGCAAGCCCTGTCAGGTTGACAACGGGGTTTCTGCTGGAATCGATGCCTGTCACGGTAACAAACGCCGTGGCCTGCACTTCGCCATCGCCAGCTGAGTCGTTGACCGTGTACGTGAACGAATCGGTAAGAGTCTGGCCAGCAGACAGTGCCTGTAGCGTGGCGGAATTCCGTGGATCATAATTGAAGCTGCCATCGTTCAGGATGGTTACAGTTGCATTCTTCGCGGTGGCAAATGTTCCCGTACTCACGAGTACCAGACTGTCACCATCTTTCTCTGTGTCATTGGCCAGTAAACCGTTACCTGCACTAATCAATGTCGGAAATCTCACAGAAAAGGCAGTACCCGTATAATCATCGTTTACGGGACTCGGTGGATGAGGATCGACAGTGACTTCCAGGTAAAACTCAGCTCTGATCGTCGCCCCCGCGGCGTCTGCAACCGTCACAAGAAAGGGTTCTACGACAACGTCACCACCACGATCAATTGATCTAAGAAAGACTGACGGGTCAATCGACCATTTACCGGTTGAGTCTGGATTCAATGAGCTGCCGAATCGCCCCACATAGTCCACCGCTGTAATCCGCAGAGTGTCGTGGTTGTCAATGTCAACAGCGAAATCACTCAGAGAAAGGATGACCGATTCACTGGAACGAGTAAGTTGATACGAGTCCCTGCGACTCGGAGCATCGTTTACTCCGGTGACTTTCACGGTCACCACCGACTGCCGCTGCTGCCCGGAATTGTCAACCGACGTATAGTTTATTGTATCGAACAGCACTGCACCGTTATTCAATGCGTTCAGTTTTGCGGACACGGTGGGGTCATAGTTAAATTCGCCGGATGAATCGATGTTGACGAACGCACCTAAAGTACTCAGCCTGTCATACTGCAGTACCGTTAGACCTGTCAGGCCAGTGGCTGTGTCATTAGTCAGAACATTGTAGTACTGGTTGCTTGTCTCAGGATTGGTTCCCGGAATAAAAGGTCTCGGAATTAGACCGTATACGATCCGCGTGTTGTCATCCGTTGACAGCAGATCTTCCGATCCATTCGGTTGACCTGCAACGACGACCTGAACGTGGACGACCTGTGTCCCTCTGCTGGTGCTGATGGTATACGTGAAGGAATCCACAGAGCTCCCTGATGGAGTCAACTGGTTCAGATCATCAGACGTCGAAGGGTCATAGGTATAGCTGCCGTCCGCCGAGACATTGACCGTCGCTCCCAGTTCGCTGACGCTGTCGAAGGCGACAATCGCTGCTCCGATCGGGTCGTTCTGCAGAAGGCCGTCGGCAGCCGTGACAGACAGCACAATTCCTTCCTGGGCAGCACCCTCATCATCGTTGCCGCTGTACGTGTCAATATAAAACTCGACCTGCTTCGAAGTGGTCCTGCTCCCCAAATCGCCCGTCACGCCGTCCGTAAGAACGGAGCCGCTGAATGCCGCGAGCCGTCGCATCAGCAGGACACCGTCCGTCGAGGCCTCGATCCGGCCGTTGCCGTCGATATCGAGGATCGCTTGCATTTCATCAGAATGAAGGTAGTTCTCGATGGCTTGGATGGAAGTTCGACGGCCCGCCGGGTTCACGACCCCCTGAACAAGTTCGTCGCCTTTGAAGCCATTCATGAATCGGAGCGCCAGAACACCATCCCCCAATGGCGTAAATTGCCCGTCATCGTCGATGTCGAAGCTGAACGCAGCGGTTAACAGCGTACGCTGCTCCAGAATTTCGGCAGCAGACGAGAATGACAGGTTGCGGCGATATGCACGGCGAGCATCAGCACGGCCTCTCAGCCTGGAAAGCCAGTCTGAAAACGTCATAAGAATATCCATCTAAGAAGAGCGGAACTCACGAGATACAGGATGCTCTGAAAAAGAAGGCCAACCTGGCCCTGGTCACCGATACTGACAAACAGGATCGCCGGAGCCTTGAGCTCGTTGTCGATCCGCAGGAAATGCAACCGGTCGACCGTCCAACTGCTCACGTGTCATCACAGTGGCTGGCTCATTGAGTTCTGTAGGGGATTTGGCAGGCGTGAAGTCATTCGGGGGAACAGCACCATCAATACAGCAGCATGAGATAACCTGTTTTGTCTGAGGGATTCACGAGATTTCAGTCAGGCTGGCGCAGAGTTAACGATACTAATCTGTCCTGACAGAAATAAACAGAAAAACTATTCATTTTATTCGATAGAAGGTGAAACTGGAATTTCACCCCAGCATGGAACACCCCAGCGTCAGCGCCTGACGAAAGCGTCTATATCATCCTTCTCGATTTCTATTCCACCTCTATTCCACACCAGCGCCACGCGGCTGGTGCGGGAGTTGGATTTCTGGACGGTCTGGGTTGCTTTCCCTGCCTTACAGAGGTGAATATCGAGTGCGTCCCGGGCTGGTGGCAGGCTTTCTTCAGCTTTCTGGCTGGATACAATCGGCACATTCATTCCCGCGTCCATGACGGAGTTTGTCTCGCATGACTGGAGAAGACAGTGTTCAGACTTCTCTGACCCTGCTTGCCCGTGTTGAGGCCGAAGACCATGAGGCGTGGCTGTTGTTTGTGCGACTGTACGGACCGCTGGTCTACAGCTGGTGCCGCAGTGCGGGACTGCAGCCAGACGACACTGAAGACGTGGGGCAGGACGTTTTTCGAGTTGTTGCGCTGAAACTCGGGACGTTTGAGTCGGAACGGAAACCATCGGGCGCGTTTCGTTCGTGGCTGTGGGGGATCACGCGGCTACAGATTCTCAACCACCTGAGGTCCGTCAAACGACAACCGATCGGAAAAGGCGGAACCGAGCACAATGCCAGCCTGCATCGGTTGGAGCAGGAGTCTCAGGAACGCGAAACTGTTGGCGGCGTCACCTCACGACAACTGCTGGTGCAAAGCGCCATTGAAGTTCTGCAGGCGGAGTTCGACCCCCGGACCTGGCAGGCGTTCTGGGATATGGCGGTCAAGGGTCGCCCGGCAAAGGACATTGGTGCTGAACTCGACATGACAGCCAGGGCGGTCCGCCAGGCGAGGTTTCGAGTCGCGAAAAAGCTGAGATCTTTGCTGGACCAGGACTTCACTGGAATTTCCGGCCCTGACGATTTCCCCGCCGATCCGCGAAGTCAGTGACCTTTTCCCCACTTCCGCGTGGCGCTGGTGTGGATAACTGAGTACTAAGTCTTCCGGACGTCGATCATGCTGATGACATGAATGTCTGTTTCAAGTGCCTCAAGTCGACTGCGTTCAAGATCAGTACACTTCATTTGCAGAGCCAACCGGTCTGAAGAATCATGATTTCTGCCATATGTCCATCACGGGAAATGCTCGCCAGCTGGGCGTCCGGCAACCTGTCCGACGAGCAGGGCGACATGGTTGCCGAACACCTCGACGACTGCGAGAGCTGTGAGCAACAGCTTTCGTTGATCGAATCGACCTCGATTCTGGCAGGTATCGAGGCTGTGGTGACCACCGGCGGATTTGCGGCTGAGCCTGGGTGCAAGGGGTTAGTTGAATCAGTTCAAAAACGCTCCTTTATTTCCAGGCCTACTGAGCATCAACAGCCACGCCCTCGCCGATGGATTCGGGACTACGAACTGCTGGAGCAACTCGGCCAGGGAGCGATGGGTACCGTGTTCAAAGCACGGCACACGCGGCTCAATAAGTTCGTCGCCATCAAACTGCTGACGGAAAAGCTCACAGGGCAGGCTTCTGCCGTCGCACGATTTCAGCGCGAGATGCAGGCTGTTGGCCAGTTGAAGCATTCCAACATCGTGCAGGCACTGGACGCGGGCGAGGTTGAAGGTCTGCCGTACCTGGTCATGGAACTCGTCGAAGGGCTCGATATTGCGAGGCTCACGTCGCAGCGACGCGTGCTGGATGTCGCCGATGCCTGTGAAATCGTTCGTCAAGCCGCGTCGGGCTTGCAACACGCTCACACTGAAGGATTGATCCATCGGGATATCAAACCGTCCAACCTGATGCTGACACTGGACGACAACGGTCGGTGTCACGTGAAGATACTCGACCTCGGCCTGGCAATGTTTGACGGCCCGGAAACAGAAAGGCTGTTGACCGACGAAGGCCAGTTGATGGGCACGCTGGAGTTCATGGCCCCCGAGCAGGCCGAAGACACGCATACGGTCGATAACCGCGCGGATGTTTATTCGCTGGGAGCCACACTCTGCCGACTGCTCACGGGAACCGTCCCGTTCGAGGGGGCGGAATACAACACACCATTGAGCAAACTGAGAGCACTGACATCAGCTACAGCGTCCAGTATTTCCACCAGACGGGACGATCTTCCTGAGAATCTGGCGGCTCTCGTCGACCGAATGCTTTCCAGAAACCCGGATGATCGACCGCAAAGCATGTCAGAGGTCGCGGAGTTGCTGGCAGAGTTCGCCGCCAACCATCAGCTCGAACAATTGCTGCGGCGAGAGCTGGAAGAGCAACAAACAACGTCGGCTCACCGGAAGGCCGCGGATATTTTTCGTGATACTGAGCCATCGTTTGGGGAGACGATCGATGTCGCCTCGCAGAGGAACAAATTCAGCAGCAACACTGATTCCACACCTCACAGAGTGACATGGCATCATAGATACCGCTGGAGAATGGCAGGCGTCCTTGGTGTGGTGCTGTTTGCCATGAGTGTTATCTGGCTGAAAACTGACGGCGGCTATATCCGCCTGATGACATCCGATCCATCAATCACTGTCACCATTCAGGTGATCAAGGACGGCAAACCATTTCAGGACGTGCAGGTCAATGCGAACCACAGTGCGGTCTGGTATCGCTCGGGGCTGTATGAGTTCAAGCTGCCCGTCACTGCGGATGACACTCTTGATCTCGACAACAACAGGTTTGCTCTCCGGAGAAGCGGCGAGGAAGTGGTAACGATCTCGCGCGTCATCAATCGCAGCACACCTCAGGCTCCCCCTGATTCGAATGCGCCGGCGAACTCGCCCGCAGCGAGAATAATTACGGTGGCGACCACTCGTGACGATGTGGACACACCTGGTTCATTACGTTCCGTCATTGCCGAGGCGAAGGACGGCGACACGATACGGTTCGCGCCCGCACTCTCCGGGAAAACGATCGTGCTGAAGAACGGGACAATCGCACTGAAACGGAAGAAACTGACGATCGATGGCAGCACGCTGGCGGAGCGATTGACGCTCGATGGGCAACTCCGCTGCCAGGTTCTGAAGATCAGTGATCGGTCTAATGTGACGCTGGACAGCCTGATTATCACGGGCGGGAGGTCCACGCAAAGTGGAGCTGGTATCGATTGCGGACCGCATGCGAGGGCGGAAATCATTCGATGCCTGATTACTGGCAACAATGCGATGGCCGGCAACTACGTGTCCAGAGGCGGAGGCATTCGTAATGAGGGACAGATGCGACTGAGTGACTGCGTGATCCGCACTAATACGGCGCTAGGTGGTGGCGGAGTATTCAACGCGTCATCAGGAAACCTTGTCCTGCAGAACTGCCGGATCCTGAAGAACAAGACATCGTGGTACGGCGGTGGATTGGAAAGTGAAGGCAAGATGACCCTGACCGATTGCGAAATCGCAGAGAACGAGTCGCTGACGCGAGGGGGCGGCGGGATTGACTTTAACCCCATCATTGAAGTCTGCACGTTGACTCTGGAACGGTGTCTGATCAGAGATAACCGTGCCAAAAAATACAGTGGCGGGCTACGAATCAAGGGCAGTGCGAAGCTGGTCAATTGCGTGATCGCAAGAAACATTTGCGATGCCACGGGGGGAATTTCGGCGACGGGCACTGCGGCACTGAGCCTGATTCACTGCACCATTGTCGAAAACTCAAACGGTGGTGTTCTGATATCTCCAAACAAAGTGACTGTCATTGAGTCAAGCATCATTGCAAATAACTCCGGCAACACACCGGACTTGAAAGTTCGTGAGTCAGCAATGGAAGTACTGACCTTTCGTGGCGTCAACCTGATTGGCCGGACGGACTGTCCAACGGAGCTACCTGCTGACACGGTGTCGAGAGCCGATCCCCTGCTGCACCCTCTGGGCGACTACGGTGGTCCGTTCTTCTCCACGCCGCCCCAGGTAGGATCGCCCGCCATCGACGCGGCAGTTGCCCTCAGCGATCAACCTGGCGCAGACATTCGCGGAATAGTGCGTCCCGTCGACGGCAACGGCGATGGAGTCGCTCGGCCCGATATCGGGGCCGTGGAATTTGTGCCGGCCCGTGATTCGACAGCGAGCGATGGTGACACGGCTTTGAATGTTAAAGAAGTGTCTCCTTAAGAAATTACTTCCTTTTCTGGCAATCTCGCAAACCAGGCCGGCGAAGCATTCTGCCACTACCCGATTCACCCGACATTCATGCCGGCTCGGCAGGAGAGGCAACGCCAGTCACGGATTCTCTTGTCATTCGACTTCGCAGCATGGCTCGTCGCGGGGCAATGGCATCTTGCGGCCGCCCTGTTCGCTCCAGGAGTCCCAAAAGCGTCTGGTCCGGCCTGCTGTTCTGTCAAATGCTGCCGCGTTGCACGCGGCCTACTCGCACAGCCGCAGGCCGCGTGCAACGCGGCGATCAAGCCTGCTATTCGACATCGAATCGTTATTGCCCGACACGTGCCTGTGCCTCAAAGCGTCCCTTCTTCGTCGATCAGCATCAATCGTTCGATTTCGTTGGACTGAAATCCGACGGCCATGGGCTGACGCACTCCGGGCAGTACGGCTGAATCGTACAGCTCGGTGACCAGGCTGCCGTCCAGCCGTAGCCAGTGCGCAATCGTTCCCGTATTCAGGTCGATAATCTGCAGACCGCACTGAGGTTCGGCTTTGCGTTTCTCAAGCTGGTCGTCCAGCGGCAGTCCGTGAAAGCTACTGTGCCGTGGCTTTGACAGAGTGACCACCGCGAAGTTGCCGACGAACGACAGACCTCGCAGGTAACCCGGACAGAACGCGACGGGTTGGAGCTTTCCGGAGTCGAGGTCGATGGTGCCGAACTCGCCCGTCCCCGAGTTATGTACCCACAGCCGGTCTTTGTACCACCTCGGAGAATGCGGCATCGACAGACCGCTGGCGACGATTTCGTTCGACGCGACATCGATCACGCAGCCGCCGTCGTGTCGACGATCACGCCA
Source organism: Rhodopirellula sp. (assembly GCA_013203845.1). Lineage (GTDB taxonomy): Bacteria > Planctomycetota > Planctomycetia > Planctomycetales > Planctomycetaceae > JABMPE01. Next base: position 1,395 of record JABMPE010000359.1, on the reverse strand, counting down.
GCCGTCGACGACATCGGAATCAGCGACCACCGTGACGAATGCCGGTCGCCCGTCGCGCATTGCCAGACCGTTCAGATGACAGCGATCCTCGGGAACAAGAGCACTCAGAAACGACGGCTTCCACAACGGCTGAAAACTGGCTCGATCGCTGAGCGTCGCCAGGCAGCCGAACATCGTGTTCACAAAGATCAGCCGACCATCGGCGTCAATCGCCATGTCGTGAACGTCCAGGTGTCCGGTCGTGTAACCAACTCGTGGCAGATACGCGACGTCGTAACCTCGATCGGCCCAGGCCGGAATCGCGGAGTCCGCATTGTCCGGATCGGGCGGCTGGTAAGGCACTACTTGAGTCGGAGCCTGGTTGAACTTCCAGATCTGATAACGAGAACTCAGCCAGATCGTCGACGCGTCCGGCGAGGCCCACATCCCCATGCAATGCCCGAACGTTCGCTCGAAGATCGCAATCGAGTGATCCTGCTTCCGCCCGACAAAGAACAGCTTCCCCGTCTGATAAGTCGTAAATGCCAGACTGACCCGCTGCTCGGCCAGCCAGTCCAGAAAATACCGCGACCCTTGAGCATTCAGCCAGGGCTTTGCGGCCACCGCCGAGGGAGAAGTTGAGAATACGGGAGATTCTGAAGTCATGCTTATTCGACCTGATCCGGAGTACCGTCTGACGAGGACAGGCGCGTTGTCCCTGTGGAGAGACAACAGCCACGAGCCACGTCGAGAATAGCTTCGCGACTCTCATCATCAAGGAACGTCCAGGATTCCACCAGCCAGGCCAATTGCCGTTCGGCCTTCTGAGCCTGCGCCTCAACCGCACCGGTTTTCGCACCGTTCGACATTCGGCCTTCACACGGATTGTCGAAACCCATTGAAGCACAAGCTCGTCAGTCATCCCCGTTTCAGGACCCATTCGAGGTGAGTTTCAAGAAAGATAAACTGAAACGGCACTGATTCGCATGGACTTGAATCTCGAATCCGATCAACTGTTCTGACTTTCGTCAGCCGTCTCGAAGTTCGCGGGTCCTTCCGCCGCGACGTTTCCCTGCCGGATTAAGGGAACAGTTGAGCTGAGAGACACTCAATTCTTTCTCGCAAAACTTTGCGAATTGACCTGCCAAAGCCGTGTGCGCGCTGGAAATAAAGTCTGTCCTGGGCTGTGCCTGTTCCATTCAAGGTCACTTGGAACACGACTTCGGAAGGACCCGTGACCGATTCGGATGGATCAATTCTCAGCATCGACCGTCGATACGTTGACGCGAGCAATCCCAAGAATCTGCGTCCGAGCATCGTCAGTCAGACCCAACCAGACTTCATTCAGCCAGGCCAGTTGCTGATTACTTGCACCAACAGCGCCGGTTTTCGCGCCGTTCTGAATTCGGGACGATG
>JABMPE010000358.1 GCA_013203845.1 Rhodopirellula sp. | reverse complement strand
GTTGATATTGCTCGCGCTCATCGGGATTCCGTCAGCGGCCTGACGTCTGCGGAATCCGAACTGAAGCTGAAGTCGGAACGTCTCAACAAGCTCCAGGAATTGCGGCTCAACGAAAACGCCAGCGAAGAAGAGGTCAACCGGGCTCAGCTGGAGTTTGAAGTGGCTGAAGCCCGTGTGCTGCAGGCTCGTGAGTCGCTGGAAATCAAACGCCTGGAATACGAACGGATTCGCCTGCAACTGGCACTTCGCACCGTTCGCTCGCCGATCGACGGAGTCGTCACAGAGATTTATCGGGACATCGGAGAATTCGTCTCACCAGCGGATCCCGTGGTGCTGACAGTCGTGCAACTCAACCCGCTTCGAGCCACGTTTTCGATTCCTGTCGCCGAAATCGCGGCGCTGCGTAAAGGACAGACGATTTCAGTCCGGGTCGATGGCGTGGACAAACCGGTCAGCGCCCAGGTCGAACTGGTCTCGCCGGTCATCAATGCGGAAAGCCAGACTGTGCGGGTCAAAGTCGAACTGCCCAATGCTGGTCACAAAATTCGCAGCGGAGCGAAATGTTACTTCACGTCTGAGAGTATCAAAGAAAACCTTGCAGAACGTCTTCGACCGGGAGCCCGTCAGTAGAAATGAGCGACAGTGTCAGCACACCCGTTTCTCAGAAACCATTCTCAGCCGCCGGCATGCCCGGCGTGTCGAGTCAGGTTTCTTCGGGATTTTCTGAGTTCATCGCCGACTCGCTGCCTCACGCTGGCAAGCAGGTCGGCGCTGGCAACACTGCTGCGCAATTTCTGACGGTCATTCGACAACTGCCGCAATGCCTGGCGGAATCGGCTGATGATGCCTCGGCTCTGACCAGGATGGCGGGTGTACTTCGCCGCGTCGGTCAACTCGAATGCCTCGCCTGGTTCGAACGGGGGCCGCGAGGACTTTCTGAAAACCCGGAGCTGTTCCAGACATCCGAAAGCCAGAACTTTCAACAGGAACTTTTCGAAACAGCAACGCGTGCCGCTGCGTCACGAATGACCGAAACCTGCGGCGTGTCTCGCGACGGTAACTCATGGATCGTCATCGCTTCCCCCGTTCAGGACGAACCGATTTCGAGCGGCTGCCTGGTCGGCGTGTTTCGGACTGGTCGGGAGTCGCCTGTGTGGCTGGCAGGCCAGATCGAGCTGGCGACATTGATTCTTGGGCACTCGCTGACCGATCGCCATCGGATCGCCGCCGAGCAGGAACTCGGCGCCGCGTCGGCGATTATCGACCTCGCAGCACGATTGGAAAAAACGACAGGTTTCGACCAGGCCTGCCAGACTCTGGTTGACGAAATGTCCCGCCACACCGGTTGCCCTCGCGTTGCGATCGGGACGCTGGCGTCTGAGAAAGCCCCTTGTCGCCTGCGTGCCTGCTCGGGCGATCGACGATCCTCGCTCGACAGTAACGCCAGGTCTGCCATCGAAGCCGCCTTCGATGAAATTGTCATTCGCGATGAAGACTCGATCTGGCCTCCGGAATCGCCTGCTCAGCGAACCGGACTGCTGACTCACCGACGACTCGTTGACGAGGGATTCGCGGAGTGCGTCATCGGTGCCCCGCTCCGCAATCGAGATGGTTCAGTCTTTGGCGCGTGGGTGTTCCTCGGAGACGCGTCGCTCATTGAAACACCGGCCACGCGACGGTTCATTGCGGCGTGTGAATACCGTCTGGCTGAAACGCTGAACCTGGTCAAGCGGAGTCAGCGTCCTGCCTGGAAGCGTTCGTGGGACCAGTTCGTTGACAAGGCCGGCGGTTCTCCGCGTCGGGCTGTGGCTTTCGCTCTGATGATTGCAGCCGGCCTGTTCGCGATCCCGATTCCGCACCATGTCAACGGTCGGTGTGAACTGCAGCCGATGACGCGTCGATTCATCGCGGCCCCGTTTGACGGAACGCTCGACAAGACGCTCGTTGAACCGGGCGACATCGTCGAAGCCAACCAGTTACTGGCTCGCATGGACGATCGTGAGATCAATCTGGAACTCGCCGGAGCGGATGCCGAACATCACCGCGCGTCCAAAGAACGTGACACCCACCTCGCCAAACAGGACATCGCCGACGCCCAGTTGGCCCGCTACGAAATGGAACGTCTGCAGCTGCGTCAACGATTACTGACTCAACGCAGCGAGAACCTGGAGATTCGCAGTCCGATCGCGGGACTGGTGATCGACGGCGACCTGAAAAGGTCAGAAGGGATTCCGCTCGCCACCGGTGACACACTGTTTGAGATTGCGCCACTCGACCGCATGGTTGTCGAAGTGGCAATCCCCGAAACCGACATTGCCCATGTCAAAGTCGGGCAGAATGTTCGTGTCTCACTGGAAGGTTTCCGGAACCGCTCGCTGACCGGACAACTCGTTCGCATTCACCCTCGATCCGAGATGAAAGACGACGAACACGTCTTCATCGGCGAAGTGGAGTTCGACAATCCGGACGGTCGACTGCTGCCCGGAATGCGCGGCAAGGCGAGCGTCGACAGCGGCTACGAACCCATGGGATGGGTCGCCTTCCATCAACCGTACGAAGCGTTTCTGTTCTGGATGGGGTGGTAGAGTGGCTCAGGCAGCGAGGGATGCGTCGACCCGCGAATTGCTGCACAGCAGGATCTGTTTGCGCTCCGACCTGATCTTCATCCCGCGACGAGGCCGCTGGAAAGCGTGGTACCAGATCGAAGCTCGGCATTCCGGTCGATACTTCCGCATTGGCGTCACCGAGTACGCGTTCATCTCGCTGCTCGACGGCAACACCACGATTGGCGAAGCCGTCAGTCTGACCGCACGCCGCTTCGGACCGGATGCCTTCTCAGAAGATCAGGCCACATCAATCATTGTCTGGCTGCTGGAGAACGACCTTGCGGAACTCACTGAAACATCGCTGGCTGGTGGAAAACAAAACAGCGGCGTGATGTCAGAGCGACGCAAGACATCGCTGATCGAACGGCTGAATCCGTTCTGGCTGAAGCTGCCCTTTGGAAACCCGGACGCGTTTATTGGAAAACTCCTGCCGCTGACCTCGTGGCTGCATTCCTGGGCGGCGATCATCGTTTCGTTGGTGATCTGGGTCGCTGCGGCGGTCGCGCTGGCCAGCAGCTGGTCCCGGTTCGAATCGTCGTGGTCAGCCGTGCTGCATCGATCCAACTGGATCTGGCTGGGAATGTCGTGGCTGTTTCTCAAAATCGTGCATGAACTTTCTCACGCCGTTGCGTGCCGACGTCACGGCGGAGAAGTCCGCGACTCAGGCGTTATCTTTATTCTGCTGGCACCGGTTGCGTACGTGGATGTCACGTCGTCGCTGAGCTTCCGATCGCGCTGGCAGCGAATCCAGACGGCCGCCGGAGGCATCTATGCCGAACTGACGATCGCGTCGCTGGCCGCACTGGCGTGGACGATGACAGATTCGCCGCTGTTGTCGCACCATCTGGTCAACCTGATCTGGTCAGCAAGTGTCACCACGATCGTCTTCAACGCCAACCCGCTGATGAAGTTCGACGGGTATTACATCCTGTCGGACCTTTTAGATCGACCGAACCTTTACACCGACAGCACGCAGCATCTGCATCGACTTGCCAATCGCCTTTTCTTCGGCGTGAAGAGCGACGGAGTTCGAAGTTCCGGACAGGATGCCATTCTCACAGCCACTTACGGTGTGGCGGCTTTCGTCTGGCGAATGCTGATCTGTGCCGGGCTGCTGATTTCAGCATCGGTCATGTTTCACGGAGCGGGAATCATTCTTGCGGCAGGCGGCGTCCTGTTGTGGTTCGGTCGGCCACTGCTGCAACTGGGCCGCAGACTTTGGCAGCTGACGCGTCTTGATCCACGAAAGACCCTGCGTGCGACCGTTCTCGGCACGGCCAGCACCGCTGCTCTGTTAGCGTTTCTGTTTCTCACTCCGTGGCCAGCCGGCGCGACAGCTCCCGGAATTCTGGATCACCAGGACCTGATCATCGTGCGTGCCGATACTCCTGGCTTCGTCCGGAAAATTCACGTCGCCGACGGCGAACAGGTAGCGTACGGTCAACTTCTGATCGAGCTGGAAAACGAGGAACTCACCAACGAACTCGCTGACATCCGTGTCGCGATCGAACAATCGGACGTTCGCCGTCGCCAGCACCTCAGGAATCTTGAAACTGCCGCCGTCCAGATCGAAACCGAAAATCATGCGGCTCTGCAGAAACGATTCATCGAAAAGCAGCAACAGGCCGACGCGTTGACGGTGCGTGCTCCCGTCGCCGGGCGAGTCATGTCCCGTTCTCTGGTTTGGGCCGAGGGTACTTACGCTCAACCTGGAACCGAACTGGTCGCCATCGGCAATGACTCACGCAAAGAACTGCGCGTCAGCATCTCGCAGGACGACGCTCGCTGGCTGGAAGCATCGAAGACAAAATCAGCACACGGTGCCGCTATCGAGGTTCGACTTCGTTCCGCAGGCCTGGTAACCGGCACCGTCCGAAGAATCCTGCCGGGAGCCACGCGAACTCCACTGCATGAATCGCTGACCGCGCCCGCCGGAGGTCCGCTGGCCGTCCAGGCAAACTCGGATGAAAAGACAGAATCCAAATTCATCCTGACTGAACCCCGAGTCACCGCCGTCATCGACCTGCCTCCGGAGATCGCGGCGACAATTCCCGCCGGCTCGTTCGGCCATGTCTGGCTGAAAACCGATACGTCACCGACGATCGCCGAAGCAGCGACCCGCATCGCCACTCGCTGGATTAACAATCAACTTGATGCCGCCGAGCGTGAGTAGTGTCAACCCGAGTGGCGAAGCTATTTGAGTTTCGAAGTTCGGATCGTGCTGACGAACTCGCGAACAGCCTCGGCAAGCCGAGAGTATTCCGCGGGCGAGTTATAGAGGTGGGCCGAGATGCGGATCAGCAGTTGCTCGCGCCAATGAATGATCGGGATCTCGATTTTGCAGGATTCCCACAGCCAGTCCTGAAGCGGATGCCGCTGTCCGGCTTTGCCAACGCTCTCGACTTCTGGGAAGAGTTCTTGCGGAAGAACCAGACTGACCATTGAGTTGCTGCGCGAAGCCGGATGCTCGATCAACAGCCTTGCACCAACCGAGTGACCAAGTTCTGCGACGGCATGATCAATCATCGTGCTGGACGATCGTCGAAACTCTTCGAGCATCGTCCGTGGCTGGTCGGCGCCTGCCGGCTCGGCAAGCGACGTCTCTGCCAAAATCTCTGCCGACCTGACGCTCGACTGCAGCAAGCGAACGGCGTCTGCCGTTGCCAGAAACGCTGCCGGGTTACGGGTTCCCAGCCAGTTAAACTCGTCCTTCCAGCTCGGCTGCCGACCGCCGATGCTGCCGCCCCAACTGACGATTGCTGGTTGAACCCGTTTCTGCTGACGCGGGGCGACGTACAGAAAACCGCTGCCGAACGGAGCGCTCAACCACTTGTGGCAACTAGCGGTGTAAAAATCGCAGTCGAGTTTCTTCAGGTTAAGCGGCAGCATGGCAACAGCGTGAGGTCCGTCGATGCACACCGGAATGCCGAGTTCTTTTGCACGGCGACAGATTTCATCGACGGGCATCACCAGCGCCGTCGGGGATGTCACATGGCTGACCACGATCAACTTTGTACGAGGTGTGACACCGGCGTAAAGGTTCTCGACGATCGCATCCGGATCGGTGAATCCCGCAGGAAGTTCGCACGTGACGAGTCTCGCTTTTCGCTGCTGACATGTGCGACGCCACAAGCGAGTCACAGCACCGTACTCGTGGTCGTTGATCAGAACTTCGTCATCCGCAGCAAGCCGCGTCGATGCGGCAACGACATTCATCCCGAACGTGGCGTTGTCGACGAAAATCAGATGACTCCGCGACGTTCCCACGAAGTCTGCAAGTACGGACAGCGAAGCTTCCAGAGCCGGTTCCATTTCCCGAAGGAAGAAATTCATCGGCTGCTGTGCGAGTTGCCTCGTCCAGCG
>JABMPE010000041.1 GCA_013203845.1 Rhodopirellula sp. | reverse complement strand
CATCATCGAAATGAACGTCCCCAGCTACCGCGTGGAAACGGCGAAGAACGCCAAAACGAAGCCTTCACCGTAACGATCTTCCTGGAACCAGACCGGAATTCTAATTGTCGCTAAACCGAGAGGCTAATTGTCGCCGAACATTCCTGGTCCGTGCGGTACGTCACTGCCCGACCGGATGGTCGCGTCAACATCGACGGTTGCCGGAGCTTCGGCAACTGCTCCACCTGCGCGCACTGACATCAACGGTCCATTCTCAAACGATCCCCTGAGCCGAACAATCGTCATAACCAGCATCAACCGTCGCGATCTGCATACCAGTGTTTGATCGGTCACATTCTCTGCTTCCGACACAGTCGATATCTGCTGAGGACCTGAAAGTGGCAGTGCGCCGCGAAACAGTGATCCGTTCAGCACTCAGTTCGGAAGAGTGACATGCAGACCAGCCCGCGTATCCTGATTACTCTGCTGCTTGTCGGCCTCAGCATGCCATCGACGGTCTTTGCTCAGTCGGTAACGGGGCCGCAGCAATGGCTCGTAGATTACAGTTACGCTCGACAGGAGGCGAAGCGACTGGGGCTTCCACTGCTGATTCATTTTTCAGCGACATGGTGCGGCCCGTGCAAGCAAATGGAACGGGACACGCTTCATTCTCCCGCATTGTTGTCAACTTTGGGGAGTCAGGTATTAGCGTTGAAAATCGACAGCGACGAAGATCCCGGCCTGACTGAAGCTTTTCGAGTCAAAGCTCTCCCCACTGACATCATCGTGGCACCCGATGGAAAAATTGTCTCTCGCACGACCAACTACCAGAACCGCGACGACTATGTGGCAAACATCAAGCATTGGTCGGCGCAGTTTTCAGAAGTGCGGGCTGCCGCCCTTGCCAGGCTGGCTTCCCCTTCCCCGCCGCAGAAGCCGGTGGCCAGTACCAGGCCTTTGCCACCGACTCAACAGGCTCCCGTGGTTGCCGAGCCGCAGAAAGTAGTTGCAGAACCAAAGAGAACAGACAACATCCCCGTGATCGTGCAGCGTCCGGAGCCAACTGTCGTCTCATCACCGCGTCTTGTGGGGCTGACCGGATACAGTCCCGTCGCTATCAAGACTCGAAGAGTGTGGGTGAAGGGCCAGGAAGATCTCGCGGTAACCTGGCAGGGTGTCGTCTACTACCTCGCCAACGATCGAGAATACCTGGCCTTCAAAAACGAGCCTCATCGGTATGCACCACGTATGCTCGGATGCGATCCAGTCTTGCTGTGGAGCACCGATCGGGCTGTGCAGGGTGTCGTCGAATACGGCGCATTCTACGACGGTGATCTCTTTCTCTTCACCACGAGCGAGACTCGCGATCAGTTCAAAGTGAATCCTGATCAATTCGTACGAGTCCGCCATGTACTCAATCCAGATGAAGTCATTGGTACCCGGATTCGCTGATCTGGATTTTGCAATTGCCGATCAAATACACGATCCCAGTGAGGAACATGCCTCACGTCATGCGGGATGCGACGCTCCGTCTGAAATGACTTTGCTCCACACGCAGTTCGAAACCAACGGAAGCTGACTCTCCTCTGTGGTTTCGACAACTCGGGAAGTACCGATCGCCTGGACGGGACGATTAAACGTGCAGTCCACCTGCGCAGAGGCCGACGTTTCCGCGAGTCCAGATGAGCAACTTATTAATCAGTCTGATCACGATTACGGTGATGTCAGCAACACCCGTTGCCGACACCGCAGAGCCGAATCTCGCCGCACGCCCCCCAGGTACCGTTCTTTTCTTTGACTTCGAAGAAGACGAAGACCGTGAACCGGATGGGTTGCCCGACGACTGGACTCGGAGACATGGTGCAGGATTTCCCAGCTACGTTGAATGCGAGATCGACCAGAAACACAGCCATGTCGGACTCCAGAGTCTGCATGTCAAAGTAAACGGAGGGAAAGTTGCCTACTACTCGCCGTTTAACCGGGAATCTGCCTGTATCGATCCTGAATTCAATTACGAATTCCGCGGCTTCATTCGAACCGAACGTTTGAAAAACGACTTTGCCATTTTCACCGTTTCGTTTCTGAACTCGCGGCGGCAGCGTGTCCAGCGATTCGAAACCCGGCCAGTGTCCGGAACACATGCAAAGTGGATTCCTTTGCAACTGGGACCGCTCAAACCAAATCCGGACGTTCGATACGTCGTGATTGGATGCCACGTTGATCATCAGGCAAACGACGACATCAAAGGGGACGTCTGGTTCGATGGCATCTGGCTGGGGAAGATGCCGCGTCTGACGCTCATGCCTGATGCTCAGGATCATTTCCTGACACCTGATCGCAAAATCGTCATCAACGCAGAAGTATCAGGTCTTGAGGCCAATTCTCAATTCGAATTACACACATCGCTGAGCGACGTGGCTGGCGAGGTGCTGGAACAGAAGACGTGGAAACTACAGCCGCAGGACGGTGAAACGACGACGATGCAGAATGGCGGTCGAAAGATTCGCTGGACACTACCCGCTCGACGACACGGTTGCTATTTCGTGCAGGCGGTTCTGAAACGTGATGATCAGACGGCTCATACAACCGAGACAACGCTCGTCATCGCTGAGCCTGCACAATCGAGACCGACTGGTGAATTCGGCTGGTCACTCAGCAATGGTCCTGGTCCGCTGACCGCCGATGAACTTTCTCTCGTCGCTTATGAAGCTGGAATTCACTGGATCAAAATTCCTGTCTGGAGTTCCATGCATGAAAAAGATGCAATCAGCCCGGTCGAACTGACCCGTTTGTTTGACGGACTCTTCAATCGCTCAATTTCAGTGGTCGGACTCCTGAACGATCCCCCACGATCAATTCGAAGTCAGTTCGCGAAGGACTGGACAGGAACCAGTGAAATCTTTGCGTTACCGTCGGATTTCTGGGGACCATCACTTGAACCCGTTCTCGCCCGATACGGATCGACGATTGAGTACTGGCAGCTCGGCGACGATACGGATACCAGCTTCGCCGGTTCGAAAGACCTTCCCAGAATCATCCAGCAGATCACGGCGCAGTTCGACCAGCTTGGCCGCAACTCGAAAATTGGCGTCCAGTGGCCGTGGCCGACGCCCTACCCGATCCCTGGTGAAATTCGAAATCTTTTTGCAACGATCGGTAACCCGGACGGTCTTAGTGTCGAGGAAATACAACAGGTCTTCAGCGACAAAACTTCTGACGCGGCAGAGCACTGGACAATGCTCCGACCATTACCACTTAATCAACCGTTGAACGTTCGTGCCAGCACTCTGATTCGCCAGATGGTCATGGCGCGACTCAAAGGCTCCAGAGGAATTTTCCTGAGCGGAGTTCTCGACGGTGACCGAGGCCTACTAAACAACGACGGCGCTCCCACGCCTCTGTTTCTTCCGTTCAGAACGACTGCCATGAACCTGAGTGGAGCGAAGCATCTGGGTTCCTTTCAGCTGCCGGAGTCGCCGACAAACTACGTCTTTGAACGAGACAAATCGATCATCGTCGTCTTCCCCGGCGAGTCGCCTTTGTCGACGGATCTGAATCTTGGTGACAACGTGGAATACGTTGATATGTGGGGCCGAAGATCTGCGTTGCCCGTCAAGTCAGGCAAGCACCATGTTGCGTCCGACGGTGAGCCCATCTTCTGCACTGGTTGCTCCGAAGCTATGGCTCGCTGGCGACTGGAAGCCGGCTTTGAATCAGGTGTCATCCCCGCTGAATATGGAGGTCACCCCGACGCCATTGTTGGCCGCAACACCTGGCCACAGGGAGTTAAGGGCACCGTGACTCTGAAGATTCCCCGAGACTGGGAAGCGGCGCCCAGTTCATGGGACATTGAACTGGCTGCGGGCGAGTCATTCCGCCTTCCAACGACGATCAACCTGCCACAAACAGCCAGCCTCGGCACTGCTGAAGTAGTCCTTTCCTTCGACATCACTTCGGATCGTCGTCGAAAACTCGACGTGCATCGGTCTCTTGAAGTCGGTCTGGGTGACGTGATCGTCGATGTCTACACCAGCCCGTTACCGGACGGTCAACTCTTGATCGAGCAGTTCGTTTCAAACCGCACACAGCCACTCAACATCATGAACTTCCGATGCACGTTGTCGGTCAGTGGGCACAAGAGTCAGACCGAATATGTAACGAAACTCGGCGAGGAAAAGGATCGTAAGGAATACAAACTTCCCAACGCACAGTCGCTACTGGGACACGAACTCTGGTTGAATCTCGAACAGATCGGCGGTCGTCGTAACCTGAATAAGCGAATGATCATTGGAGATGACTGGAAAACTCCAGCAGCTGCTAACAGTGATCCGTAACCGCTACATCACGACGCACTACCGTGGAAAAGAGAGAGACCGACACAACCATGCGGCGGCGTTAGCCGTATCCACGTCGTATCTCTGATGGCTTGAAGAGAATCTGAATCCGGTAAATGATCTTTGTTCTTGCGTGTATTTCCCCCGTCTTCAGATCAACACGCTCAGGCACTTCTCGAATGTGCTTGTCCACGACCGCGTGAAATCCACGTTCAGAAAACACGTCGATCAACATCGAGATCGCCAAAGGATCCAGAAAAATTTCGTTCTCTGAGTTCACATGGGCCCGACCGGACAAGGCATGCCGCGTGATGATCGGAATGAAGCGATCGCGAATCAGCTCAACGATCTGCACGAAGAGGTCACGATGTTCAAGTTCGTAACCGTCCAGCCTTCGCACCAGCTCCTGCCGTGCGTGATGAGCAATCTCCTCTGCCAACGGCAACGACCGGATACGGTCGTGAGTTCGCTGATCCAGCTCTAAAGAACTCTGATACTGCAACTCTTTGAGTATGTTTTCTTCGACTTCAGCAATCGGCCCTTCGGCGTTAACGAAGTGGTAGTGGTACAACTCTTTCAGCGAGTTCAGCGCATCCCAGGTTTTTTCTTTGAAGACCTGATACCGCAAACGAGCAGCACTCTCGTCAAGGTCGGTGGCTCGCAGTTCACGAAGTGTGCCAACTCCTGTTTCGTTCACTTCAACATTGTATGCTTCGATTTCTCGACCACGTTGGAGCTGGCGCTCAATACTCGTTCGCTCACTGATAAACAGCACCATCGCGTGAATGGTTGGACGGCGAAAATTGATTGCCAGATTCGTATTTGCAAACTCGTGGTGCAACTGATTGATCTTGTCAACGAGCAGCTTCAGACATTCCACCTGGACGTTCGTTCGGGGAAAGCCATCGAGCACCGCACCGTCCCGGAAGTCTTCCTCAAGGAGTTTACGCAGCAGAATTCCGACGACTTCTTTATCGCCGACCATTCCGCCACGTTCTTTGATCCGTTCCGCCTGAGGCGACGTCAACAAATCGCTGATCACAATCGGTCGGCAGGTCAGCCCGCGGGCCGTCATGATAAAACGTGTGTGCGTGCCTTTCCCTGAACCCGGTGCCCCACCAAGAAGAATCAATTCCTTGGGAAAACGAAGATTCGCATGCCCGATCTCTTCGTCGAGGTCCTCCCAGACCGTCTTGAAGATGACGTGAGCGTCTTTGACTTCCAGGTCGATCAGTTTTTGATCGGACGAATTTTGATTTGGCATGTTTAAGCCGGTGTTAGGAACCGAATTGAAAGGTTCCGCCACCGTCCCACTTCTGGTTCAGATGAGGTCAAAAACAAAATCCCGACATCGCTCGAAATTGAATGACGAATCACGAGTCGACTCGAAGACGATCAACTTCCCGCGATTTCGGGCGTTGCCGCTCCGTTGGCACAAACACGAAATGAACAGCAGTCGCCGGGAAAACGGTCTGCATGAGTAGCTACTCGCCCATCAGCTTCGCAATGGTCGGATCCATCGCCTTCGCCCAGGTGGCATATCCCGCTTCTTGTGGATGTAGCAGGTCCGGCATGACGGACCTGGGAAGAGTTCCGTCGTCATCGAGAAATTCTGAGTTAATATCCAGAAAATACACTTTCTGATCGTCCGCAAAGTCAGCGATGATTTCGTTGATCTCGGCGTTCAGCTTTCGCAAGGGATCGTCGGTCTTTGCTCCACGCGGGAAGATTGCCAGCAGCAGAATCTTTGTCTTCGGAAGTTGCTTTTGAAGCTCCGCAATGATCGCCTTAATTCCGGCAGCGGTCTCTTCCGCAGGATCCTGTCGGTGTCCTGTATTGTTGGTTCCAATCATGACGACTGCCAACTTCGGAGAAATGCCCTTCACCGCATCATGCTGCAATCGCCAGAGCACGTTTTCAGTTCGATCACCACTGAAGCCAATGTTGAACGCGTTACGCGGGACGTAATACTCGGCCCAGACGTTTTTCCCGCGGCCTTCCCAGCCCTGAGTGATCGAATCTCCGACCATCAGAAGATCAACCTGTTCCATCTTCTTCAGGTCCGCCAGCTTCTGGTCATGGCGAGGCTGCCACCATTTGACGGCCCAGGCCGCCGTCTGAACTTCTGGAGTTACAGATTTGGGAGCGTCTGACTTCGCCTGTTCCGTTTCAGTCCCCTGACCGTTTCCGGCGCGGAGCGAGGTCGTCGAAACGGCAACAATAGCCAGCAACAGGGCAATTCGAGCAAGAATTTTCATAATCCGTTCCTGATCGGAAGTAGGTGTAACTTCGGGGGGCTGGACGATAACTTCGAAACGCCGGGTTTAACACAGAACCAGTGACAAGAAACCGCTATCCGCCGAGTGTCGTCGCGGCCCGTCTTTTCTCAACCTTTCGTCCTTAGCCCAGCCGGCCGAACTGTTTGTCAAGTTCTCCCTGACTGAGTACCAGTGCCGTCGGCCTGCCATGCGGACAGTGGTGAGCATCGTCGCAAAGGTGCCGTTGAGCCAGCAGGCTGTCAATTTCCTCGGGCTTTAATCGCTGGCCGGATTTGATGGCGGCCTTGCACGACATCATGTGCAACAGCTCGTCCAGCACATCACGCCGGGTTGGTTTCTTCTCGTTCGATTCCAGCTGCTCAGCAATGTCACGAATCATCTCCGAGGGTCGAGCCTTCTTCATCATCACCGGCCACCTGTTGACCAGCACCGTGTTGGTTCCAAACTCTTCAACCCCGATTCCGATCTGCCCGAGCACTTCCGAATGCTCGACAACCAGCGCCGCTTCGCGGGCCGTCAGATCAATGGTCTCCGGAATGAGCATCCGCTGTGACTCGACCGAACCGTTCAATACTCGGGGACGCAGATATTCATACATGATCCGTTCGTGCAGCGCGTGCTGATCGATGATCATCATCCCCTGCTCTGCCTCAACAACCAGATAGCAGTCCATGATCTGCATGGCTCGTTCGCCGCTTTGACTTCCAACGGCCGGTGCTGGTTTCATGGAACCATCGAACGTTTCTGTCGATTCACTCGACACAGGGTCGCTATTGTCCGCAGTGACTCCAGTGCTCTCACCTGGCTTGCCCGACGAGCGTCCATCTTCCCGTTCCTGAAACATCACTTCGGCGGCTTCAACCGTCTCGGGCAGATCAACGTTCTCGTCCGTGGCGACTTCGGAATCCGACCGAGCCGCCTCGCGCGATTGCGGAGACGCCAGCATACGAGCCAGATCGGCCTGCGACTGCCGCACCGACCAGGTCGTGATCGGTGGGGTGCTCTTCGCAAAGTCCTGCCGTTGCGCAGACGCAGTCCCTGATTCAGCGGCCCATTCCTGAAGTTCCGCCTGCAGTTTCTGCTGCGGCGCGATGGCAACTCCAGCGGAACCGCCCTGTCCTGCTTCCTGCTCCGCTGTTCGTCCTCGACTGAGCTTCATTTCAGAATCAAGGTCCATCGTCAGAAACTTCGTCCGAACCATCGCAAGCATCTGTCGATAGAGTTGCTGCCCGTCCACAAACCGCACCTCGACTTTGGTCGGATGAACATTCACGTCAAACGCGCTGGGCGGCATGTCAATAAAGATGAACGAGATCGGCTGCCGACCGACCATCAGCAATCCGCGGTACGATTCAGTGAGTGCGTGCTGAATCGAGCGGTCCTGAAACCACCGACCGTTCAGAAACAGGTGCTGCCACTTTCGTCCAGACTTACTCTGGCTGGGATGTGCGACATAACCAGACATGCGAACGTCGCCGACTTCACTTTCCACCCAGACAAGGTGATCCGTGAGACTTTTGCCGTAGAACATCTGCAGTCGATCGATAAGACCGTCCGATGACGGCAGATCGAACACTACCTTGTCATTGTGCCGCAGGATCATTCTCAACCGAGGATTCGCCAGCGCAACTCGCGTGAACTGGTCGCTGATGTGACCGAATTCCGTCGATTTCGTACGCAGGAACTTTCGGCGAACCGGCGTACTGGCGAAGAGGTTTCGGATCTCAATCCGTGTTCCGGTTGGACTTCCGCAAGGAATGACCTCGGAACGATCGCCACAGTTGACATCGAGTTCGACGCCGGCCACCGCATCCTTCTGCCGCGTCCGGATATTGATGTGGGACACCTCGGCGATCGACGCCAGGGCTTCGCCGCGGAAGCCCATCGTCTGAATAAAAAAGAGGTCTTCCGCAGTGACGATTTTAGATGTCGCGTGACTGCTGACAGCCAGCAGGATGTCGTCGGGGTGAATTCCTTCACCATCGTCGGTAATACGAATCAGCTCCGCACCGCCATCAACGATGTCGACTTCGATCCGCGTTGACATGGCATCAACGCTGTTTTCGATCAGTTCTTTGACAACATTCGCTGGCCGCTCAATCACCTCTCCAGCGGCGATTTTGTTGATGACGCTCGTATCCAGCTGCTGAATTCGTGACATGTCCGTTCGTCTGCTTTCTGCATCCTGCCGCGTGTTTGCTCAACCGATACATTCACTTCTGCAACCCGGACCGCGTGCCACGCTATCGTCTGACAATCGCGTTTACAGTCCGAACGCGAGGAGCCCGTCGCGTGTTCGGAAATAGATGGTTCCGTCGGCCACCGCCGGAGTTCCCAGCACTGGTGAACCGAGATCGTTGATGCTGAGAATATCGAGTTCCGCCGAGTTTCGCAGAACGACAACGTTTCCGTTTTCCCCGGCCACGTAGATCTTCCCGTCGGCCAGTACGGGCGAGGCGAAGTAGTCGCTGGCGTTCTGGATCCGCACTGGCCCATACAGACTCTCGCCGCCTTTCGTTTCGAAACACGTAGCGATACCACCGCCCTTAATGAGCAGCATTCGTCCGTCAGCAACGAGCGGCGACACGATGTGATCGGTGTGCTTCGTAGGGTGCTTCCACAGAACGTGCGTCGCCGTTACGTCTCCGCGACCGCCGCCACGAACCGCCAGAATGTATTCTGCTGCGGCCTCGGCATCGTTAAATGCCGCTCCCGCAAAGTTGTCCGGTTGCAGAAACGCGGCATCCAGCTCGGCACCTTCCAGAACTCCGTCGCCGTTTGCATCGCCCTTGTCAAACGTCTTATGGAAAAACGCTTCCGGAACAGGGCGTTCTCCGACAAATGCCTGCACTTCGTCTCGGGTCAACTTGCCGTCGCTGTTACCGGTATCCGCACGATCGACCGAAGCCAGCCACTGATTTGCGATGCCACCACTTTGCAGCGAAATGTAAATGACGCCGTCCTGCACCACCGGAGTCGTTTTGATATTCCGCAGCAGCGTCTTCGCACTCCAGAGGCGTTTGCCGGTTTCAGGATCGTAACCAACCAGCAGTCCGGTACCGGCCACAACGATCTCGTCCCCCTGATCCGTTTCGCAGATCACCGGGTGTGAATAGTTCACCGCCATATCGTTGCGGTCATCCTTCCAGCGGAGCTTGCCCGTTCGCTTATCAAAGGCGTAAAACGCAGGAGCCAGATCGTCGTCCTGCACGAACAGCAGCAAATCTTTGTAGAGGACTGGCGACATGCCAGCTCCCCACTTGAAAACGAAGTACGGCACCGGCAGCGGTTGATGCCACACGTCCGCTCCGGTTTTCGCGTCGAGCGCCACCATGCCCAGCGTTGCAAAGTAGAAATAAACACGCTCGGCATCGGCAGCTGGTGTCGTCGATGCATGGCTGTTGGTTTTGTGAACCGGAGCAATGTCTCCGATCGGCCACTTCCGTAACCAAAGCTGTTTTCCGGTCGCTGCATCAAAGCCGTAAAGCCCCATCGTCTTTTCGTCGACCATTGCCGACGTAAAGACTCGCCCGGCAGCCACGACGGGACAGCCAATGCCTTCGCCAAGTTTCTCCGACCAGCGAAGATTCTTCTCCATCGAAAATTCGGTAGGCAACGGCTTCGATGACTCGGCAATGCCCGTGCTGTTCGGACCCCGGAACTGAGGCCAGTCTTCGGCGACCGACGTTTTGAACGTCAGACTCGTTGTCAGCAGAAACAGCAACGCGACCACAGCTTTGACTCGAAACATGTCGATCTCCCGGAATAAAGTCGGATCTCAAAAATTCAGCAACAGTTGCGACCGGAATGACTCTGCCGCTGGAATTACTCGCCAGTGCCGCCCTGCCAGTTGTTCGTCTGAAATGGCGATGCAGGCAGACCTTCACTGTTGACGAGATTGGGGTTCGCGAGCTTGTGCCATCCAAAGCGAACGTCCTTCGGCTCGGCGACGGACGCTGCCGAAACAATCACCGACTTACCGTCGATCTTTGCTTCGGCCGCGATGAATTTTCCGTCTTCGCCCGCAATCTGAAACTCAGACAGCGCGGCATCGTCTCGCGACTTCAATCCATCAGCTGTGTGAGCAAATTCCAGACGGATGGCCGCGTCTTCGACCTTCATCGATCGAAACAGAGGCCCGGAATAGACGACATCCTTCTTTCCATACGTTTTGGCCAGGGCCCACCGTGCCAGGCGGTTGCCGACGTCAATCTTGTTACGCGGGTGGATGTCAGCAATGTTGTCGACAAGGTCCGTCGTCACCGCCATGCCGGTACGCGGAATCTTCAGGCTGGCCGTCTGAGCTTCCCAGAGTGCGGGCAACTGCCCGGCTTCGTACCGGTTGCCCGACCAGGGAGCAATCTGGACGAAGTAGAAAGGAAGGTCCGAATTCCAGGTTTTTCGCCAACCTTCGACCAGCGCTTTGGTCTTATCGAAGTAGGCCAGACCATTTTTACCGATGACGTTCGTTTCGCCCTGATACCAGATGGCACCTCGAATGCCGAACGGCTGCAGCGGCGCGATCATCCCGTTGTACATGCCGCCGGACGTTTCGTCCGTCACGGTCCACGGTTCGATCGGCGAGCCGCCCCAGGAGCTGTTGATCAACCCGACAGGCACATCGATTTCTTCATGCACCTTGAGACCGAAGTAGTACAGAACGCCGGAAAACGCTGGTACGGACTCGGGAGTACACGCTGCCCAGTGCGACGTCACTTCAACGTCGTCGGCTGGTTTCGGCTTCTGAACCTTCTTCACGTGAAACAGTCGAATGTTCGGATGATCTGCGGCGGCGATGGCTTCCGCGGCTCCGATGGTGTTCCGTAATTGCCACTCCATATTCGACTGTCCGGAGCCAACCCAGACCTCGCCGATCAGAATGTCTTCCAGCGTCACCGTATTGTTGCCGACAACGCTGAGCGTGTGAGCTTTTCCGTCTGCCTTCATGGCTGGCAGCGTGACTTTCCAGCGACCGTCCGCGTCTGCAGTCGCCATTGCAGAGGCTTCATCGATCGAGACGGTCACTTTCTCACCTGCGGCGGCCCAGCCCCAGACAGGAATCGGCAGGTCTCGCTGCAGAACCATGTGGCTGTTCAAAACCGATGGCAGTTTGACATCCGCCCGCAACGTCGGAGTCGCCACCAGGTCGAACGCAGCAAGCATTCCAGCAAACGCGACCACGAACCGAAACATTCTCCACTGCCCAGCGTTTCCAAGTTCAACCATCGAGGCACCTTTCCAACATCGAGTTGCGTTTCCAGAGTGTCGCCATGAAGCTTTGCAGAACCGATCCAGAATCGTTCCGGCCCGGACTGCTGGCGTTGGTTCCGCATTCTGGTGACTTGAGTCGACGCTGTGAACTGACTCAGCCAGCAACACGGCGAACAACTCAAATTCACCGGCCGCATCACCAGTTCACAAACCAGCACCCATCAACGCTCACAGTGATCCCCATGCCCGTCAATATTGAATGCCCCTGTGGTCACACGGTGCGAGTACCTGACGACCTCGTGGACACGAGAGTCAAGTGCCCCGTCTGCGGAGAGTTGCTTTCCGCCGAGACCGCTCAGCCTGCCCTGGAACCTGCAGACGCGGCGGCAACAGCACCGCGGGAACCAACGAGTTCCACGCCACGCGCAACAGCAGGAGATGCTGCCGGAGTACCCAAAGCGGCGGCTTCACCAGACGAGACACGAGCATCGAGCAAGCCAGCACAACGACCGCCGACAATGGCAAACTCGTCGCATCTGCACGCGAAGGGAGGCTTCCTTTTCGTCGGACTTCCGATGCCATCCTTCTTCGCTGAATCGTCGGTAACGCTGCTGCCCGAACGCGTTCGCCTGAAATTATCGGGCCCATTCAGCACTCGACGCCTCGACCTCAGACTTTCAGCGATCACTTCTGCCGAGACTCGCCGAACCCCTGCGTGGTACCTGCTTCCGATCGGCACACTGTTGCTGCCGGCGAACGGCGTCGGCCTGATTTTTCTCGCTGCGTTTCTGTTCGTTCGCCATTCATTCCTGATCCTGAGGGCTGGATCAGCGACCTTCGCCCTCCGAATCGATCGAGACGACACCGCCGCCTGCGCGGTCGCCGATGCGATCCTTCAAGCAGCTCAGAGTTCAACGCCTCGATCACCTTGAACGGTAACGGCGGTGACGATGCCTCGACTACTCGACAGTCAGCATGGTCCATCCTGGTGCAATCGCCGCGTGGCTCGCCAGGAATCTTCGTCGCTGCCTGACTCGTCGCGATCACTCAGTACAGGTTTGGATGGTACAAGTAGCTCGTCGATAGACCTGCGAGTTGACCATGCGTAGAAGGCGGCCACACAGCAGGCCGAGCTTGCCGAAGCGTAGTACATCGCGGCGAAAGGATCGACGAAGCCGGATGCTCGGCAGGAGTCGATAATCCAGCCCAGAACCGGAGCGGAGACAGCAACGCCAACCTCTGTAAAGCCGAGAATGATCGTCGTACCGGTGCCTCGGTATTCGCGAGGAAACGTTTCGGTCCCCAATGAAACGACCGACGGAAACAGCAGCGCATGCCCGAAGCCGCAGGTCAGCGCAGGAATCACGAGTTGCCATTGCGATGTGACTTGCGACAACATCAAATGTCCGGTCGCATGTCCGGCGAGGCCGACCAGCAGTAACCGGTGCCTTCCAAGTTTTGCTGCCCATGTCGACGAGGCGACTCGGAAGATGAACGCCGAAAAGCAATAGCCAAGGAAGAAGGTGCCAATTCCTCCGAGTCCTCGTTCAGCCGTCATTCGAGACAGAAACACCGTCGTCACTGTAAAGCTGACACCCATCATCAGCGCGACGGCGACGATAGGCCCCGGCCAGTAACGTACCACCAGACGATGCGGCCACGGAGTTTCGCCGGGCCGAACGTGGTTGTTGCCGCGAGTAACAATCATCGCCAGTGTTCCGTGCGAAACCGCGAGCAACGCCGTTAATCCGAAGAGAATGTAGAACCGCAAGTGATCTTCTGCGGTGAACCTGAACACCAGATCGCCCAACTGCGAGCCAAGCACCATCCCGATGAATCCACTGCTGCCAAAGTTTCCGATCACCTCAGTCCGGCGGACTCGTGGAACCATATTCTGCACGTGAAGAATCGCCGCGGTTGACGTTCCAGCAACTCCAGCGGCAAAGGCGACGCGACCGACGAAAATGATCCAAGAAACATCTCGACAGAGTGCAAATATGATGCAACCTGAGAAAAACATCAGAGTGCTCAGGCACCAGACAACGCGAGTTCCGTAGCGGTCAAGTGCTCGCCCGAGAAATATCCGGCTGACCAATGCGCCGAGCATTCCGACCTGAACGATCTCGCCCGTCGTTGTCTCCGTGCCGCCCAGAAACCGAACCAGGTCAGCGAAACGAAACGTCATAGCGTTCGCCGAGACCAGCAACAGATTGCCCGCGTAGCACAGCCAGAAAGCTCGACCATAGACACCGGCGACGCCCAGTTCGGCAACCGGCTCGCCGAATGATTCCGAGTTACTGGATGAGTCTGAGGACATAGTGAAATTTAGCGTTGCAAGCGGCTCGGACAGGAATGCGGTATTGAGTTTCGTTGAACGCCAGACAGGGCCGCGACAGCACGTGAGACGCGACAACGATTCGTGAGGTTCACTGGAGCATGTGAGACGCTAACCGCCAAACGCACCGTATCGACGGACTCCGCGTGCGAATGCCACTCTGTTGGCCGCCAACAGGCCGACAACCCAGCAGATTTCGATCGAGAGTTCTCGAATCAGCTCAGCGTGTGAAAACTTGCCGAGCATGATGGCTGCCGGAAAATACGCCAGGTACTTGAACGGCAGGTACTGAACCCAGACTCCAAGCTCACCAAACCAGTCAAGCGGAATCATGTGTCCCGACAGAAAATAGTTGAACATCATGTAGATGAAGAGCAGCGAACTGACTTCCAGAAACCAGAAGGCGACCAGCCCCAGCAGCGCTTCCAGAAGAAATCCGAAGAGAAAACCCAGTACGAGCGAACTGAAAAACGCCACGGTCGTGAACGTGTCCGGCCAGCCCGGCAGGTACTCACGACACATCCAGAAAACTAGAGCGAAGGGGCCGATCGCCACGACGTAGTAGACGAGCTTGTGAGCGACTCTCGACCAGAACAGGTACCCCAGCATGTCGACTGGTTGGGTCAGATATTTCTTGATGGTGCCATCACGAACGTCGCGAGCAATTCCACTGGCAAGACCTGGCATACTGGAAAACGCTCGCCCGACCATCACGATCAGGTAATAAGCCACCATGTCCGGGTAGTCGTAGCCGTTCAGCGTGCCGCGAGGATGGTCACTGCCCACTCTGTAAATCGCTCCCCAGAGATACACGAGCGTGACGATCGGCAGAAAACGCACCAGTGTGGCGAACGCAAAATCGCCACGGTAAATCAGTCGCTCTTCGACGCTTGTCTTGAGGATCAGCCAGTTGACTCTCGCACTAGCGAGCATGTTGTGCTTTCCGCGTCACCAGGGTCGTGTACTGTCGACCATTTCCCACGGCCCCATAGTCATTTGGGACCGCCGCAGAATCTTCAGACTAAATCGTCGCGTCGGGCCTGTGAGCAAAGCATCGCCATGAGTTGAACTACGATTTTGCGAGCACCGGATCGGATTGTTTCGACATCCGGGATTCGGGAAGCCGGGAGTATGTTACCCGAAAGGTCGTGATGCCAACCGTAATCTGGTCGCCGCTCCGAAGCGGGCATTCACGCATTTGAACGCCGTTCACCAGCGTTCCATTGCTGGACCCGAGATCCTCAAGAAACAGCCTTTGATCACGAACGCTGATCCTGCAGTGAACCCGGCTGGACCATGTATCTCGAATGCAGATATCAGCCTCGTCTCCCCGACCAATGGTTATCGGCAGTTGAGTCACAACTGCGTCAGATGCCGACGGGACGACATCAATGCACGTAAGACGTACTGACATAAGAACAACCAAACTGGGAGTTTCAGGGGTGGGTGCGCCGGCGATTGATCGAGCAAGACTCGCAATGCAGCTGCGAGATAATTCTGTTTCGAGTATCGCAGGCAAAACTATGCGTGGTAGGAACTCAGGTGGGGGCGATGTCGGGCAGCGTTCGAGTTCAAACGCACCGAAACACCAAACCTCAGAATATCCAGATGAATCGATCGGGTCAATTCTGCGGGTAAAGCGGGTAAACAGGTTGCCTGAGCCGTGGACCGTATCAAAAGCTATCACTTCGATCGTACCGGTACTTCTACTTCCGATTCCGCAAGCTGCGCAGCCGAAAGAATCTCCAGACGCCGTCATTGATGAGGCGGGGTGGTGGGCCTGGATTTGCAGTATCAGCCCCTTCAGAATCGTGTTGTGGCGTTCTGTGGCTGCCGATACGATTCTGCGACACGGAATAGACTGACTGAGACCTATTCGATTTCTATTCAGATTTTGCCGTGAAGTGACGGCAGGGACGCTCGGGGTACTCCTGACGGATCCTGTATTCAATGGACTGATTCGCCCCTTCGAGTACAACGGATGATCCGTCGGACTCTCAAAAGCCTCAAACCAGTTTCGCTCGCCTTGCTCGTACTGGTCCTTGCGCCTTGCGTTGTCGAGTTTGCGTTTCGAATCACGGCATGCCGCTCGCAACTGACTACGTGTCTTGCGAAATCGCAGCTGGCGACTTCTCCTTCGTGGTACACGCATCACGAACTCAACCCAATGCAACGCATCAGTGTGCCGGGTGATACCGATCAACCACCAGTCGAACTTCGAACCAACAGCATTGGCCTGCGCGGCCCGGAAATCAGGATCCCGAAACCTGCGGGCACTCTTCGAATTCTGTGCCTCGGAGACGAAGCCGTCCTGGGCTCTGCTGTGGATGAGCCGCAAACCTTCTGCAGCCTGATTCAGAATCGATTGCAGTCACGCGCGACGAAAAAGCTCGAAGTCATCAATGGTGGCGTGCCCGATTTCTGTCCGCTGTTAAATTACCTGCAGTTCCGTCATCGGCTCCTGATTCTGGAACCCGACATTATTATTGCCCACTTCGACATGTCCGACGTCTGGGATGATCATCGATTTCGCCGCCTGACTGAACTCAATGCTGACGAAGAGCCATTGCTGTGTGCCGCTCCAGGACTTTCAAGTGTCCCGATAACGAAGCCATTCACTCAGAATTTCATGAGCTGGCAGTGGGCTCAGAACAAGGTGTCAGGACTGATTGACCAGAAGCAATCTTTGAATTCTTCTTCCGTCGATGCCCCTCGGTCCCGCTATGCCTGGCTGACCGATGAAAGCAGTATCTGGACGCTCCAGGCTGAGCTCGCATTGTCACCGCTCGCTTATCTGGCAGACCTCTGTCAGGAACAGGGAATCCGCCTGCTGGTCGCTGTCCACCCCGCACCGTGGCAGCTATCCGCAACCGCCAGTCGAGGAGCACGAATCCCCGATTTGAACGGCATCTACCCCGGAACGCTGATTGAAACGACTCGCCCCGAGGAACTGGTCACCAGGTTTACCACGGCAGCGGCACTGCCACTGTGCGACGCGATTTCCATTTTTCGCAGCAATTCGTCGATTGACGATCTTTACCAAACCGATTCAACCCAGTTTTCAGAAGCCGGGCACCGATACTATGCCGCCGCGTTAACAGCGTCTCTGTTGGAACATTTTCCTGGAATCGTTTCACGGTCGGATAAGTATCCAACGTCTGATCAACCGGCTGAGTTTGCACAGCCAGCACCACTGCATCAGCCTGACCGATTCACACAACAGCCGCTGGACCTTCATCCTGTCCGTCCCGCGGCGTTTTCGATTGAGGCTCAAGGAGCCGCCAATCGTCCCACATCGCCAAGGTCAGTCAATAATCCCCAGCTCCACAACGCACCTGCGAATGCTCTGGTTCCTTATTCTGACAGGCGATAGACTCCCGCCGCTTTGGCCTGCTCAGACTCGTTTTCGCCACTGAAAACTGCGTCTGAAACACACTTCTTCATCAAACTCAGCCCCCTGTTGATCGAAGTCTGCTGGCCTGAACTCAGCCACTATCGGGCAAGGATGCCCGCACCACGACGGAAGGATCCGAATCGCTCATGGCACGAGAATCTCTCGCGAGACTTGTCTTCGCAACGGCGATAACCGCTTTGTTCTGTTTGAACGCAGAGCCCACTTCAGCGCAGGTGGCTCCGCAGCAACCAGCCGTTGATCCGCAGGCCCAGCAGCTTGATCAGATCCTCAAAGACTGGCACGCGAAGTCGCTCCAGGTCCAACGTCTAGAAGGCGACCACGTTCGGATCGAATACGATTTCGTATTTCAAGTAGCCCGACGTTCAAGCGGTCGGTTCTACTATGAAGCACCAGACAAAGGACGCATCGACTTTATTCCTGATCCTGTAGGAGCGAAGAAACCTTTTCCAAAGCTGAACCCTGCAACGAATAAACAGGTACAGTTGACGGTTACTCTGGACAAACAGGAACGATGGATCTGCGATGGACGACAGGTGCTATCTATTGATGACGAGTCGATGATCGTTGAACAGTTTCCTATTCCTCCGCAGGCCCAAGGCCAGAACATCATGAATGGACCGCTGCCGTTTCTTTTTGGGATGGAGCCCAAAATGGCGAAACAGCGATATCAGCTTCGCGTCATGATGGAAAATGCAGATGTGATCGATTTGCTTGTTCAACCAAATTGGAAACAGGACGCTGAGAATTACAAATGGGCAAGAGTTCGCATTGAACGAAAAACGATGCTGCCAATGGCCGTTCAGTTACTGAATCCAGCGGGGACAGGAGAAACCGTCTACACCTTTCCGAGAATCGCCAAGAATCCTGAAAAAGGATTGCTCCAAAAGCTTCTTCCCTGGAAAGAAAAGGACCCGTTCAAGCCTGACCTCAGCAAGTACGACATTCAGGCGGCGGAAGTCGCTCCGGAAGAAGTTGCTGAGCGACAGCCGGCGACTGTTCCCAACGGTCGGCAATTGTTGCCTTCGGTCATTGGCTTCGACTTCAAACAGGCGGAATCACTTCTTCAGAAATCCGGATACACCGTCAAACTGATTCGTGGCGAACCTGCCGCGCGAAATGAACTCACTTATCGAGTCCAGAAGCAGGACCCCGCTCCCAAAACAGCAGTCGAGAATGGTTCCGTCGTTGCCTTAACGCTCTATATGCCCGCCGTTCAGCAGACCGGAGGCGAATCTCCTGCTGCGGCACCGAAGTCGACAACCACTTCTGCAGTTGAAGCCTCACCAGTCGCTCGTCCCGTAACGACGCCAAAAGTTATCGGGGCTCACTGGAAAGACGCACAGAAAACACTGACGACTGCGGGTTTGATCATCAAATTCCGACAGGGCCGGGTCGCAGCCAGCTCCGCCGACATCTTCAAAGTTTACGATCAGCAGCCAGCTGCCGGCACTGCCGTAAAAGCCGGTGACACAGTCACTCTGACACTCTTTATCAGTCCGGAACTGGCCACGAAATAACGCCGAAAAGACCTGCCTGCACCTCCATTCCTCTCCCCAGTCAGGGGCCAAATCATGCGAGTTCTTCGCAACGTTGCCGCTTTAGTGCTGATGTTCGCCGTGTCCGGCTGTGCCGCAATGCAACCGGTACAAGAGATGACTCAATACATGAAAACCTCGCTGAGGCCACACGGTCTGGATTACCAGATGGGTGGAGACGAAGCCACTGGTGAGTGGGACCAGGTGGGCATTGAAGGCCGTGGCGACAAACCGCGAGTCAGCGAAAACGATCCGTTTCGCAAATACCTGATGTCTCCACGGGCTCGGGAAATTGAAGCGAATCTTGGCATCGGTGACTGAATCCCGGGCTGAGCCAGTAACAGCATCCACCTGCGGATGATCGACCTGTCGTTCGGAATTCCGGGTGCCTGATCATTAGCTGCTCAGTCCGTCGATGATGCGGCCAGGTTCGAGTACACAAACAGCAGCTCGAATCTCATCACTGATCCGACAGCTGCATTGCTGTTCAAAGTCGAACGACACCATGACCGACACCGCTTCGGCCGCGACTGCGTTCAGCTGCTCGCTGACAAGTCGATGCTGGATGTGCAGGCTGGAGTTTCCAACTCGCCCGATCCGCGCACCTATCAGCACGTTGTCCGGATAGACAACCTGCTTCCGAAAGTCGCACGTCATCGACGCCAGCACTGTGCCGAATCGACCGGTGCGTCCGGTGCCCAGCAGGTCGATTCTTTCGGCGTAGGCAATTCTTGATGATTCCCACCAGCGGAAGAATACCACGTTATTGACATGTCCCAGTGCATCCTGGTCGCCCCATTGAACAGGCAGCTGGATGATTACCGGAAAGTCTTGAAGCAGTTCCATCATTTTCTCCCGAGCGCTGTCAACAGCCCCAGCATCGTACCGCAAAACCGGAATTACCAGCAGCATCTGCAGGGCAGACTTCATCGAATCGACCATCCGAAGCAGTTACCAGACGCGACGGGAAACTGGCCTGAGCATTTCGATGCGATTCCAGATTCAGCCCGCGACCTCACGACAGTCGATGCTTGAGAGTGAACGCTCTCATCATCATTGATTCATCGAGGACAACGTGCTGTGAACTTTCTGGAATTGACCCGGTGACGAACCGCCTGACCAATCCTTCGGCCCCACACGTTGCACACTTCACTCAATTCCACGACCGCAGAACATCATCAACTGAGCACGACGACTCGACATTCGGGAAAAAGTAAATGCCCGGTGTAAAACTGAAGGCGTAACTGACGTCAGCGAATTGCCGACGGCGACTCTGTCGATCAGACAAAGCAGCTGTAACCACAGAAACGGTCTCCATGCCGCCACAAGTTCAGACACAAAACGAACGCCGCGCCACGAATACCGATAACTGGTTGCACGGCATCTGTCGCGAATTTTCCGATGCCACCGGTTGGTTGCTGAAGTTCCTGCGGGATTCCGGAAATTCAGAGAACGGCTTTGACCGTCGCGAACTCGACTGGTGCTGGCACGAGGACATTTCGGATGGTTTCCAACGCATTGGCGCGTTCCATCTGGATGTGCCCGGCATCCATCAGCCGAAACTATCATTCGAGTCCGCACACAGGCTTGCCGGTTTATTGGCAGCCCAGACCAATCAGATTCTGAATTCACGACGACAGATCAAGCATCAGGCGACAGAAATCGGCGCGCTCGTTACGACGAGAGAACCCAGTGATCACGATATCCGCATGCGGCTGCGGGCTCTGATGCGTGCCTGTGTCTGTTTACCTCGCTTTCGCGGAGCTGCACTGTTTGTCCTTGCACCCGATGGACGCTCGATTCGATTCCGGATGTCACATCACATTGCCGAGAACGACATCCCGACCAAGCGCCGTTCACTGGCCTCGTCGCCGTTCGATCTCGAAGCACTGAAAACTGGTATCAGCGCAGTACATGCCGATACCGAAAACTCACATTTCTGGCTGCCGGAAGACATGAAGACCGCTATCTGTGTCTGCGTCGGAAACGAATCTGGACCGGTGGGAACACTCTGGTTGTACGACCGCCGGCGACGCGACATCGATGAAAACGAAATTCACCTGCTGCGCGGATTCGGAAATCAGATCGCCGACACGCTGGAACGCATCGTGCTTTACTCCGAACGCGCCGAACGACAGAAGCTGGTTCGGGAGCTCGACGTCGTCGCCAGCGCGACAGCCAGTTTCTGCGATATCGACGAACGTTTTCCCGGATGCGACATTGCGGTTCGAAATCGCAGTCGCTGCGAAGTTGGCGGTGACCTTTGCGACGTCGTGCGTCTCGACGACAAGCGGACGATGGTGATGGTGGGCGACGGTTCGGGTGACAGCATCCCCGCGGCCATCGTGATGACCGCAGCGAGAGGGGCATTACATGCATGTCTGGAAGCAAGTCCGGGAGAAATCCCTGCCCCGGACCGCATGCTTCACATCGTGAACCGGGCCTTGTTTCACGTCACCGCGTGCCAGCAGTTTCTGACGCTGATCGTGGGTATCTACGATCACGAAACGGGAATCTTCACATACTCAAATGCAGGCCATCCGCCTCCACTCTATGTCCGCCATGGAGAAGTTCGCAGCCTGGAATCGCTGGGCATGCTGCTGGGGGTCGTCGAAGCGGCTGATTACACGTGTGCATCATTGCCGATCGGCCCTGATGATCTGCTCGTACTGTTCAGCGACGGAATCGTGGAAGCCCGCAGCGCGTCGCATGAAATGTTCTGCAATGCCGGCATCCTGTCTGCTCTGGAGGAACAGGCCGACGGAAGCGCATGCGAAATTCTTGAGAACATCTGGACGCGTTACGAAGCTCACACCGGCGGGCGAAATCTGGATGACCGCACGCTGGTGATTCTTAAGGGAGTGGCTACGGATGAAGCGTAGGCTGCACTGTCGCCATTTCGTAGTTACACCTGACGACCCATCCGCGATCGCGTCTGCAGAAACGCGGTCAGTGCCACGTCCAACGGCTGATCGGTGCGAATCAGGTGGTAGCTCATTCCCAGGTCGCGGCAACCGGATGCCACGCTGTTGAGGAACTCTGCAAACTCGGCCCGGTAAGCCTTCGCAATGGACTTTGGCTCGGTCAGTGACTCGACGGGCTGTTCCATGCCTTTGAAAAGTGTCGGATCTTCGAAGGGAAAATCCTGCTCAGCCGGATCGATCACCTGCACAACGCTGACGTCGTGCCGACGATGGCGAAAATGCTTCAGCCCCATCAGCAATGAATCCGCGTCGTCAAACAGATCGCTGAAGATGATGACCAGGCCGCGTTTGCGAATTCGCTCCGCCAGATCATGCAGCACGGGTCCGAGTGACGTGTCACCAGCCGGCGCAGCCTGTTCCAGCACGTGAAACAGCTGCCGCAGATGAGACGGCTGACTGGAAGGGCGAACGAAATTCTGGACGGAATCCGCAAACGTGACCAGCCCTGCTGCGTCCTGCTGCTGAATCGTCAGATACGCGATGGCCGCCGCCACGTGTTTGGCGTAGTCGAGTTTACTCATCGCCGCTGAAGCCGAGCGGTAGTTCATCGACTGGCTGGTATCGAGTAACAGATTGCAGGCGAAGTTGGTCTCTTCCTCAAACTGCTTGAGGTAGTAGCGATCGTTCTTCCCGAACACTTTCCAGTCGACATACCGCAGATCATCTCCAGGAACATATTCTCGATGTTCAGCGAACTCGACCGAGAAACCGTGGTACGGACTGCGATGCAGGCCGGAAACAAACCCTTCAACGATGAGTCTCGCCTTGAGATCCAACCCGCTGAGACGCGCCAGCGTCTTTGGATCGAGGTAATTCGGTGAGTCATCCACGGGCGGCTCACGCTTCCTTGAAGACAGGCGGGATGCGGCTGCTGACGTTTGCTGAGGCTGCGCCGGCCGGAATCAGTTCGGCAAGCCTTCGCACAATCTCATCAGAATTCACACCTTCGGCTTCGGCGTTGAAGTTGGTCACGATCCGATGCCGAAGCACGGGAGCGGCGACCGCTCGCACGTCGTCGGTCGATACGTACGCGCGACCTTTCAACATGGCTCGCGCCTTGGCCCCCAGAATCAGGTACTGACTGGCTCGCGGGCCGGCTCCCCAGCTGACGTACTTTGTGACGAAATCCGGCACGTCGCCCTTCTCACGCCGCGTCAGACGAGCAAACTGCATGGCGTACCGAATGACATGATCGGCCGCCGGGATACGCCGCACCGTTTGCTGCAGAGCAAGAATTTCTTCGAGCGACAGAACTTCCTTCACCGATGAAGCTGTTGTCGCAGTCGTCTGCCGTACAATCTGAAACTCTTCTTCTTCACTGGGATAGTCGACAAACACCTGGAACATGAACCGGTCGAGCTGCGCTTCGGGCAGCGGGTACGT
>JABMPE010000357.1 GCA_013203845.1 Rhodopirellula sp. | reverse complement strand
CCAAATAGCCCGGAACCAGCAATTATTAGAGCGGTCGTAACTCTCGCAATGCTACTCGCACTCCTTGGAGGGATTATCTTCGGATTCACTGGTAGCTCTCCCAACCGTGATGCTCGTAAGAAACTCAAAATCGGTCGACTGATTACGGGGGCTGCGCAACGCAATGACTTCGATGAAGTGATCGAAAGCTGCAAAGAGAACTACGAAGTTGTTAAGCAGGACAAACAACTCAGATACAGCGGTGCGGCTGCGTTGCTGGCTAAGCGTCAGCTGGAAAAGTTCGTCCCCTACTGTGAAAAGATTCGTGAAGAGTTTCCGCACTTTCCGCCGCCAGCACTGTCGCTCGCGACGGTGTATCTCGATCAGGGGGAGCCTGCGAAAGCATTGGAGGCGATTCGTGGAATCGAGAAGGATCTTCACAAATTAGATCCTCTGCCGGCGGTGATAGCGTCTCGTTGTTTGCTGGTTCTCGGACAACTCGACGAAGCCCAGGCCGAATGCGATCGTGCGGTCAGGTTGTCGCCGGATGATGTTTCCGTGATAGCTCAGGCGGCGAGAGTCTCGCTGGCGCGTGGAGCTGGCGACGAGGCGGATCGCCTCATCGAAGAGGGCAATGCGCTGCTGCCCGCTGAACCGCTGCTGATCGTCGCTCGCGCAGAACGAGCGATGATCAGCGGTGATCGAATTTCTCTCCAGACGGAACGTGACGCGCTGGCTGCCGCTCTGGATGGGGACCGTCTGCTGAATCTGTACAGCCACCTCGCACGATTTGATCACGGATTGGGTAACGACTCATCGGGCGACGCCTGAAGCCATTGTTGATCCGCGTGAGGTTCCGTTTCGCGTCAGGCCGGTCGAATCTTGCCATCAGCGCCTGTCTATGAAACACTGTTGGTCCTGCAGTGTCTCCCGCCACAGCTCTCACCCACTGGTCTCTCATGCCTGTCCCGACTCGACTGACGTTGGTTTTCACATTCTGCCTCGCAATGTTGCTGTCGGCGGTCAGCCAGGCGGCGGAAGCTGCTGATGCCGATGCTCCCGTCTTCGAACGTGATATTCTTCCGATCTTCAACTCGCGTTGCGCTGATTGTCACAACGCGACCGCTCGCAAAGGTGACCTCGATCTTTCCAGCATGGCGGGTGTTCGCAGAGGTGGAGAATCCGGCGAGTCGGCTGTCGTCGACGTTCTCGAAGACAGCATGCTGTGGATCATGATTGAAGGCGGCGACATGCCTCCGGAGGGCGAGACGCCTCTGACGGAATCGGAAACTGAGCTCATCCGTCAATGGATTGAGGGCGGTGCCAGAACTTCGTCCGCTGCTGCCGAAGTAGTTGTCACTCAGCACGATGTGCTGCCCTACCTCTACACACGCTGCGTGGTTTGTCATGGAGCACGCCGGAAAGAAGCGGACCTCGATCTGCGAACGGTCGAGTCGATTCTTAAAGGCGGAAAGTCTGGTCCGGCGGTCGTACCGGGTAAACCGAGCGAAAGCCTGATCCTGAAACGGATCCAAACGAAGGATATGCCGCCGCCGAAAGAACTGATTCGCGCCGGTGTGCGACCGATGGAATCTGCAGAAACAAAGCTGCTGGCCAGGTGGATCGAGCAGGGAGCGATCCAACACGACATCGCTCCGGATGTGCAGGCTGACACTCCCGACCCGCTTGTTTCGGATGAGGATCGAAAATTCTGGTCGTTCCAGACTCCTCGGAAACCAGTGATTCCCGCAAGCGATCTGTCGCCTGTTGATTACTTCGTCCAGCGAAAACTGAAAGAGCACAACCTGACGCCGTCGCCGCAGGCGGAACGACTGACATTGATTCGGCGAGCCGCGTTTGATCTGACCGGGCTCCCGCCACACTGGGATGATGTTGAGGGATTTCTCAAAGACGATTCGGCAAACTGGTACGCGAAAGTTGTCGACCACTATCTGAAGTCTCCTCGTTACGGCGAACGCTGGGGACGCTACTGGCTGGACGTGGCGGGCTATGCCGACTCGGAAGGAAAACGTTCGGCGGATCAGATTCGAAATCACGCTTGGCGTTATCGAGATTACGTCATCCGTTCGTTGAACGACGACAAGCCGTACGATCGGTTTCTGCTTGAACAGCTTGCCGGTGACGAACTTTACGATTTCGAAAATGCTGATGCCGTCACCGATAAAATGATGGATGCTCTGGTCGCGACTGGATTCCTGCGGATGGCACCGGACGGAACCGGGTCCGACATTGTCGACACGGTGGCCGAACGTTTTGAAGTCGTCGCTGACGAAATCGAAGTGCTCGGGTCATCCGTCATGGGTCTGACACTGCGATGTGCGCAGTGCCACTCGCACAAGTACGACCCGATTCCACAGCGAGACTACTACCGGCTCGTTTCCGTTTTTCAGGGAGCGTATGACGTTTACGACTGGCTGAAGCCGACGTCGGTTGCTGGTCAGTCGAAACAGAAAGATCCGACGCGTCGAAACCTTTCGCATGTTACCGCGGAGGCGACGAAGCAATGGAAGGACGCGCGGAGGCCGATTGAAAAGCAGATCTCAGACTCCGAAAAAGAAATCGCCGATCGCGAGACCGAGTTCCGTACGCAATTCATTACGGAGAAGTTGCAGGATGTTCCCGAAGAGCTGCACAAGGACATTCTGGCGATGCTTCAAATTCCGAAGAAACAACGAAACGATTCTCAGCGGCAGCTGGCCAATGATTACGAAAAGTTGCTGACGGTAACTTCTGCCGATCTCGTTAAGAAATATCCACAGTTCAAGACGCTCAAAGCAGCGTCCGACAAACAGATCAAAGCTTTGCAGGTAAAACTGCCGGCACAGCCGATGATCCGCGCGCTGTGGGATCGCGGCGAACCGTCGCCGACCTGGATTTTTCGACGTGGTGAATTCACCAATCCCGGCGATCTGGTCGGGCCGGGAGTTCCGTCCGTTCTGACCGACGGCAGGACGCCGTTTGTAACTGCTCCACAACGGCCGGGTTCTACCGGACGACGTCTGGCGTTTGCCACGTGGCTGACGAATCCGAGGCATCCACTGACCGCGCGAGTCATCGTCAATCGAATCTGGTTTCATCATTTCGGTCGCGGCATCGTCGAATCACTCGGCAACTTCGGTCACACCGGTGTCGCGCCGACGCATCCGGAACTGCTGGACTGGCTGGCCGTTTCTTTCATGGAGAACGGCTGGAGTTTCAAGTGGCTGCATCGGCAGATCATGCTTAGTCAGACGTACCGGCAATCGTCCGCGTTGCGGTCGGAAAGCGAAGAGCGAGACTCCGACAATCGCTGGCTGTCACGGATGCCGCTGCGGCGACTCGAAGCAGAACCGCTGCGGGACAGCCTGCTCGCTGCTTCAGGAGAACTCGACATGACGGCATTCGGAGAACCGGACGCGGTCACCGTTCGAGATGACGGACTCGTCACCGCCAACCGCAACGATGCCGGCTGGCGACGAACGGTTTACGTCCAGCAACGACGCAAAGAACTGCCGTCCATTCTCGAAACCTTCGATCTTCCGCAGATGAGTCCAAACTGTGTGGAGCGGCCCAATTCAATGGTGGCTTCCCAGGCTCTGCACTTACTGAACAACGGGATGGTCCGGGAACTGGCACTGCAGTTTGCTCAGAGGATCGAGACACAGGCAGGCAACGACCGCTACAGGCAGGTCGAACAGGTTTATCAGGACGCACTCAGCCGTCAGCCGACATCTGAAGAAACTCAACTGGCACTGGAGACTCTCAGCCAGCTGACGGCCACCTGGGAACGTCGCCAGTCCGAGCCACAGAACGAATCCGCCAGGAATGTAAAGTCGCCGTCGCCCGAGACTCTGGCGCTGGCGAATTTCTGTCATATCATCATGAATTCAGCCGAGTTTCTGTTTGTTGATTAGGGCCGGTTTCGAAAGAAATCTGCGGATAACGCGAGAAAAATGGAGCCGTAGAGAACACTGAGTTCTCAGAGATATTCTGAAAACTATGTCTTTGAGGCCTCGGCGTGTTCTGTGGCTTAACTCATCGCAACACAAAGCTCGTAATAGATCAAATCTCAGTCGAACGGACTGG
Organism: Rhodopirellula sp.; assembly: GCA_013203845.1. Taxonomy (GTDB): domain Bacteria; phylum Planctomycetota; class Planctomycetia; order Planctomycetales; family Planctomycetaceae; genus JABMPE01. The sequence continues at coordinate 14,465 of JABMPE010000357.1, read as the reverse complement.
AAATAAACCATGTCAGAACCTGACCGCCGAACCTTCATGGGCAGTGTTGCCAACGGGCTTCAAGGAGCCGCGCTGGCGTCGTTGTTCTCACGAGACTTTTACGGTGACCACGCAATCGCCTCCGAGGCGCCGCACCAGGCCGTGCGTCGAGCGTTTGATCTGACGCCAAAGCAGACTCATTTCAAACCGCGGGCAAAGGCCGTTATCCAGCTCTTCATGCAGGGAGGTCCGTCCCAGGTGGACCTGTTTGATCCAAAACCTGAGCTGGACCGGAACCACGGCAAGTCGATTCTCAAGGACATCGCTAAAGACCTGTCGTCACCCGATGCCGCGGGCGGCCTCATGAGAAGCCCGTTCAAGTTTGCGCGACACGGTCAGTCTGGCATGTACGTTTCAGAACTGCTGCCACACCTGTCGAAGCATGTCGACGACATCGCCGTGATTCGATCCATGTTCAACACACATCAGAATCACGAACCGGCACTGTTCAAGATTCAGTCCGGCAAATTAATGCCGGGTTTGCCGTCGCTGGGTTCGTGGGTGACGTACGGACTTGGCAGTGAAAACCAGAATCTTCCGGCCTACGTCGTGCTGGACTCTCCCGAGGGAAGACTGCCGACGAATTCGGGGCAGAACTGGCAATCGGGTTACCTGCCGCCGCTGTACCAAGGCACGCGGATGCGGTCTCAAGGCACGCCAATTCTGAATCTCAAACCGGAAACAGACGAACCGTCCGATGTCGAACGACTTAGTCGCGACCTGCTCGCCAGGCTCGACCGGATTCATAAGCAGCAGCGTCCTGGCGAGCTGCAGCTCGACGCGAGGATTGCGAGTTATCAACTCGCCGCCCGAATGCAGCTGTCCACCAGCGACGCACTCGACATCACACAGGAAACGCCACAGACGCTCGAAGCGTACGGGATCGGCGAGAAGACCACGGATGCGTATGGTCGTCAGTGTCTGCTCGCTCGGCGACTCGTCGAACGCGGTGTCCGGTTCGTGCAGTTGTTTACGTCCGGGCAACAATGGGACAACCACAGCAACATCGGAACGTCACTGCCTGGCATTTGCAGGAAGACGGACCTGCCGATTGGTGGTCTGCTGGCTGACCTCAAACAACGCGGCCTGCTGGACGATGTCCTGGTGGTGTGGGGCGGCGAGTTTGGTCGTCTGCCCGTGGCTCAGATGCGTGAGGGCAGCGATCCGAAGAATGCAGGACGCGATCACGGACCGCCGGGCTTCTCCGTCTGGTTTGCTGGAGCGGGAGTCAAAGGCGGAACGGTTTACGGCAGCACCGACGAGATCGGCTGGAACGCTGTGGAGAATCGAGTCAGTGTGAACGACTGGCACGCCACCATCCTGCACGCCCTGGGCCTGCACAGCGAGGAACTCTTCTTTGAACATCACGGTTTCAAAGAGAAACTGACCGGCGTCGAACAGGTGCGAATTGTCAATGAGATCTTCGCTTGATTTCGATTCCCGTCGTGACGGTGCTGCCGCAACCAAAGACGTCGGCAGGCCGGACTTGCCGCCGGAATGACGAAGCCGGTTGACTTCAATATCGCTTTTGCCCCGGAAGGTCGTGTCAGTTTCTTCCGGTCAACGCCGTGCTGCAGACTGTTGCTGAGGGCCACGTCGAGAAGGTTGGCTTTTCTCAAAACCGGAGGAACCAGAGTGTTGAAGTTTCCTCGCCGCCTGCGGTTAATTCCTTCTGGTCCGAGAGCGGTCCAAAGAAGATGTTGATGGTCATGCTGACGGGATAGGTATCGGCTTTTCCGTAGCTTCCGCTGACATGTAACGCGGTGAGTTCAGTCAGGCGTTCAACCTTCTCCAGCTCCACCAGAAAACGGCAGAGGCCTGCGTAGGACGCTTCGCCACTGATGTGAATGGGCAACGCGCGATGCGTCTTCAGGACAACTTCGTCGCCGGAGCGGAACTCGTCAATCTTCATTCCGCTCTGCGCTGCCAGCTGTGAGAGCTGCGCCAGAAACTCCGTCTTCTCTACTGCTTCCGGAATCTTTGTCCTTTCTTCCGGAAGAAGCGTTCTCGATTCAGGTCGGTGAACGTTCCGCTGTTGCGAGTCCTTCGCCACTTCGTCCTGGTGGTTGAGGAATTTTTGGGTGCCAGTCGTGTCATTGCGGACGCGGGGCTCTTCCGCATGAAGTGGCCGATAGATCACAAACACCGCAGCAAGTACCAGACCAAGAGTCACTGACAGGCAAGTCAGATGCAACGCGATCCGCAGCTTTCGCAAACCATTGTCGATTGAGGATTGATCGCTCATGGCAGACCTTCGCAGGACTTACGGATTCCGAACAGACGACTAACGACGTACCCCTCGTCTCTTGATCGACACTGGCCAGGCATTCTTCAGCCGCGTGAATCTTTTCCCTCAGGATGCGGCGAACTGCGACTTTCTCGATGAGCGATCTGCGATGTCTCCAGACGGACGCTCTGAAAGATCAAATCCCGGAACAGGATCCGTCGTCAATAATACCTTATGGATACCGGTCCGGCCTCGAAAACCGGCTTTTACAAACGAATCTCGGGCTTGAGTCTCCAGGCTGATCTGCAGGCGTTGTCTCGAACCGGGCTGAACGTGCCGACGATCCAGCGTTGTCGATCGCCAGCTTCATCAGCTCTACGGACAACTGGATCACAACCGATTGATTTCTCAGTTCGATCAGATGGCGAACTCTCTCGGTCAGCTTATGGTGAGTGCCTGTCACGATGTGTCGACGTTTCTGACTGCAACGATTCTTTCGGCAGCGACGGGCGACTGAAAGCCTAACGGTACGGACCATCTCACTCTTGCGTCTTTTACCTCGCCGGGTCGGAGGTAAAGAGCTATATGCTGGGGGGCAAAATTTTCAGTTCTGCTCCTCAGTTGTAATGTCACTCTTCCTCGAATGAGTCTGTCATGCCTGTCCAACCTCGCTTTCACGAGGGCCGTCTGACGGTATCTTCCAGTCTGTCGCACGCAGCCGCGATTGTTCGAGCCGGTACTTCCCTGCTCGACCTGGCACTGTTGATGGAAGAAAGCGAATTTCTATACGCGATCGTTCAGGACAAACGAAACACAATCGTCGGAATCGTGTCGCGTGAGGATGTCACTCGATACACAGAAATGTTCAACAGCGAGGACACCGCCACCTGGCAGTCGAGACCGGTCGAAGATCTCATGATGACCAGACTGGCGCAGTCGCCGAACCGTCCCACCAACTCCCTCCAGGTCGTCGATGGCAGCGATGTCGCCTGCATTCCGATTGTCGAACAGGGACAGATCGTTGGCGTGATGACTCACAATGATGTGCTGATGAGCTGGAGACGACTTGAACCGGCTCTGCGGGCAGCTGGCACAGACGACGTCACTCAGCTTGCGAACCGCACAATGTTCATGCGGCGTCTCGAAGAAGAGTGGGATCGCTCCACACGAAACAGCGAGCCGCTGGCGTTGTTCCTCTTTGATGTCGACTTTTTCAAACAGGTCAACGATCAGTGCGGGCATATGGCCGGAGACGACGTTCTGGCAGCGGTGGGCCAAAGCGTGAAAGACTCACTGCGAAGCTACGACGTCGTGGCCCGGATTGGCGGTGATGAGTTTGCGGCGTTGTGCTTCAACTGCGACTCCGACGCAATCGACCTCCCGATTCGCAGAATTCAGGAGTCCATGCGGAAGATCAGGATCCCTGCCGGTCTGCAGCGCAGCCAACTCACGTTATCGATTGGTGCTGCGGTTGTCCGATCCGGATTCGAAGAACTGTCGACGGACAAACTGTTTTCCCACGCCGATGCCTGTCTCTATCGATCGAAAGCTGCGGGAAGGAATCGAGCGTTTCGAATTCTCCTGGACGAGCATCAGACTACAACGCCGGAGAGTGTTGACGGTAAGGAATACTCTGCGGGCGCGGTGAATTGCATCCTGCACTAGAAACATCCATCGAACCAGGACGACGTTGACGTGAATCGACGTTGCACGAACTCCGGTTCGGCGTAATCTCACCGATCAATGCCGGTTGGAGAGAAACTCCACTTTCATCGAACCCGCTGAGTCGCAATCCGAGTCACTTTGTCTGCGGGCGAGGTTTCCGCTTCTTCGCGCCGGCCACTCGATCACCTGGCGAGATCGTACCTGACAACGCGACCGTAAATGTTGTACTCGGTCACAAACAGGTTGCCGGCTGTGTCGAAAGCAATTCCGTGTGGTGCCGTCAGGATTCCCGTTCGCCAGTCAGCTGGCTTGACCTTATTGGTAGCTGTCTGAGCTTTCACGTCGTTCGCACCGACAGTAGCCACAGTTCTGCCTTCTTTGTCAATCAGACTGACCCGCCCTTCGATTTCTGCAATCGCCGCCCAGTCTTTGAAGACAGCAACCGCGGCTGGTCGCTTCATTTCTTTGACGACGCTCAGCACTTCGCCAGCGATCGAAAGATGTACCACTCGACGGTTCTCGCGATCGCAGCAGAGAATGCGTGGAGGATCGAAGCGTGTGTCGATGGCGATTTTGTGGCAGGTCTTAAATCCGTACGGAGCCGCCTTGCCTCCGAAGCTTTCGAGATACTCTCCATTCGCATCAAAGACATGAATGATGTCACTGGAGTAGCCATCGACCGCGAAGATGCGTCCGTCCGGAGCGACATCAACATTCGTCAGTCGAAGATTCGGCTTGCCGTCCCGCATTCGAACCAGTTCCGGCGGAATGGTCGAGCCAGCAATGCTCAACACAATTCGCCCATCAAGCTGCATTTTCAGAATTGACTGCCCTGCCAGACGGGCGCCGTAGATAAATTCTCCGCCTGGCTCTTTGTGAATCACGAACCCATGAAAATCATCGGGAGCGTTGGGCACGTTGCGGATGTACTTGCCGGACTTATCGAAAACCTGCACCCCTCCACGCGTGCCACCGACGCTGACATAGACGTCACCGTTCGAAGCGACGGCAACATCGCCGTGAGCCTGTCCGATCGTCTGCATGTCCGGCGCTGGTTTCAGCCACCCTTCGACAGCGGTGAACTGCGGATCGGCAGCGCTGGTCAAAACGGTGACAGACGACAGCATCAAAACGAAGATCGAGATTCTAAGAACACTGCTCATTGCATCGGCCTCGGCATGAAGATTCCGTGAAGACTCAAAAAGATAACGATATTCTTATCAAACTTGCATCTCCTCTGCTGTTTTCATTGAGGTGCATCGTCCCGCTTTTTCGCCAGCAACCGCCTGCCAAAATCGAGCGGCAGCCCCTTTACGATGAGGATCCACGACAGGTACCATTCGCGCCGGGGTCCTGTTTACTGTCACATTGACCGGCGGGACGAGTTACATGGATGCCGATTCGGCTTCGAGACATCACTGGCGAACAGTTTCGAACTCGCCTTTCGAAGCCTCAGGAGTGAGACATGCTCAGACGGAATTTACGGAAATCGTCCGCCGTCGTTTCGTTGCGAACTTCAATCGTCCTGTTGGTCGTCGCGTTGCTGCAACCGACGCTGGCTTTCGCCGACGCTGGTCTGGACGCTTATAACTTCGCGCGAGGACTCTACAAAGCCGAGCGGTGGCTGCAGGCGGAAGAAGCTTTTCGGGAATTTCAGACGGAATTTCCAAAACACGAGCAGATTCCCTTCGGGACACTTTACTTGGGCCTGTCGCAGATTCAGTTGGAAAAGCACGCGGACGGGCGTCAGACGCTGGAATCGTTTATCCAGAAGTACCCGCAGAACAGCGACGTTGCTCACGCGAAATACCGCGTGGCGGAATGCAGCTATTACCTGGGCGAGCTGGAACGTGCCGAGAAAGATTTCAACAGCTGTCTGAAAGATTACCCGAAGGATCCGTTTCGCGAGTTTGCCCTGTTTTATCTGGGTGATGCCCAAAGGCGGCTCGGCAAATCGCAGGAAGCGGTCGCCAGCCTGCAATCATCACTCAGTCTGTTTCCTCAGGGCCGCATGGCCGCGGAAGCTCGTTTTGGTCTGGCTCAGGCCACCGAGGCAACCGGAGACACCGCCAAAGCACTGACGCTGTATCGCGAAGCGGCAAAGGGGGCCCCGGAGCAACGCGGCGATGCCGCGCAGCTTGCTCTGGCCAATCTCCTGTTCAGCCAGAAGCAATTCATCGAAGCGGTGACCGAATACGAAGCCCTCGGCGTTCGATTTCCCGAAAGTAAACTCGTGTCAGTCGCGACGCTGAACGCTGGCTTCGCCCTGTATCAGATCAGCGATTTTTCAAAAGCGCTCGCCAGGTTCGATGCGGCGGAAGTCGATCCGAAACAGTCGGTGACCGCTGGTTACTGGAAAGGCCTGACACTCAAGGCGCTCAAGGATTTTTCAGGAGCGGCCGAAGTTCTGACCGACGTCGAGAAAAAAGCTGGAGACATGCCGCTGGCGGAGTCTGTCGTTTACCAGCTGGCGGACTGCCAGTTTCGGTCGGGACAGCTTGCTCAGGCCGAAGCCAGTTTTCTCAAGGTGACTCAAAAGTGGCCGATGGGACAGTTCGCCGATCACAGTCTGTACTTCGCGACCGAATGCATTCTGGAAGCCGTACGCCAGATGGAACCCGCATCGCGAGCTGATCGACTGAAGGAAGCCGAGCTGCTGCTCAGTAAGTTTGAGCGGGATTACGAAACCAGCTCGATCCGACTCTCGCACAAGCTGCAACAGGGCCAGTTCCTGATGCTGAGAGCAACTCCCGAAGACATGAAGCAGGCGGCTGAAATTTATGCAGCCGTGTTGAGTTCGACGCAACGCGAGCAGACGCAGGCCGAAGCAAGATATCAGCTCGCACGAGTCCGACAGGAACAAGGCGATCGTCAGGGAGCGCTGGATGCGATTGCCCCGCTCGCCGAGGCTGTGATGAAAAACCCGAGAGTCGGACTGCCCGAGTCACTGATCCTGTTCGCGTATCTTTCTCTCGAAGCGGGACAGCCCGCCAACGCGATCAGGTCCGCCAACAGCTACCTGCAGAATAATCCCAGTGGCCCGCTTCGTGATCAGGCATGGTCGCACGTGGCGAATGCCAGCGCGGCAGCTCGCGACTGGACGGTCGTCGATAAGGCCATCGCCAGTTTGTTAAAAGATCATGCTGAAAGTCCGATCGTTTCCCGCACGATTCTGAACGTGGCAGAAACTGCCTACCAGGCAGAACACTGGCAAGTGGCCGGACGTTTCTTCGAGACTCTGCTGCCGCCCGGACCGGAATCTCCTTTTCACGCGGCCGCTTTGTCCGGGCTGGCGTGGACCGAACTGAAAAAGAAGGACTACACATCCGCGGCCCAGCACTTTCAGCAGTTCGTCAACGAACATTCCCAGCACGAGCTGGCCGCCGAGGCCGCGTTTATGGTGGGTGATGCGCTGCAGCAGGCCTCGAAACCCAAAGAAGCGGCGGTGGCATTTGAGGCGGCTTACAAAAAGTTCGCCCCGCATGAGCAGGCATTTCTGGCTGGACTGCAGGCGGCTCGGATTCAGGCTCGACTCAAGCAGACCGACGAAGCCAATCGCATCTACGCGGATGTCGAAGGCCAGTTCTCGAAACGGCCCGAACATGACCAGCTGTTGAACGAGTGGGCGTTAGTTCTGTACGAAGCCGAGCGCTATCACGAAGCGGACGAACTTTTTCGCCGCCTGACGAACGAGCATCCCGACAGCAGCGTTGCCGACAACGCACGATTCAGCCTCGCTGAAAGCGATCTGGTCAACGGCAAGGTCAAGTTCGCCAGAACCGCGTTCGCCGCCCTGGCGACTGATGAAAAGGCAGACGCGGCTGTGCAGGAAGATTCACTGTTTCGCGTCATCGGCATTGACGCTGACTCCGGCGAATGGAAAAACGTTGTCGATTCAGCTGACGATTTCGAGAAGCGGTTTGCCAAAAGTCAGTACACGCCGGATGTTCGTTTTTACCTTGGGAATGCTCAATTAAATCTGGGCGAAGTTGCCGCTGCCGAGAAAACGCTGGAAGCTCTTTCCCAGCAGGTCAGTGATCCCGAAGTTGGACAAAGTGACTGGGTCGGCCACCTCTGGGCGTTACTTGCCGAATGCCAGGTCCGTCAGAAAAAGTACGACGCGGTGCTGGCGACTGCTGAGAAGGCTCGCGCATGGAAAGCTGACTCGCCAACCCGTTACCTGCTGGACGAAGTGGTCGGGCGAGCCTGGAAAAACCAGGCGAAATTCACTGAAGCGACTGCGGCCTTTACGCGTGTCATTGAGTCGGAAGCGGGAAGCCGAACCGAGACAGCAGCCAAAGCTCAATTGATGATTGCCGAAATCCACTTTCTTCAGAAACAATACACCGACGCGCGCGACGGATATTTGAAAGTCTATTTCCTCTATAAATTCCCTGAATGGCAGGCACCGGCGTTGTTCCAGGCTGGCCAGTGCGAAGAACTGCTCGGAACAAAAGAAGGCCGCGACGGAGCGGTAAAGTGGTATCAGACGCTGCAGAAGGAATTTGGAGACACGGACTTCGCGAAACGGGCCGCAGAACGATTGAAGGTACTCGGCAGCACTTCCTGAAACGGCGATCTTGCCGGTTAACGAGAATCTGCCGCGTCGATAGACTGAGACCTTGCCGGAAACTTTTCGCTGATTCGATTGAGAATCCAGTCGACATTTAGAGAAACGATACATTCCGTCGCAAGAACGGATCGAGGTTGCTCCATGCGTTTTTCGCCCCACTCCATCTCCCCGCACACCTGCTCGCGTCATACCGCGGCCACACTCGCACTGGCGCTGCTTTTCAGTGTTCTGACCGTGGTCGTCCAGGCGCAGGACACCACCGGTCCCACTCCCGTACCGTCGGCGCCCGTCGAGAGCGCTGCTGATTCCGGCGTGACTCGCACACCAGCTGTGATCTCAAGTGCCGGTCCGGAATCGTCGGGCATCCCGACTCACCCAGTGGAAATCATCCAGAAAATGAGTGGCTGGCTGGTGCCGTTTGTGATCGCGTCAGTGATTTCTGTCTGGTTCACGATCGAACGCGTCGTCGTGCTTCGTCGTTCCCGAGTGATTCCACGCGGTTTCGTCGAGCCGTTCCTGGAAGATTTGCACAAAGGCAAGCTCGATTCAGCCACCGCGCTCAGTCAATGCAAAAAGAACGACAGCCCTGTGGCCGCGATCTTTCTGCATGGCGTTCAGAAGTGGGGGCGCCCCAGTATTGAAGTCGAGCAGGCCGTCATCGACGGCGGTGAACGTCAGATTGGTCAGCTTCGTCGACACCTGCGAGTGCTGAACGGCGTCGCGACCGTCACGCCCCTGCTCGGTCTGCTGGGCACTGTCGTGGGCATGATTCAGGCCTTCAACGATATCGCCAGTGCGGGGGCGATGGGCAAGGCGGATCAGCTGGCCGCTGGCATTGCGATGGCTCTGCTAACGACGGCGTTCGGACTGGCCATCGCGATTCCGTCACTCATCATGTACATGTACCTGTCCGGTCGCGTCGAAACTCTCGTCATGGAAATGGACGAGTTGTCACAGAAGGTTGTGCGACACGTTTGTGCGGAAGGACTTTCGGTAAGGCCGACACAAAAGCAGCGTCCGCGTACGACACCTGCCGCTGAACCGTCCGAAGCCGTTGCCTGACCTTCACCACACGCTGCGAAAGTGCGCCACTGGCTCTGCCAGTGTTGTTCCGGATTGGCGTCTGCAGGTAATTCCACACTGGCAAAGCCAGTGGCACACGACGGATATGTTACCGGCCAGTTTCAACCGACAGGCAGTCAGTGCTTGCCGAAACCGCCGCCGCCGGGGGTCTCAATCGTCAGAACATCGCCAGCCGAAACTTCGAGCTGCACTTTTCCAGGCAATTGCTCTTTCGTGTCTGAGCCGGATTTCTGCAACCGGTTAAGACCGATTTGGCCTGGTTCTCCGCCCTCAAGACCGAAGGGGGCGTATGCGCCGCGCCGCTCGGTCAGCAGAGACACCGTGAGCGGTTTCAGAAATTCGAGACGACGAACGATTCCGTCGCCACCTCGTTTCCGCCCTGCTCCTCCGGAGCCGCGACGAATCGAAAACTCGTGAAGCCGCACCGGGTAGCGACGTTCAATCACTTCGGGATCGGTCAGTCGCGTGTTCGTCATGTGAGTGTGTACGGCGTCTGCGCCGTCCGCGTCCCTCGTCGCTCCGCTGCCGCCGCAGATCGTCTCGTAGTAGCCGAAACTGCCATCGCCGAACGTCAGGTTGTTCATCGTGCCCTGGCTGGCTGCCGCGACGTTCAACGCCCCGAGCAGGACGTCCACGACTCTTTGTGATGTTTCCACGTTGCCGCCGACAATCGCCGGGCATTGGTGCGGATCATCGTTGGCTTGAGGATTCAACAGGCACTCGGGCAGCACGATGGTGATCGGATCCAGTACGCCACTGTTGAGCGGGATGTCCTCATCAATCAGGCAGCGAAACGAGTACATGACCGCCGCGGTCACGATCGCTTTGTTGGCATTGAGATTAGATGAGAGCACCGGTCCGGTGCCGGAAAAATCAACCGTCGCACGATCGCCGTTGATGAGGAGTCGAACCTCAATCGGAGAGCCATCGTCCAGGTGGTCGACTCGCGAATACTCACCGTCAGGAATTCGTGACAGCGACATTCTCATTTTCTCGCTGGCCGCCTGTTGAATCCGCTCCATACTGGCTCGGACCAGACTCAGTGAGTGGCGGTCAACCAGCTCTTTCAGCTGACGAACGCCCGAACTGTTCGCGGCCACCTGAGCCGACACATCAGATATGTTGTTCTCCACCGAACGGCTTGGCCACTCGCCGGACAGGAGCAGCAGTCGCAATTCATCTTCGCGCGAAACGCCTTGATCGACGAGTTTGAAGCAGCGTATCAGAACGCCTTCTTCCGCCAGTGATTTCGAAAACGGTGGCATGCTGCCCGGCACGATGCCTCCGATTTCCGAGTGATGAGCCCGGCTGGCAGTAAGGAAAATCAATTCACCGGTCTTCTGGTCGTGAACCGGTGTGACGACGGTCACATCGGGAAGGTGCGAACCGCCGCGGAACGGGTCGTTCGTGACGTAAACGTCACCCGGTGACAGGTCCGGAACATCGGCGAGAATGCGTTTGACGGTTTCGCTCATGGCTCCCAGATGGACGGGAATGTGTGGAGCATTCACCACCAGATCACCGGTCGGTGTGAAGATCGCGCAGCTGAAATCGAGGCGTTCTTTGACATTCGTGGAAAACGATGTCATCTGCAGCGTGACACCCATCTGTTCGGCGATCGCCGCGAAGAGGTTGTTGAAAATCTCAAGAGTGACGGGATCGATGTCTTCGGGTCTGTATCCAGCGGCCTTGTCGGAACTGCCGGTCGACGTGGGCACGGAATTTCCGTTGTCTGAAATCAGGATCTCACCGCGGCTGAGTATCTTCGCCGAGAACTGTGGTTCGATGACCACCGTCGAAGTGGGTTCGCAAACGATGGCTGGTCCTTCAAAAGTGTCGCCCGGCTGTAGCTGCTCCCGCTGGAAAACACCGGTTCGCAGTGGTTCTCCGTCGAACCAGACAGTCGCCTGTTCTGCGGGCAGCGGATTCCGTACGACGAGTGGCAGCTCTGTATCCAGCGGCTCTGGCATCACGCCGACAACCTCGACACGCGCAGCAACAATTTCAAGATCGCGTCCCGAGTGACAGTAGCCGTACCGGTTTCGATGAAGATCCTCGTAAGCCTTTCGCCATTCACCGTCAGCGGGTTCAGCAACGTTGATCGTTGACTCGACTCCCTGATAGCGCAAGTCGAGACTCCTGAGCGGCGGCTGGATTCGCTCGTGCGGAACCCCTTCGCCTTCGACTTCTCTCCGGGCGTTGTCGGAAAGTTCCACGAATGCTTCTTCAACGGTTCCAGGCAAAACGTTTCCAGTAAAGGCTGTCAGGATCGAGCGTTCGGCGAAGCGGCGAACATCGGCCAGTCCCATTCCGTAGGCACTGAGGATTCCAGCATAAGGGTGAATCAGTACGTCCCTGATACCCAGCTCGCGAGCCATCGCGCAGGCGTGTTGCGAACCTGCTCCGCCAAAACTGACCAGTGCGTACTCAGCAGGATCGTATCCTTTAGCGACGGAGATCTTTCTGAGTGCCCTGACCATGCTGGCGTTCGCAATTCTGCGAAAGCCCTCCGCCAGTTCAACCGGCTCGTACCTGGTGCCGAGTGGCGACTCGGCAATTTCGTCACACAGATGCTTCAATCGAGACTCGACAGCGGCGACGTCCAATGGAAAGGGAAAATGCTGAGGCAGGACACGTCCGAGAAACACATTGATATCAGTCACCGTGAGCGGTCCGCCGCGTCCGTAGCAGGCGGGTCCGGGATTGGCGCCGGCACTCTGCGGACCGACGAACAGCCTCACCCCGTCGAAACCACACACGCTGCCTCCACCAGCTGCCACCGTCTCGATAGCCAGCATCGGTGCGACAATGCGCACTCCGGCTTTCTTTGTTTCGAATTCCAGTTCGAACTGACCGTCAAAACGCGACACATCCGTGCTGGTACCGCCCATATCGAAGCCGATGGACTTCTCGAATCCCGCCTGTCGAGCGACTCGCGAAAAACCGATTACCCCTCCGGCTGGACCGGACAGAATGCTGTCTTTTCCGACAAAGTGGTCCGCATCCACCAGACCGCCCGCCGACGTCATCATCCGCAGTGAGCTGTTTCCCAGAGACGTTCGCAATCGATCGACGTAATCACGCAGGATCGGATTGAGGTAAGCATCCATGACGGTCGTGTCGCCGCGCGACACAATCCGAATTAACGGCGACAACCGACTGGATGTACTGATCTCCGAGAACCCGACTTCGCGGGCGATTCTCTCGACGATCTGTTCGTGCTCGCTGTTCGCGAAGGCGTGCAGCAGGCAGATCGCGATTGACTCGACACCGGTTTCGCGCAATTGCTGCAGGCTTGCACGAACTTCCTTTTCGTCTGGCGATTTCAGAACGCTGCCGCCGCTGTCCATTCGTTCGTCGATTTCAACCGTTTGTTCAAACAGAGGCTCGGGTTTCTGAATCGCCAGATCGAACAGTCGCGGCCTGTCCTGATTGCCGATCAGCAGGATGTCGCGGAAGCCTTTCGTCGTGATGAAAGCGGTTCGAGCACCAGTTCTGGTCAGCAGCGCATTCGTACCTCGTGTCGTACCGAGCCGCACCGACACGCGCGGAATGGTTTCATCGAGCGACAGGCTCATGGCCCGACGGATCGCCAGAATCGGCGCTTCCTCGCCGCCATCCAGTTCGTAACGTGTGCCGGGCTCAACATCTGGCGGAAGTAGTTGCTCGATTCCCAGAAGTCCATTCGAGCCTTGCGACTTCCGGATTCTCGCCGAGTGAATCGTGCGACCGGTATGGTTGAGAAATCGGATGGTGTACCCGGCCCAGAAACCGTCCGGCTCTCCGACACGACCGGAATCGACGACGCGGTCCGTTCCAGAAATCTCCTCGACGACGCCTTTGGTGATTCCGGAACTCAACACTTTCAGGGTCGACAGGAAATCGTCAGAGCCGCGACAGATGCAGTCTGTAAAGGTGCCACCGACGTCAATCCAGAACTCCCACTCAACAGCCATCAGAAATCACCTGCCACGTTTATGTTTTTTAATTCCGACTCATTCGGCAGGCTCGGCGTTGGCTCCGAGTGTTTCCGCCCAACTTGAAAGCATTCAACAGATTCCCGTCTCGCCAACGCGATCGTCCGGCATCGTCACTCGGTGGATTCCCGCTCCCAGACGGCAGGCAGAGTTTTCGATGCCTCGCCAAATGTCTGTGAGACAACGAAACCGCTGGCCTGCGACGTGTAAAAAATCCGTCCATTCGACACGACAGCGCCCAGGCATTCCCGCGAGTCGATTGCCGGTCCGGTGGAAACGAGTTCGCCGTTCTTCGACAAGTCGATCATGTCCATGTTGGCTCCCAGCACGAACGGCTCCGAGAGAGTGAAGCGGCAGCAGGCGTAATTATGGCCGATGCTGCTGACGACTTTTCCGGTCTCGCGGTCGAACACGTTCCCTTTGCCCCGCAGTGCGTTTGAGAAAATAAACCGCTCTCCGACGGTAACAACATTCAGTGCCGATGTGACGGCATCCGACTGCCAGACCAGTGAGCCGTCTTTCGCGTCCAGACACCAGACGAACCGCTCGTCCGTTCCCTCTTTCGCGCGGTTATAGCCGCCAATGTAGATTCGCCCGTCCCGCGAGCTGAGTGTGCATTTTGACGTGAGGTAATACTTTGTCGTCAACCAGGTGACGTCTCCGGTTTCAGGGTCGAGGCACGCGGTCAGACCGTTGTTCTCTTCCGGGAGTCCGCGCCGCTTACGCTGACTCGACGCATAGCCGAAGAACGTCGAGTAGTACAGTTTTCCGTCGAGCATGCAGATGCCGCAGTCATTTCCGCCGCGACCGTACTCAGAGAAGTCTTTCTCCCACAGAACTTTGCCCGTGTTCAAATCCCACGCCCAGAGCCGCGGTCGGTGATCTTTCGGGTAGTAAGGGT
>JABMPE010000356.1 GCA_013203845.1 Rhodopirellula sp. | reverse complement strand
GATAAAAAACCTTCGACAATTCGGCGAGCCCGGACCTCCAGACGGGAAATCCTTGAGATTTCCTCAGGCCGCAAAAATCTTCTGGAGCCTTGGGTCACTGGTCAGCTCGCCTTCCTTTGACGGAGTTTCTTTCACCAGTCGATCGATCACCTGATCCGGCGAGATACCTTCGCTCTCGGCTGAGAAGTTGGTGACGATTCGATGTCGCAACACGGGCCGAGCCAGCTCCGCAATATCATCCGTGGAAACGTAGCTGCGTCCCTGAAGCAATGCTCGCGCCTTGCCACCCAGCAGCAGGAACTGCACGGCTCGCGGTCCGGCGCCCCAGCTCAGCCACTCGTTGACAAAGTCCGGTGCTCCGGGCTCTCCAATTCTTGTCTGACGAACCAGCGCCAGTGCGTAATCGACAACGTGGTCGGTCACGGGAACCTGTCTGACAAGATTCTGCAGTTCGATAATCTCTTTGCCGTTGAGTACCGGTTTGATGGAATCTGTCTGGATGGCCGTTGTCGCTTTGGCGATCTGACGTTCTTCCGCGAAGCTTGGATACTTCACAAAGACCTTGAACATAAACCGGTCCTGCTGAGCTTCCGGCAACGAGTACGTGCCTTCCTGCTCGATCGGATTCTGCGTGGCCAGCACGAAAAACGGATCGCTCAGTGAATGTCGCGACTGACCGACGGTGACCTGCCGTTCCTGCATGGCTTCCAGCAGAGCGGCCTGCGTTTTGGGAGGCGTGCGGTTGATTTCGTCGGCGAGGACCACGTTGTGAAACAGCGGCCCCTGAATGAAACGAAATTCCCGTTCGCCGGTATCGCGATTTTCCTGGAGGACGTCGGTGCCGGTGATGTCTGCCGGCATGAGGTCCGGCGTGAACTGAATCCGGGCGAACGACATCGACAGACAACGAGCCAGCGTGCTGATCATCAGCGTTTTGGCAAGTCCCGGCACACCTTCGAGCAGACAATGCCCTCGGCTGAAAAGCGAAATGAGCAGGTGGTCGATCACTTCGTCCTGTCCGACGATGACCTGACTCATCTGCTCGCGTAACTGCGTCCAGGCTTTGTTCAGCCGGTCAATCGATTCCTGCGTGACGCTGGCGTCTGACATGACACTCCTTCGACATTTCAAATTGCAGCTTCACCTTGAGCAGGTCAAAGCCGCCGCTCTGGGCATCCCGAACAAGTCCGGCGAGTGATGTAACGAATCTTTTTTTGTGCCGACGATGCAGACGACAGAAAGTGGCGACCCGCAAGATCAGAAAAGCATGGTACTGGCTATCGGGTGCTGTCGAGAAGCCAACCGGCGATCAACAGGGCCAAGCTCTCCATTTCAGATTTTCAGATTACTCACGATGATTTCGCGGCTTTGACGTAACTTCAGTGACACAATCCGTGTGGATGCAAGAAGGCGGAATTCGTTCATTCCAGAAATCAGACTGGCGCTCAGCGATAATTTCCGGCTTCGCTCGCGAAAGATGTCATCAGCTGTCAAAGCCGCGTGGCGCGTTATTCGAGTTTGTCGAACTTTGCGGATGATCGAAACTTTGGGGGAACTTTGGAGGCAATCTGGACGTCGACCAACCATTTACTAATGAAATTTCGAGAAAGTCAGGGAATTCCGCGATCACATTGGGCTGTTGAGGCGGGTACATTTTGTGGCAACCGGGACGAAACCCGTTCCGAGGCTGTTCTCAAAATGCGTCCCGCGGTCGCTACTTACTTGACGGCTTGATCGCGCGGAGTGGCCGACAGGTGCTGCAACGACACAGTCGCGGAAGTGACCTCAAACTTAATCGAACTGATTATCGACCTAATTCATCGCGCACTGAATCGTTCTGTCTACACGTTTCGGGCGACAACTCAGGGAGCGAATTCGAGTGCTGATGGACAGGTGGCTGAAACTGCTGCGAAGTCGTTTGAACGGTTGCGTTCCAGCGGACCGACGCGTGCGCCTCGATCGTCAGTCCGTCGGAACGCTCGTTGAGTCGTTGCAGACTCGAATCCTCCCGGCAATCACCTTCCAGTTTGATTACTCGCTGGACGCCACAAACTTCTTCGACCCGATCAACAATCCCGAACGACGGCAGGTTCTTGAACAGGCGGGTAACGAACTCGGCAGCCGACTTCAGGACACGATTCTTGAAATCATTCCGCACAAGTTCAACGTCGCGGACACGTGGACAGCGACGTTTGAAGACCCGTCTACAGGCGGAAGCTTCAACGTCAACGATCTGATCCTGGGCGAGAACATTATTCAGGTTTATGTCGGAGCTCGAGATCTCGGTGGCTCACTGGGAAGCGGCGGACCGGGCGTCGTCAGCAGTGTCACCGGAGTTCAACAGTGGATTGACGCTGTTCTGGGACGCGGCCAGGCAGGGGCGCTCGGCCCCGACAATACGCAAACAGACTTTTCGCCATTCGGCGGTTCGATCGCCTTCGATCAAAGTGCCAATTGGTACTTTGGTCTGTCAACCTCTGGTCTCGATTCTGGCGAGTTCGACTTCTTCTCGACCGCCGTTCACGAACTGGCTCACGTGATCGGATTCGGAACGGCTCCGTCGTTTAACAATCTCGTTTCCGGCGGCGTGTTTGTCGGCTCGTCAGCGATCCTTGAGTACGACGGTTCCGGCCCGGTTCCTCTGGAAGATCCTGGCCACTGGCAAAAAGACCTGCAGGATAATGGATCCGAAGTGGCGTTCGACCCGGACCTTGCCGACGGCGTCCGTAAAAACCTGACGAGTCTGGACTATGCCGGTTTGAACGACCTCGGCTGGCAGGTCGATGGTGGTGATGCCTACCTGCCGACGATTCTTCTCGCCAGCAACACCGCCAACTCGCTTGTCATTCAGGACGACGGAATTGATGGCAACGGTATGTCGGAGTACGTGCTCAACGGTGCCCCGCCAGTGAGCTTCGTAACAGCCGACGCCGATCTGCTGCTGGCTGGCGGCAATAATGATGACACGATTTCTATTCTGTCGATCGACTCGTCATTCACAGGCCAGATTGTCGTAAACGCCGCCGCTGGCGACGACCTGCTGGACATTGATTATTCCGTTTCAGACGTCGTTACTTACAACGGACAGCTCGGCAACGACTCGCTGGCTCTGCACGGAAGTCCGGCCAACACCGTGACACACAGCTTTACGAACTCCAGCGATGGATCGGTTCTCATCGCCAACGGTTCGGACTCGAATATTTTCTACGCAGGCCTGGAACCGATTTTTGATTCGATCGTCGCGACAAATCGGTTCTTCGAATTTGGCAGCACGGCCGACGTGATTACTCTGGACGACGATGGCACGCCCGGAAACGGAATCATGCGGCTGTCGAGTGTTTCCTCAAGCGAAACCGTTTATTTTCTCGACGTCATCGGGACAATCATTCTTGACGCGGGCGGTGGCGATGACTCGGTTACGGTGCTGGCGATTGATGCTGGGTTTACAGCGGCCTTTGAAGTACGGGGTGGTTCGGGCAACGACACGCTGAACGCTGCAGCGGTGGCGGCGGCGCTTCTGCTCAACGGAGACGCCGGAAACGACACCATCACAGGCGGATCCGGTAACGACACGCTGTCCGGTGGTGACGACGATGACGAAATTCAAGGCGGCGGCGGCAACGATTCGGTCGATGGTGGAAGCGGCACGGACACCATATCAGAATCGGGCGATGCGAACTTCATCCTTGGTGCGTCAACGCTGACTGGCGTTGGTTTCGACCAGTTCACCGGGATCGAGTTGGCCTCTCTGACCGGTGGCGACTCGGCGAACCTGATTGACGCCAGCCTGTTTGCCGGATCGGTGACGGTTTCGGCAGGAGCAGGCGATGATACCGTCGTTGGCTCGGACAACGACGATCAACTCTTCGGCGATGCCGGCAACGACAGCCTGACTGGCGGCCAGGGCAACGATCTTGTCAATGGCGGCGCTGATGATGACGTCGTATTCGGTGGTGCGGGTGACGACGTTGTTCTGGGTGGTGGTGGAAACGACACGCTGAATGGCGAAGACGGTAACGACGACATTCGCGGGCAATCTCAGAATGATGTGCTGACCGGTGGGCTGGGCGATGACACACTGGATGGTGGAGACGGATGGGACAGTCTGTTCGAATCTGAAAATGTCGATTTCACGCTGACCGACGTTTCGCTTATCGGAGTCGGAACTGACCAGCTGGCCAACCTGGAATCTGCCGAGCTGGAAGGCGGTTTTCTGGGAAATCTGTTGGATGCGTCAGCGTTTACAGGAAACACAATTCTGCGTGGTTTGGCCGGTTCCGACACACTGATTGGCGGATCGGGAAATGACATTCTGATTGGCTACGCCGGACATGACAGTCTCGTGGGCAACGGTGGTGACGACACTCTTCTGGGATCGGCGGGCAGCGACACGTTGGATGGAGGCAGTGGAAACGACCAGCTTCGAGGACAGGGGGGATCGGGTGACCAACTATTTGGTGGAGCCGGTGACGACGACCTGGATGGCGGAGCCGGACAGGACACGCTGAATGGGGATGATGGTCAGGATACGTTGTCCGGCGCGGCGGGCAACGATGAACTCAATGGTGGAGCAGGTGACGACAGCCTGCTCGGCGGCAGCGGTTCAGACATCCTCAACGGAAACGACGGTCGGGACACACTGGCGGGCGAAACGGGTGACGATCAGCTCAACGGCGGAACTGGCGACGACAGTCTGGTGGGCGGCGATGGCGAGGACACACTCGATGGCGGAGACGGCGACGATACTCTGATCGGCGGTGACGGTAACGATTTCCTGTTTGGTCAGTCTGGCAACGACGGACTCGATGGTGGAGCGGGTGACGACATTGTGAATGGCGGAGCGGACAACGACTCGTTGTTTGGTGGCTCTGGCAACGACAGCATGTACGGCGGAGCTGGTAACGATCTTGTCATCGGCATGTCCGGCAACGACGTGGTGAAAGGACAAAGCGGCTTCGACATTCTGGCTGGCGGAAGCGGCACAGGTGCTGACGTCGGCGACGTTGTTGACGGCGATCCTGGCGAGATCGACGAGATTTTCTCCATCACGTTGCCGGTCTGGGTTGAGTCGACGCTTTAGATTCTTACTGAAGAAGAGACTCACGCCATGCGCGCATCATTCGGTATCGTCCTCAAATCCCCTTTAGATGTGGCAAACCAGCCACGCTGGGGATTCAGGATCGACGAGGCCCGACAGAACCATTATCGCGAGCCGCCCAGGAACGATTCGACTCGCAACTCTCCTCCGCTGGTTATTTCCACGCTGACCGCCCCCGCTTCTGAGGTCATGATAACTTCGGTATCCGCAGCGTAGTGAGACGTCAGTTCGCTGTAATAGGCTGGCGTGGGCGCACTCGCAATGACCCACGAGGGTGTGGCCCAGTCGGCAAGTGCCGGAGGATTGGCGTCAGGCTCGCCGTGATGCGGAGCCAGCAGAACATCGACCATTCGTGACGGCTGCTTCAGCAACTCGACCAAGCCATCTTCGTCGAGATCGCCCGTCAGCAGGATCCGACGGTCTCGATATTCAATTTCCAGAATGACACTGGATGCGTTGTCCGATCCGTAGGAAGTCGCAGCAACCGGCTGCAGGATCTGCATCCTGACCGCATCATCAAGGCCGAGCTGGTCTCCTTGTGAAACGAATTTCGACGCGGTGCCCAGCTCTTCCGCCCGCTCAAACATCTGCAGCGTCAGCGGCTGACACGCATCCGGACAGTGTCGCGAACAGAAAATGCTGCCGATCGGCACCGAATCCAGCAGACCAGGTACGCCATTGTAATGGTCGACGTCGGAATGTGAGACAATTAACGCATCAACCTGTGAGAGACCGCGAGCCCATAACGCCTCTTGAAGCACTCGCGCCGAGAAATCGCCACCGCTGCGACTACCAGCATCGTAGACCAGCGTCTTGCCGCGCGGAGTTTCCACGATCACTGACAGACCGTGCCCAACTGAAAGGACCGTACATCGAAGCGAACCCTCTGCTCGATCCGCCGGTAACAGTGTCAGTCCGAAAATGGTCCACACGGCGACGCCGCACCAGGCTCGAGCCGAGTGATGTTTCAACGTGGTGGCGAGCATCGCACACGCGGTGATCAGGTAAAAGACGATCAACCACCAGTTCGGAGGTTCCGGCACGTAGGCATGCCCGACATCGACTGAAGCGGCAAACTCGACGGTGGCGACGAGCCCTTTAAGAAACCATCCAAACACAAAGGCAAATGGCCCCGCCAGCGACGGCGACACAATGCCTATCAGGATCGCCGCAAAACCAGAACACAATCCAACACCAACAATCGGGATCAGCAGCACGTTGATCACGAGGCCAGCCGGCGAGACCACGTTAAAGACAGACATCACGAGTGGTGACGACACGACCCAGATGCTGCCCGACACAAGCCACATCGTTCCGACTTGCCTTCCAATAGCTTTAAGCGACCTGACCCAGGGACGCTGCAGCGAGTCGGATCTCGCAGAGGCACCGTTCCGTGGCTGAACATCGGCTGAGGTTGCGGCGACATCCGGCTCGTCATTCGGTAGCCGCCCCAGCGAAGCCAGCCAGAAAATGACCGTAACCGCCAGGAACGACAATTGAGATCCGACATCAAACAGACTGGTCGGGTTCATTCCGAGAATCACAATCGCTGCAACGGCGAGGCTGTTCGCCGAAAATGCCGGACGACGAACCAGCCGGGCGACGCTCCAGATCACGATAATGACAAAGGCTCGAACCATCGGCGGGCGGCAATCGGCGACCTGCAGATAGACAAACAGAACGGCCACGGCCAGAACAATGGAGTGTCGACTGGAAAGTCGCATCGCGCGACCAACCGCCAGCAGAAACATCATCAGGATGCCGATGTGCAAACCGGAAATCGCCAGCAGATGCACGGTTCCACTTTCGACGAAGATCGTCCGCGTCTCGTCCTGCAGCGTCGAGCGATCGCCAAGCAGCATGGCGTCTGCAATTGGCCTGACATCATCTGGCAATGTTTTCTCCAGAACGGCCTCCGCACGTTCACGGATCGTCCGCCGCACCCACTCCACAATTGACTGACTGGCGACGACAACCTTCACGAGTTCTGGTTCTTTGACGCGAACGATACCTCTGACGCCTTTACTTCGCTGGTACGCTTCTACGTCGAAACCGCCCGGATTCATCAACGGTCGATTCGCCTGACTCCAACCCTGCACTTCAACGCGGTCGCCTCGATGCACTCCGTCCAGAATGCCGTCGATAACGATCTGCAGACGGCCCGACACCGTCCGTGGGCCAGCGTTTGTGTCGAGACTTTCAACGTCAAGCTGAAATTGAGTCGCCGATTTCGGAGGCAAACTCGAACTGAAAGGGTTTTCCCGTGGCGGCGTAACGACCGTTGCAGAAGCCACCACACCTTCGCAACGAATCAGAACGGGCGTCCGGGAAAGCAGGGGCGCAATGTCGACTTCCGGGATACTGCCCCAGACGTGGTGGTGATAAATCGCACCGGCGAATCCGGAAATCACCAGAACCAGAACGGTGGATTCACGGATTCGACGGATGCTCTGGAGTGCGAACCAGACCAGACACGCGACCACAAAACCCCACAACAGCACGGTCGGTAAAAAAGACCCATTGCGGTCGCAAAGAATTCCGGCTGCCAGGCCAACAAAAACCGTCGCCGCCGGCAGCCGACCAAATGAACTTCGCGATTGAACCGGGTCAACCAGCATCGATCGTTCGGATTCCGGCAGAATCTCGGAACCGGTGTACGATTCGGCTCGCTCGTCCACCAGATGATCAGGCGAGGAATTTTTCAACGCCAGCCCTCGCGATAGTTAGTTGGCCCCAAAACTGATCGCCGCAGATTCCGCGTCTACTTGCTCGTTATTCGTCCTCGTCGAAGTCGTCCTCACTCTCTTCGTCGTCTGCTTCGCCGTTGTCGAAATCATGATCGTCACCCGGCGCGGCTTTGACCGGAAACTCGAACGTCTTCTCCATGGCGGAGAGCTGTTCCCTCAAAACCTGATCGGAAGCGACCGTACCCGCTGCCTGCGCCTGGCGAAACTGAGTTTCCAGATCATCAATATTGGCCTGCAGTTCTTTGACTTCGTCGGGCTTCATCCGATCAATGAACATCACTCCATCCAGATGATCGTTTTCGTGCTGAATGACCCGTGCCAGGATTTCCGAGCATTCCATCTCGAATCCTTCGCCGTTGATATCGTACGCTTCAAGCACGATCTCTTCAGCACGTGCCACCTCTCCATACAATTCCGGCAGGCTCAGGCAGCCCTCTTCGCCTTCGGTATTGCCTTTTTTCCGGATGATCTCCGGGTTAATGAAGACCAGTTCTTCGTCGGTCTCTTTCGGATCGGCGGTCGTGTTGACTACGAAAAAGCGGTACGGAAGCCCTACCTGAGTTGCTGCCAGCCCGATTCCGCGAGCCTCGTACATCAGATCGAACATCCGCCGCACGGTCGCTTTGAAGTCCGGCGTGAGTTCGGTGAGTTCTTTGGCTTTCCACCTCAAAGCGGGGTGCCCGTACTTCACAATCTCCATGGGAGCGTATCTTTCGGTCTGCGGTTAGCGCTGCTGAGGCGGCAACAATTAAAACGGGTTCTGAAACGGAATCGAAAATCGGCTGCGGATTATAGCGTCGTTGCGGTGCTGGTCGAGCAGGCCTCACACGACAGAATCCGCGACATCGGGCACTGCAGGCAGAAACAGGCGACTTTCCGGTCATCATTCTGGTAAGCTGTTGGCTCTCAGGAGTCGTTTCTCACCATCAGCTTCCCACCTTTTTATTCACACATCTTTCAGGCTCCCGCCATGAAGAATGCAGAAGCGCTTCGACGTGACCTCAGTCGCCGCCAGTTTCTGGGAAAAAGCGCTCAGAATGCTGCCGGAGTCGCCGCAGGTATGGTCGGTCTGTCGTCGACCGTTGCCAGGGCCGATCGAAGCAGTCCGGTCCGCGTCGGCGTCATCGGAGTTCGTAATCAGGGCCGTACTCTCGCGTCGGCATTTGCCAGAATGGCCGATGTGAATGTCGTCTCGCTGTGCGACGTGGACTCCAGTCTGCAGGCCGCCGCCATGACAAGCGTGCTGGAGTCTCAGGCCACAGCACCTAGATGGGAGCCGGACTTCCGAAGCGTGCTGGATGATCCTCAGGTCGACGCTGTCGCCATCGCCACACCGGACCACTGGCACGCGATCATGGGAATCATGGCCGCTCAGGCCGGCAAAGATGTGTATCTTGAAAAGCCGGTTTCACACACGATCGAAGAAGGGCAACGACTGATCCGCGCCGCTCGCAGTCACGACCAGGTGATGCAGACCGGTCTCCAGCAGCGCAGCGGATCGCATTTTCAGTCGGCCATCGACGTCGTTCAAAGCGGCAAACTCGGCGAGGTTCGACTGGCGAAAGCCTGGGTCGCACAATCGAGAAAAGCGTTTGGCAGTCGAGCCGACGAAGCGCCGCCTCAAGGTGTGAACTACGACCTCTGGCTGGGGCCGTCCTCCGAACGACCGTTTAACGTCCACCGTTTTCATCACCACTGGCAGTGGTTCAACGAGTACGGCATCGGCGAACTCGGCAACTGGGGCGTCCACCTGCTGGACGTCGCTCGCTGGGGTCTGAAGCTGAACCTTCCTGAACGAGTCAGCGCGTCGGGCGGAAACTATGTTTTCAACAGCGGACAGGAAATGCCGGACACTCTGGCCGCGACGTTTCACTACCCGCAGCACACGATTCTCTGGGAACATCGCCTGTGGAGTAACCACGGTCTGGAAGGACGCGGCTCGGGCGTCTCGTTCCACGGCGAAAAAGGCACACTGGTGATCGATCGGAGCGGCTGGAAAGTTTACGACTCGAAAGAGCGACTGACTTCCGACACGAGCGATCAGCTGAACGCTCATCTGAGAAACTTCGTGGACTGCATCAGAACCCGTCAGCGACCAAACGCTGACATCGAGATCGGACACACCAGCACGGCTCTGTGCCATCTCGGAAATATCGCGTGGCGGCTGAATCGTGAAGTTCGGTTCGACAGTGACTCGCAGTCATTTCACGGTGATTCAGAGGCTGACCAGCTGCTCACAAAAACGTATCGCGATCCCTGGCAACTTCCCGAAGTCTGACGATCTGAATTGTCGCGCACAGCGGCGATGCTGCCACGACATCGTCATCGCGTGACCGCAAAGGAGCGGATTCGATGAGTGAAGACTCACACGACCGCGTCCGCGACGTCGACCGGGTTCACTTCCACGAACCAGTAACGATCCGACTCTACGGCTTCAAAGAGATTTCGCTGCCTACCTACCTGATGTGGTACCTCGCAACGATCATCGTCGTCGTCGCCCTGATTGCTGGCTGCAACGAGATCATGCAGCCTCAAACCGGATTCGGAGACCGCATCCGACGTTCGATCGAACGCGAAGGCTGGATACTCGAAGCCGTCGCGTGGGCTCCGACCTGCCTGGTCGCCGGGCTCGTCTTCGAACTCTTCGAAGGTGCCTTCGTGATGTACGCCTTCCGCCGCCGATTCCAGCAACTACGTCACGAACGAAGCGAGACTGACTGACCGGGGTGAACGGCTCAACAGAAAATCGACAGAGGTAGGCAGATCGCGAGCGCCGCCTGTCAAGGAGTCGTTTTGAAATTCATGTTTCAGGGCTGCTGTGCAGAAGTGTTGGTTGTTTTTCGGCAACACGACGCTCACGGGTGCGGGACCGCGGCGTGACAAATCGGCGAAGGCGTAACGGACTGTGAAATTCCCCCATTCACTTTCGACGCCACTTCAGGACGGTCAGAAGGTCTCGGTGACTGGCATTACCAGTCAAACTGTACCGATCAAAGTTTCGCCATCATCCCAGATCGGTACGATCGATCGGGTTCGCTAAGCATGCCTTTCCTGGCCAACGCGCAAACGCGACATGTGGTTGGGGAAAACGGGTTTGTTGACGCAGATCAACACAAGCTTTGCCCGGTTGTCTTTGTATCTTTGGGTTCTGAAGTGGAATGACTGAGAGCGTCGCGTCCACAAATACCCTCCTTGATTCAATCGGAAATAAACTGGCGGCCTGATTCGCAGTACGACAACGACTTCGTTTACTGCTTCGAAAACTGATCGCTCAGCCGTATGGATACGCGGCTGTTTTTCCCTGAGACACCCAGCTCATGCATCGATGGAAGATTGTCCTATGATCGCCCCTTTTGACCGCGAAGCAGTGCTCGAAGAAACGATTGCCGATCTCGAAGCGCTGTACGACTATCACGCGATGATTCTGTCGCAAGCCCGTGTCGGCGTGCTTGACTGGCCGGTCAACGACGCTCGCGTCTACATGTCGCCCTGTCTGAAGTCGATGCTCGGCTACGACGACAACGAGCTGCCGGATGCATTTTCGGAATGGCTCAAACATATCCACGAAGAAGATCGTGACAGTGTCAGTCGAGAACTGCAGGACGCCCTGCAGGCCGGAACTCCAAAATACGAGCGGGTTCATCGAGTAACTCGACGAGACGGTTCCTCCGGCTGGATTCTCTTTCGGGCACAGATTACGCCGCAGAAGGCGGATCGTGCCGGTCGACTGCTGGGAGCTGTTATCGACATCACGGATATTCGTCAGATGGTGAATGGCAACCAGGCTGTCGAGGCTCAGTGAGCGGTCGCTAACGAGCGGGTTGCGTGACGCGTCCTGAATAATCCGGAACGAAATCAAAAAAGCCTGAGTGACTAAACTTAGTCACTCAGGCTTTTTTCATTGTGAGAATTCGTTGTAGGAACCGGAAGCTCCGGCAATTTTTCGTGCGACGGCGCTCAGCTTTCCGAATGCTCCACCGTTCCCGAGACATCGTCTTCGCTCGCTCGCATTCGCATAATGTTCCAGTATTGCTGAATGACCTGTGCCGCTTCGGCGGCGGTTTCCTTACCGGCCTCGATCATTCTGATGCCTCGTTCGCGAGCTTTCTGTTCCTTCTCCGACCACTTCTGCACGCGCTGAAGCTCTTCTGCGACCGAGAGGTCTTCACCTACCAGTCGAAACTGTAAATCTCCAATTCGCAGAACCGATCCGGCTCTCATCAGACCTTCTTCAGCAACCCGCTCTCCATCAATGAAGGTTCCACGTTCGCTTCCAAGGTCGCGTACGCGAATGCCGAATTCAGTTGGCGCCAGCGTGCAGTGTCTGTCGCTGACGGACTTTGACCTGTGTCGGATGTCGCAACTCTCGTCCCTTCCCAGAACGATCTCCCGTTCCGGAAGCATCAGCTTCTTGCCTTTGCTTTTACCGTTCAGAATCCGCAACACGCGAAGAGAGCTTTCCAGCGCGGCTCGCGACATGGGGGCTCCGACAATCGAAAGAGACCCAGAGTGGTGATGCCCGCAACGCGGACATCGCCGCCAGTTGCCCTGAACGTTTCCGAGTTTGTAAAACGTCTGGCAGTTCGGACATTTGACCGTGACGAATTTTAATGGGTGAAGTTCTGTTAAGGCGGAGTCATCTGCGGTCGTTGAGTCCTCTTTAATAAACTGGTGAAAGCTCCTGTTTGGAATTCTGATGCTGTTCTGGCAGCCAGAACACGTCGTGTATTTTCCACGATTCTCGTACTTCTCTTTGAACCGTTGTCCGCACCTGCAGCGAAACTTGATGAATCCCTCTTCGGGAACATCGTGGTGGTCTTCGTCCTGCGCCTGCTGCCAGACCGCGTCGGCAACCTTCTGCATCGTGTCGAACAGTTTTTCCGGAGGAGCGGGCTTAACGAGATACCCGTCGGCACCGACGCGTTCGCCAAGATTGATGGCCGATTCCAATGAGATTTCTGAATAAATCAGAATGGGAATGCGTGGGTAATGCTCTTTGACTTTTTCGCAGATTTCGAAGCCGCTTTCTCCGGGCAGAATGACCTGCATCAGGATCAGGTCCGGCGGATGCATGCGGATTGTCCCTTGCGCCTGCCCACCGTCCCGAGCGACGGACACCTGAAATCCTTTGTCCGTCAGCAACTTTTTAATTTCCTCGATCGCTGCGGGGTCCTCTTCGATCAGCATGATTCGATTGAGCAGAACTTGCGATTCGCCGTTTTCTACAAGGTCGAAAACCATCGGACTGGTCCAACTTGAAAGAGATAACAAGATCGCCCGATAACGAGGGAATGAGATGAAGATAACGATAGAAACGAAGAATCTGTGCCCTGCCGGAGCCTTTGCTGCCACGCCGGTTGCAGTTGCGAATTAAGGCTTCGCAAAAAGATGCAACCGGATACTGGTCATGCCGTCGCATTGAGTCTCGGATTGAAAATACGCAGTGTACGTCGCGATTTTCCGCAGAATAACACATTTAGCAGATTCATGATCTGATAACTGTGCGATAGTTGTCCGTGCGTGACGACGATCGAGCAGATAATTTCTTCAGCGAAGTCTGTGGACGGCTGGCCGAAGACGCAGAGGCTGGTTGACCACCGTCCTTTTCAGGCCACTTGACACCGCTGCGTGGCAGGAGTGTAATCAGTTCCAGGTCTGTTGATCGCTTCGACAAATGCCGCTGTGAGTGGGTCCGGCGGCGTCTGGTGAAATCAGAGCTGGTCTTTTTGGTCGTGCTTGTGCTTGGTTGATTTATAGCTGGGTTCCGTAGCTGTTTGCTGTGGAGTGCGTGTTCCCTGGGACGTTGTCCGATGGCGTAGCCGTGGTCTGGTTACGCAGGTCGTCGTGGGTGTCGTGCTTTTCCAGATGACGCTGCGGTTTATCTGCGATGGATGGGTGCCCGTCGGTACTCTGGCGTCGGAGATCTGCGGACAGATTGGCGCGATGGTCTGGGTGCCCGAACAAACTCGAGTTGTCATCACCGGAGTCGGTACTGTTGCGCCTAACGGGATCGGCAACTCTGCCTTCTGGGATAGTCTGCAGGCGGGCCGCTCGGGAATTGGCCTGCTGGAATCGATGCCGAGCGCTGGATATCCCTCGAAGCTTGCCGCCGAGATTCGAGATTTCAACCCGCAGGATCACATCTACTGCCGCAAATTCATCAAGGTGATGTCTCGTGACATTCAGCTGGGAGTGACCGCCGCCTCAATGGCCATGCACGACGCGTCCCTGCAGGCCGGTTCCATTGCCCCTGCTCGTCTGGGAGTCGTTTACGGTGGAGGTCGTATCTCAACGCGGCCCGAGGACCTTGTTGACGCTGCATCTCAAAGTCTGCCGGACGATACAGTCGGGTTCACGCGCTGGGGCGAAGACGGCCTCGGCAAGATTGCACCGCTGTGGCTGCTCAAACGCTTGCCGAACATGCCGGCCTGTCACGTCGCGATCGAGCATAACGCTCAGGGACCAAACAACACGATCACCTGCCGGGATGCTTCGGCGTTGCTGGCTCTCGGTGAAGCCGTGCGAATCATCGAGCGTGACGCCGCAGATGTCATGATCGTCGGCGCGTGCAGCTCGAACATTCATCCGGTCGACCTGACCAAGTTCAACCTGTTCGAAAATCTGTCGCACCGGGACGACGATCCGGAACACGCCTGCCGACCGTTTGACGTGACTCGCGACGGAACGATCGTTGGTGAAGGTGCCGCCGCCTTCATCGTCGAGCGGTACGAGCATGCCATCGCTCGCGGTGCAAAGGTTTATGCGGAAGTTCTCGGCGTCGGAGCCGGCAGCGACGGATCCGGACACGCCAACAGTTCTGAAGGCCGGGGAATTGCGGGATCGATTCGGGCAGCATTGAAGCGTGCGAATATCGAGCCTGACCAGATTGGTCACATCAACGCGCACGGCAAAAGTACCCAGCGCGACGACCTGATCGAGGCGCGAGGCTATTACTGGGGACTCGGCGACGCGACCAGGCGGATTCCGGTAACCGCTTTGAAAAGTTACTTCGGTCACTTCGATGGCGGATCAGGAGCGGTCGAACTGGCGGGCAGTCTTCTGGCCATTCAGAACGAATCGCTGCCGCACACGTTGAACTACCGAATTCCCGATCCGCGGTGCCGCTTGAACGTCGTCCACGACGGCCCGCAGCCACTGCGAAACCTGACGGCGCTGACGGTCAATCGCACATCGATTGGGCAAAGTGCTGCAGCAATCATCCGGGCACTGTAAGGTGGACGATCTCAGTAAAACTGTTCCGGCGAGCCGAGGGCCGTCAGGGCTCGGCGACCTGTCCTGAACCCGCAGCCTGACGACCGCGGTTCACCGAAGCGACGATATTCCGTATTCTGTCTGCGAGCGATGAACGAAACCGCCCACTTCATGATTGACCACGAACAGCTCACCTCCGCATTTGAAACAGCGAAAGCTTTGCTCCTCGCCGAATGCCGGAACGAGCCCGGCGAACTTCCTCATTGGGAAGGCGAGTTATCGACGTCGGCCCTTTCCACCGCGACCGCTGTGATGGCTCTCCAGCAGGTCCGCAACGCCGGACGTGTTGCCGCTGATTATTCGCTGGAAGCTGACTTCAGCGTGTTGATCCGAGGCGGACTGAACTGGCTGGCTGACCATCAGAATGAGGACGGTGGCTGGGGAGACACCGTCATAAGCATGAGCAACATTTCGACAACCATGCTGACTCACGCGGTGTTTCATGCGACCGGCACGGCGGATGAATTTCGCGAGCAGGTCGAGAAAGCAAAGCACTACATCGACGAGAAAGGCGGAGTACCAGCCGTTGTCGCGCGGTACGGAAAGGACAAAACGTTCTCCGTGCCGATTCTGACTCATTGCGCGCTGGCCGGGCTGATCGACTGGAAAGAGGTCACGTCGCTGCCGTTCGAACTGGCGTGTCTGCCGGCGAAGTTTTACAGCACAATCCGGCTGCCGGTGGTCAGCTACGCGCTGCCGGCATTAATCGCGATCGGGCAGGTGAAGCACCATCATCGACCGAGCTGGAATCCGATCGTCCGGTTCATCCGTAACCGAGCGATCAAAACCAGCCTGAGAGTTCTGGATCGAATTCAGCCACCCAACGGAGGCTTTCTGGAAGCAGCTCCGTTGACGAGTTTCGTCACGATGAGCCTGGCTGGAAAAGGACTCGCTGATCACCCGGTGGTCGCGCGAGCCGTTGCCTTTCTCTGCGACTCCGTTCGTCCCGACGGAAGCTGGCCGATCGACACGAACCTCGCGACCTGGGTGACGACGTTGTCGATCAACGCGTTGCAGGAGCACGTTCCCGACGGACTGCGGCCCGGCCTGATGAAATGGCTGCTCGACCAGCAGTACAAAGAGGTGCACCCTTTCACGAACGCCGCCCCTGGAGGCTGGGCCTGGACCGACCTCCCCGGTGGAGTCCCCGATGCCGACGACACGCCCGGAGCAATGTTGGCTCTAAGTAGGCTGGAACAAGCTCCGCGCAGTTCCGGCAGTAGTTCAAATAAAATGCCGGAACTGCGCGGAGCTTGTTCCAGCCTACCAGAGCGGGACGCGCCAGATGCGGAAACCGCTAACCCTCTCCAGCAGGGGGAGGAGGGGACTTTGTTAGCGGAACCGCTCGGGAACGGCGTCGAGTGGTTGCTCAATTTGCAAAACCGCGACGGAGGCTTTCCAACGTTCTGCCGAGGCTGGGGAACGCTGCCGTTTGATCGAAGCTCGGCGGATATCACCGCTCACTGTTTGCGGGCGATGGCAGCCGAAAAGGAAATGTTCCATTTGCAGATTTTGGATTGGCTCCAGGATGGCGTTGAAGTAGTTCGGCAAGGCGTTAAGAACAGCAGGAACTCCGAGCCGCGAATGACGCGGTCAATCGAGGTGGGTTTGAATTTCCTCCGCCGTGCCCAACGGCCCAACGGCTCGTGGGTTCCGCTGTGGTTCGGGAACCAGTTTGCCGAAAACGACGAGAATCCTGTGTACGGAACTTCTCGCGTACTCATGGCTTATCGCGATCTCGGGCTGCTCGACACTCCGGAAGCTCAGAAGGCAGCGGCGTGGCTGGCTTCGGTCCAACAGCCTGAAAAGAAAAATCCCTCGGCCCTCAGCTCTAAGCCCTCAGCCACCGCACGCGGTTGGGGCGGAGATGCCGGTATTCCACCTTCGGTCGAGGAAACCGCTCTGGCGGCCGAAGTTCTGCTCGAATTCGAACCTTATCGAAAGAACGCGTTTGACGGGATTAGCTGGTTAATCGATAGAGTCGTTGACGGATCTGTCTCTGTCCCGACACCGATCGGTTTCTATTTCGCTCGATTATGGTATTTTGAAAGGCTCTATCCGCTGATTTTTGCTGTCTCGGCGTTACGCCGGGCGGTCGAGATTTCGGAAGAGAGTCCTGCCTGATTGGAGCCTCGCATTCCTGCGGCGGCTCTCCCCCGGTTCAGTACAGATAAATCGACGCTCGCGTCACAAGTCCCGGTTGGGCATCTCCCTGCCGGATATGGACGGTTCGATCAAATTACCGCCCCGTAACCGAAAGGAATCGGTTTCGTCTGCGGACTTCACCACAGGAGCACAACGTGTCGATCGCATCTGCTGACACGCGTCTCGCCAACTCGTCGGAAGAAGCACAGACCGACGAGATTACTTTCGTGGACGATGAAGCTCCGGTTAAACGCCGCCGCCAGCGAAAAAGTACCAGCCACCTCAAAGAAGTGCCGGACGCGCTGGAGCTGCGTGAAAAGATCAAAGCTGCCTGCGAAGCATTCGCCAAAACGCTCGACCGCAGCCGCAATTTCAACAAAGCCGAACTGGAAGACTGGGCTCGGCAACTGCTCAACGAAATGTCGCTGCCCGAAAAGTACACCGGCTTTGTGGCGGTGCTGATCGGTAACTTCTTCTGGAAACGGCAGTTCCTGGCGATTCCGTTCGAACGGCGCATGCTGCTGCTGCCTCACTGTCTGAAGCACGCGGAAGGCTGCCCGGCCGATTACGATGACTTCGGACTCGACTGCGAAACCTGCGGCGCCTGCTCGATCGCCGACTACAAAGGCAAGGCGGAGAAGCTCGGCTACAAAGTGCTTGTCGCTGAAGGCTCGCCGATCGTCCTCAAGATTATCGTCAGCGGTTATATCGACGGCATTCTGGGCGTGGCCTGTCTGAACGTGCTGGAAAAAGCGATCGACAAAATTCTGATCGCGGGCGTGCCGTCGTACGCCGTCCCGTTGCACTCGGGCGATTGCAAGAACACCACGCTGGATCAGTCATGGATCTGGGAAGTCATCGACCAGTACGAACCGATGGACGAACCAGAAACGCCCAGCTTCCTGCCGGCTATCCGGTCGTCGAACTTCATCTTCGAAAAAGACTTCGATCGTCTGCTGCCCAGAATCCGCACGAAGGATCCGGCAAAGAGTGAATCGCCGATCGCCTTCACTGAAAAGCTGGCGTACGACTGGCTGCAGAACGGCGGCAAGCGATTCCGGCCGTTCATCACGCTGGCGGCATACGACGCGATGACCGGCGGAGAACTTCAAAAAACGAATCTCGAAAAAATTGATCGACTGCCAGTGCCGGACGGCGTTGCCCGAGTTGCCATGTCGATCGAAGCCTTTCACAAGGCGTCGCTGGTTCACGATGACATCGAAGACGACGATATGTATCGCTACGGTCGGGAAACGCTCCATCGCGAATACGACCTCGGAACAGCCATCAATGTTGGCGATCATCTGATCGGACTGGGTTATCGGCTGCTCAACGCCTGCCGGGAAGACTTTGGAGCCGAAGTCGCATGCGACGTCACGGACCGCATGTCGCAAGCTCATATCAAACTGTGCGATGGTCAAGGCGCTGAGATGGCCTGGCAGCAGCGTCCGACGCTGGAACTGACGCCGCTCGACGCGCTGCAGATTTACGCTCTTAAAACATCGCCGGCCTTCGAAGCCGCGCTGTACTCCGGTCTTCGCATGGCCGGACCGATGGACAAGTACGAAGAACTGGTCCCATCATTCTGTCGCCATCTGGGAGTCGGTTTCCAGGTTCTTAACGACCTGAAAGACTGGCGAGGCGACAGCAATAACAAATTGGTCTCCGGCCAGGATGCCCAGGCTCTGCGTCCGACAGTCATGCTGGCCTTGGCCATTGACGCGGCGACTCCCGAACAAAAGGCCGAGCTGCAGGAAATCATCGACATGCCGTCGACCAATGAATTCCGCGGACCTCGTCTGAAGCGTCTGTTCGAAGACACCGGCGTCTTTGAAAAGGCCGACGCGCTGGTCGAAAAATCCCGAGCCCGCGCGGAAACGCTGGCGGACAACGTCGACAACGAAAAACTCCGCCAGCTCCTCTACTTCCTGGTCGACACCGTCCTGGCCCCGGAAGACGACCAGCAGCCGAACATCGAGCACTCCCCGGTCATGATCTCGTTGCCGGTTGCGTAAACATCCGCAAGACGTCAGCCTTTTGCGACGATATCCTGCAAAAAGCGACCGTTTTCGGTGGAAGATGAACCAGGCAGCTGTGCCCATCGTCTAGACACCGATTCTAAAAACGGGAACAATCTGGCGATTAAGCATCTTCGAAATCGGGAATTCATCGTAATGGCGAGCAAGGACGGTCCCACTTTTCGAAACCCTCCCGTTGTGGAGGTGATTCTGGGGGCTCAATTCTCAAAACTTGACCTTCCCCTGAGCGATCTTGCCTGTTTCCACTCTGAGCTAAGGAGTGATTGGCCGAATTCAACTGAGGCCCCGACCATTGAACCACAGTTTGAGACTTTCGGTGATGATCGACTCTGGGCCAGTACTCGAAATCTTCAGTTCACGAACCGTCCTGATTGTCGATTTCAATTTCGGAACGCTAACGATGACAAAATGATCCAGGTCCAACGGACGCGGCTCCACGTGAACTGGATGGGAAATGGGGCAGATTACCCGCGATATGAGACCATCAGGCAGCTATTCGCAGACGTTCTGTCGCAGTTTAAGTTGTATTTAAAATCTCTCGGTATTGCAGAACCGAGGATTAACCAATGGGAAGTCACATATCTGAACCATATTCCTGCTGGTGACCTGTGGAAGTCAGCAAACAATTGGACTTTCAGCAAACTCGTGGGTGATGTTTCAGTTTCGTCATGCGAACTTGAATCATTTTCAGGGGAATGGCACTGGGTACTGGCGGAACAAACAGGGCGGCTTCATTTGGATTGGAAACACGCACGTACGGAGTCGGACGCAAATGAGTCGAAGTTCGACGAAATCGTGCGGCTGAACTTTACGGCGCGTGGCTCTGCATCAGATGAACAATCACTTTTCGATGGCTTTGACATTGGCCACAAGGCAATCGTAAACACTTTTACTGAATGTGCCTCTGATTTTGCACGGTCGCACTGGCAACTTGAAACGGATTCACTATGACCACAACGATCAATGCTATATCAGATGACCGACTCCAATTGATGCCAAACAATGCGGTATCACGTGGAATCGTATCTGCTGCTAGCTACACCCAGGCGACCAACGCCGATCGTCTTCGAATGGATCGATGGGATGAGCTATTTGATTCAATCGCCACTTGGAAGCTGGAAAACGGAAGAATCGATGAAGACGGCGTTGAATGGCCAACGCAGACATCATGCGAAAAAAGCCAAAAACTTTTTATCCATCTTGAAGAGCATTCGCCGGAACTGGTTCGATTCGGTCGCCTCGTAATAGACGGTGATGGAGGGATCGCATTTGAAGCAAGAAGTCAACAGCAGCTACTGAGATACGAAATCTCTGATACCGGAAACGTCACGAAACTTTTCATCGCTGGCGATCGGGTCTTGTCTCACGAAGTTCTTGACGTTGTGTGAGATGATGAATGACCGATCGCGTAAGCGACGACGAGATCATTTATCGTCGTGTGCCGGCCAGACCTCAGTGGTGTATTCCCGGTGATCCGGTTCAGATCACGGTTGACGCGTTCAGCCCACTAAAGAGTACGAAGGATCGCCTTGGGGACGTCGATGGTCTATCCGTGACGAGGGCGAAGAGTTCAGCGAATCCCTCGTTTGCCACGCCAGCCGACGTTGCGGGAGCGGGGCCAAGTCCGGCTGGCTATTTTGTATTAGAACTACGTGTCTCGGATCTCCAGAAACTTGGACTCAGCGTCGTTCCAGATCCAAAACCGGATAATCCCGGACATGCGCTGATTCCAGAGATTCACGAAGCTGTTCGAAAACAGGCCGCAACAAAAGCGTTGCAAAACAGCCTTGTCCAGAATGTGCAAGCGATATATGGCCGGTTTGTTCGCAACGAAAAAGGCGAACTCGTCAATGCCGAGTATCCACCAGAATGATTCAGATCGTCCCTGGCCAGTAGCACCTTGCCAGGCTTTAGGAAGTCAGACCGATAGAACCTCAATCTGTACAGGCTTGACTCGGAATGTCTCAACGAAAACTGCGTAGAGCGCGGGGACGACGAGCAGAGTCAGCAGTGTGGCGACGATCAGTCCGTAGATCATGCACCACGACATGCCTTCCCAAAGCGGGCCGCCACTCATCGCCAGTGGCAGCAGGCCACCGATTGTGGTGGCTGTGGTCAGGAAGATTGGCAGCAACCGTTGCTTGCAGGCATCGACCAGGCAGTTGCGGAATTCGTCTTTCGTCAGACCGCAGATAGGGCCAGAGCCGTCGGATTTTTCGGCGGCGTCTTTGATAAGCAGATCGGCGAATTCGATGAAGATGATCCCGGTGTTCAGAACGATTCCGAACAGCGACAGAATCCCGAGCTGAGGCATAAATCCGAGCGCGTTACCGGTGAAATACAGACCCGGCAATGCACCGATCAATGCCAGTGGAAGCGTTGTCAGAATGATGATCGGCTTGGCCCAGCCGTTGTACTGAATGACCAGCAGAAGAATAATCGACAGAATCGAAATCGCCAGACACACACTCAGGTAGACGGCGTTGTCGTTGGACTTTTCAAGGTTTCCGCCGACTTCAACTCGGAAACCAGCGGGCATTTCAGAGACGATCTGCTGCATCTCCGCAGATTGCATAATGCCTTTCACGACATCGTTGCCCTGAACACCCGGTTCAACCTGCGATGAGACGGAGATCACTCGATTGAGCTCACGCCGTTCGATCGTTGCCGGTTCCCAGCGTGGTGTCAGCGTGGCGATGGCATCCAGTGGAACTTTTTTGCCACTGCTGGCTTCCACGAATGCCGTCTGCAGGCCGTCCAGCGACAAACGCTCTTTACCTGTCAGGCGAAGGTAAACGGGAACCAGATGATCGCCTTCACGGAACGTCGTCAGACGGTGCCCGGAGTAGTAAGCGTTGAGCGTGTTGGCGATGTCAAGATTGGTCACTCCCGCCAGGCT
>JABMPE010000355.1 GCA_013203845.1 Rhodopirellula sp. | reverse complement strand
TGCTGAGTCTCAAACCGGGGACGTCGGCAATTTCGTCACGGATGGCTTCCGCTCGAACCTGTAATTCTTCGGTTGTTGCGAAGAGCATCGCCTGCGTCGGGATTTCGGAACGGGCTTCGTCGCGAGCGTACGAGTCGAGCGTGGCACCGAGCGCGGCCAGCGTCAGCTTGCCGACTCGGACAGCTCGGGCCAGTGGGTGGTTGCGAATCTTTGAAACACATTCGTCATTCCCCACGATGATACCGCACTGGGGACCGCCGAGCAGTTTGTCGCCGCTGCCCAGCACCACGTCGGCACCGGCGTCGATGCTGTGTTGGAAAGTCGGCTCGTACGGCAGTCCGGCGTCACGTGTGTCGAACAGAGCTCCGCTGCCGATGTCGTCGATGGCGGTCACTCCATGTTGTTTCGCGAGAGCGAACATGTCCGCTTCATCCGGCTTCGAGGCAAACCCGACGACACGATAGTTCGACGGATGCACGTGCATGATCGCCGCCGTATCCGGACCGATCGCTTTTTCGTAGTCCTTCAGACTGGTCCGATTGGTGGTTCCGACTTCGCGCAGGATGACGCCACTGAGTTCGAAGATTTCCGGCAGTCGAAACGAGCCGCCGATTTCGATCAGCTCGCCGCGCGAGATGATCACTTCCCGACCGGCTCCCAAAGCCTGCAACGTCAGCAGCGTGGCCGCCGCGTTGTTGTTCACGATCAGCGATGACTCGCAGCCGGTCAGCAGTTGCAGTGTCGAGTTGAGCTGGTAGCCGCGGTAACGGCGGTCGCCCGTGGCGATGTCGACTTCGGCGTTGCACGCTCCAGCCGCGTCATGCAGAGCCTGCTTCGCCCCGGCAGAAAGTGGGGCGCGACCAAGCCCCGTGTGCAGGACAACGCCCGTCGCGTTGATAATTCCCTGGACTCGTTCCAGATCGGACTTCTGAGCCAGACTTGTAACCGCTTCGAGCAGTTCAATCCGCAGCAGGTCCCGAACAGCCGCCGCGTCTTTGTCGCCGTTCTGCGAGCTGGTGTCGTTGCCGGACTGCTGGCGTAGCGTTATTCGTTTTTCGTCAACCGCCTGTCGTACCCATCTGGTGACAACAGACCGCCCATGACTGGCAAACAGTTCCAGAATCGTTGGCTGCTCCAGCAGATCGTTGACGGAAGGGATGTGTCTCAGCATGGCAGTCGATCGGTTTCTGGCGTGGGTGGTGGAGCCTGATAAGCCAGCGCGATGGCTCGTCCAGTAAGTTCGCGAGTCTACGATAGCTGCCCGACGATTTCAGCAACGCCAGTGAATTCCCGGCTGGCTTTGCGATCCTGTGAAGACGTCGCGACAATCTGACTCTGCCTTTTCCGAATTTTTCAACCACGAGTCATCCATGACCGCCCAATTCATCACCAGCCGCCGCGTCGAGTTCGCTCATACAGACATGGCTGGGATCATTCACTTTTCCAACTACTACTTCTACATGGAAGAAGCCGAGCACGAATTCTTCCGGTCGCTCGGGTTGAGCATCATGCAGAAGCAGTCGGACGGCGTGGTCATCGGCTGGCCTCGAGTTTCCGCGAACTGCACGTTTGAAACGCCGGCACGGTTCGAGGACATTCTTGATATTCACGTCAACGTCGAACGGAAGGGTGTGAAGTCACTGACGATCCGCTATGAATTCTTCCGAGGCGAAACGCGAGTCGCTCACGGCAGAATGAAAATCGCGTGCTGCCTGTGTCGGCACGACGCGCCGCTGGAGTCGATCCCGATTCCGCCCGAGTACGACAGCGTGATCCTTGAAGCCTCGGAAATCAGCGACAAGTCATAAACTTCCCAGACAGCGGGTGTGCCTGCGCTCCGCCTGTCACACCCTACTCATGGAACGGCCCCACCCCATGGCTGAATCACCGGAAACATCAACGGCAACGGCCGACGTCGAACTGGCCGGATTGTCCAAAGACTTCACCGGCGCCGCCGGGCCGTTGTCGATACTCCGCAACGTCGACCTGTCGCTGAATCGCGGCGACGCACTGGCGGTAACCGGACCGTCCGGCTCGGGAAAGAGCACGCTGCTTTACATCATCGGAATGCTGGACGAACTCACTGCCGGAAAGATCGAAGTGCTCGGCAGTGATCCGACCAGCATGTCCGAATCGGACCTGGCGAGATTCCGTAACGAGCACATCGGCTTCATCTTTCAGGATCATCACCTGCTGCCGCAGTGCAGCGTTCTGGAGAACGTCCTGATTCCACTTCTCGCTGGAGACGGAGTGGCCGACGCCGATGAGAAACGGGCTCGCGATCTGCTGACGCGCGTCGGTCTTGCCGAACGAGTGACGCATCGCCCGGCACAGCTTTCCGGCGGAGAACGCCAGCGAGTCGCCGTCTGCCGCGCCCTGATCAACCAACCGGAAATCCTGCTCGCCGACGAACCGACGGGAAACCTCGACCGCACCACCGCCGACGCCGTCGGTGATCTGCTGCTGGAACTCAGCCGCGAACAGAACGTGCTGCTGATCTGCGTGACGCATAGCACCGAACTAGCCGAAAGATTCCCTCAACACATGGAACTCCGCGACGGTCGCCTGGAGCCGGTGTCGTAGTTCAGGTATGGCTGACCTACTGTTTCATATCCAGTGACAGAATCTCCGCAACGCGCTCGGCGAGCCGTTGATGGCCAGCGTTGCTTAAATGGATTGAATCCAGTGTAGCGTTCTCACTGAAAAGCACCGACGCGAGCACTCGCCGCGGGATGAGAGCGACGTTGTGTTTTGCAGCCAGTTCCCGCTGGGCATATCCATAGCCGTTGAAGAGTGGCGGAAGCGGCAACTCAAACATGACAACGTCCCGGTCCGGCGTTTGAACCGCTGTGAGCAGCATGTCCAGGTCGGCGCGAAACTCATTTGACGAACGACCACTCAAAAGATCGTTGCCGCCAATTTCAACGAGCACGACACACTGCTTCGGCAGTCCTTCGAGTTGCTTGAGCGCAGATCGACATGTTGCGCCCGCCTGAGCATGATTCGAAACTCCCACCGACGTTATTTTGTCGAGATATTCTGGCCAGGGGATGTCGACTTTGTCGTTAATGCCAGCGCTTAACGAGTCGCCAATCACGAACACCGGTCGTTGTTCAGGTATTTTGATCTGGCTTGGATGGTACACAAAGACTTCGAACAGCATCGCCGCGATAGCCCCAGTGCACAGCATCGGGCAACGACGGAATCGCAGTGTCAGGCGTTTCGATGGATCGACCGATTTGCGAGAATAGTCATCCGAATCTGATCTAGTGGACGACCGTCTGGCAGTCATGGCAAGAACACTAAGAATCGCAAGCGTGGCGTAGGCAACCACCAGCTGAGCAGTAGCGCTCGTCACGATGAAAACCCACCCGAGCAGAATTGCAGAGGAACCAGCTCGGTGCCATTTCCCGCCAGATGCGCCCATGACGAACGCGCCAATCGCGACGAACAGCATTCCGCTGAAGAATGCGTCGCCGCCAACGAAATGGAAAATGACCGTATTCATAATGTTGGGCTCTGTCGGTTAACCCTGCCCAGCGTGCTGAACTCAAATCCGGCTGGCAATATACCGTGTAAGTTGCCATGTCTGACGGATTTGGCAAATAATCGAGTGTCTTCGCGCATCGAACCTGCGATGCGCTGGTCGGCCTCCCGATTTTCCGCCTGATTCGCTCTCCCCTCGATTCGCTCTCCCCTCGATTCGCTCTCCTCGGAGTTTTCCCATGCTACAGCGACTGCCGTTTGCGTTCGCTCTATTTGCCTGTCTCGCGACGTCGCTGCGGGCTGACGACGAGCAGGCGGGGATTGACTTCTTTGAAAAGCACATCCGGCCCGTGCTGGTTTCGAAGTGCTACGAGTGTCACTCGTCGAGTTCCAAAGAACCCAAAGGGAACTTGTTGCTGGACACTCGCGAAGGAATCCGGATGGGTGGCGATTCGGGTCAGGCCGTGGTTCCGGGCCAGCTTGCTGACAGCGTGCTGCTGGAAGCGCTCCGTTGGGAAGGGCTGGAGATGCCGCCCGATGAACAGCTTCCACCGGAAACCATCGCGAAGTTCGAGCAGTGGATCAAAATGGGAGCGCAGGATCCTCGCGACGGAAAGGCGGCACTGATCCGACGCGAGATCAATTTCGAGCAGGCTCGCGACTTCTGGGCGTTTCGACCAATCGCCAATCCGAAGCCGCCAGTGACGAAGGGCAAATGGGCTCGCACTGATGTTGATCAGTTTGTCGCCGCGAAGCAGGACTCACGCGGGCTGAAGCCGGTGAGTGACGCTTCGCCGGAAACGCTGGTCCGTCGCATCTACTTCGATCTGATCGGCCTGCC
>JABMPE010000354.1 GCA_013203845.1 Rhodopirellula sp. | reverse complement strand
GAGATGAAGTTGTCGGAAAACTAACAAAAGAGGAACCCGCCCGTGGTGGGGGCCTTGTTTGATGAGTGAGCCGGCGTGAGCGAATACCCTAGGGTATTTGCTCACGCCGGCTTTTTTTTTGCTCGTGACGGGGTTTGGTGACGGGGCAGCTCGTCCGCCAATGTAATGCTTGCCTTGAATTGAATGGAGTCCAGCCGATGCTGTTGAGCCCAAGTCTTATCAGCGACCGAACCCAGAATCTGGAACTACAGACCGTGCCGTACCCGCTGCGGGAATCTGAATGCGTTCGCACCATCGAGCGAGTTTCACAGGCACTGCGGACGACCTGCCAATGGGCCTTTCGCGAGATTGAAGTTTCTGTGCGGGAAGGTGTCGTGCGCATTGAGGGGCAGGTCGCCAGTTACTACCAGAAACAACTTGCCCAGGAGACCGTTCGCAAGCTCCTTCCACAGACAGTCATCCGAAACGAATTGAATGTCGTCACATGGCGAGACGGCCGGTCGAGAGGCTGATGAGTTGTATTACTGGTCATTTCCAGGAACGAATTCGAAAACTCGAAAGGAATGGTGTCTGATGATCCATTATGAACTCAGGCCGAGATCAAACAGTTTCCCCATTCTGAACGGGAAGACGCGATGCTCTGGCTGATGGCGGCAAAGGTGGCACAGCAGGCGTCAGCCTGATGAGACGCGACACAAAGAAGAGATCGAACGCATTCTCGGTGGTTGGAAAGACTGACAGTATCAAGACGTATTCAAGCGGTCAGAAGCCAGGCTGGTCCACGCCACGGAAACGATAAGCCGAGAGCACCGGCAAACAAATTTCACGAACCTCAAGCAAACAGGAGCAGAGTTGTGACAAGCATCCCCACGGTTGATCGCGGACAAACACTCACCGCGCCTGCGGGCAAGGTGATCGGTTTTGTAGACGGCAAAGACGAATTCGAGGCGTTGACCGATGCTTTGGCGACCGCCGGTTATCCACCGACAACGATTACTTCGCTTTACAGTGAAGACGGAATTCACCTGGTGGAACGGTTGAAGGAAGACCGTTTTTTCTTCGCAGATTCCGAAGACAGCATCATCAAGCTCAGCATCAAAGAACTGAGACTGGGACATTACGCCGTTGCAATCGACGTGGCCGACCATCAACACGCCGTAGACATCGCGAATCTGGCAAAACCGCATGGAGGCCACGGTTTCACCTACTTCGGAACGTGGGTCAGCGAACAACTGCCTGCATGACATGCCCAAAACAGGTCAGCTAATAAGTCGTTCAACTTGCCGTTAAAGATGCCGTTATGTGTGAGAAATCCCGGAAGCAGTTGATTCAACTCAAGGTCGACGACATGCACGGACGGGCGTACTGCGGCGCTGTGGCGATACTGTAGAGAATGTCTGCCAGCAAGCCGCAGACCAGCTTCGGCATCATCAGGAGAAAGCATGATGCGCGTGGGAATCGCCGCGGATCACGGAGGGTTTACTTTGAAAGACGAGGTAGCGGCGGCGTTACGGGGTTCGGGGCACGAGGTTGTTGACTTCGGTGCGCACCAACTGACGCCTGGAGATGACTATCCCGATTTCATCATCCCGCTGGCCAGAGCCATCGCGTCAGGAGAAGTTGAACGCGGAGTGGCGCTTTGCGGCAGTGGCGTGGGAGCGTCCGTCGCCGCGAACAAAGTTTCTGGCGTACGTGCCGGACTGATCCATGATGTTTTCTCGGCGCGTCAGGGCGTCGAGGATGACGACATGAATGTCATTTGTCTGGGTGGAAAAGTCATCGGGTCTGCACTTGCCGGGGAACTGATCGAGACCTTTCTCGCCGCTCACTTCAGCGGCGCCGAGCGTCACAATCGCCGCCTGGCGAAGGTGCAGGCGCTGGAGAACCAGAAGGTCGAGCCATGAATTGTTCATTCGAGACATCTCAATTGTTTGAATCGATTTAAGAAGACTCACGACTCCAAATCTTATGAGAGGGGCAAACCATGAAAACAGTGATCAGCGCTACCAGGAAACTGCACGATCTGGGCCAGAGCCTGTGGCTCGACAACATCACCCGCGATTTGCTGATCAGCGGCACACTTCGACGCTACATCCAGGAGTTCTCGATTACGGGGCTCACCTCGAACCCCACGATTTTCTATCACGCCATCAATAACAGTCGCGAATACGACGCCGCCATTCTCCAGAAATTGAAGGCCGGGAAGTCAGGCGAGGCTCTGTTTTTTGAGTTGGCGCTGGAAGATCTCAAGCAGGCCGCCGATCTGTTTCGACCGATCCACGATTTGACCAATGGTGTGGACGGCTGGGTGTCGCTGGAAGTCTC
>JABMPE010000353.1 GCA_013203845.1 Rhodopirellula sp. | reverse complement strand
CGATTCAGCTGCGGTGGGTTCTTCTGCAGTGGATGCTGCTGCAGTGGATTCAGCGGCTGTGGATTCAGCGGCAGTGGATTCAGCGGCAGTGGATTCAGCGGTGGCAGGTTCCGCACCATCAGCGAGTGCCGCTGTGGGGGCACCACCGTTTTGCTCGACGTTTGAAACGGGAGTGCTTGTGGACGAATCGGCAGGGCCGGGATTCGGAGCCTGACCCAGCAGTAAAGCAAGGTAAATGATCGACGACATGAAAAACTCAAAGTAGGCGGGTCAGGATGGTTGAAAGTTATTCCGCATGATGTCCGTCTGTCGTGACAGACAGAAGTGGCCGACACCTCAGTTATCGTTCTCGACAGCGTTGGCTTCCACTTCGAACTGGCGAAGCATTTCCGGAAGAGCCAGCCGACCGCGTGCGTACTTGGCGGCATCGCTGGCTGGGAAGTCCCAGCGACAACGATTGTAGCGTCGGAACGCTTCGCGATCGTTTTTGGCCATGCGAAAACTTTCTCCAGACCAGAACATGCTATCGGCAGCCAGTTCGTCGTCAGGGAACGTCTTCGCAAACAAATCGAACGAATCACCTGCAGTCGTGAACTTCTCTGCTTTGTAGAAGCACTGACCGACTCGGAATGCCATGCGGGAAGCGAACTGATGACCTTCGAATTTTTCGAGAAACTTCTTGCCGACCTCAGCGGCGATCGGAAATTCTTCGTTTTTATAGAAGTGGTCACTGATTCGAATCATGACGTTGGCAATCAGTGGACTTCTTGGATATGTCGCCGCGAGCGTGACGTACGCTTCCAAGGCTTCGTCGAAGTCCCCAGCTTCCTCGTATGTCTGAGCGAGTTTGTACTGTGCATCGGCCGCCAGAGGATGCTCAGGAAACTGCGAAACAATCTGCTCGTATGCGGATGTGGCCTCATCCGAATCACCCAGCTCCTGAGCGAACTGTCCAAGCAGATAAAGAATTCGCGGCTGATATTTCGGATCCGGGAAGTCCTCGATGACCTCACGCAGCACACGACGTCCGGCAGCGAGGTCGATCGTTTCTTCATCCTTGCGGCCGAGATTCTTGTGACTCTTGAAGAGTTCGAAGTAGCTTTCGGCAACGTGGAATTTCGTCTCAACAGCGAGTGTTTCGTTGTTAAATGTCTTACTGAACGCAGAGATCAGCCCATCCGTGCCGATCACCACCGGTAACTGAGTGTTGCGTTCCAGTCGTCCCTCTTCAGTGCTGGCCGTGGGGTCGAGATAGGTCACTGTGATGGTGTCGCCGAAGTAGCACTCGATGGCCGGGTCAGTCATGTCGATATTGCCAGACTTCGGAGCATTGTTGGATTTGAGCGTCAAAGACCCGTTAAACACGCCGCTGTGAGCGAGGGTTTCGACCAGTTGGAATTCTTCCTTTT
Source organism: Rhodopirellula sp. (assembly GCA_013203845.1). Taxonomy (GTDB): domain Bacteria; phylum Planctomycetota; class Planctomycetia; order Planctomycetales; family Planctomycetaceae; genus JABMPE01. The sequence goes on along the minus strand of JABMPE010000353.1, from coordinate 39,881 downwards.
CACCAAACTCAGTAGTGACCTGAATCGTGACTGTGTCGCGTTCGTCCGACGAATCCTGATCCGCATCGGTGACCATCAGGAACAGTTTCTCGCCGACATGCAACCGCTCGACGGGCTCATCGTAGTTGCGATCAAGCGACGCCAGTTCGCCGTTGGAGATCAACCGACCCAGGGCGGAGACAATGGCCGTACTTCCCTTGGGCTTTCGTTCGTCGTTGTACGTTGCGGTGATCCTGTCTTTTCCTGAAAGGTTCAGGACGGCAACGACAAGCCCGTCATCAAACTCCGACGTTTCGCCTTCTTCGCCGTCGCCTTGAAGTTTGCCGCCACCGATCAGGTTTCGCGGCATTTCAGCCGTCACCGGAACAATGACCGGACTGCTTTTGGAACCCAGTTGCATGGCGATCTGACCGATAAATCGCCCCTCTTCCAACGCGTATTCTTCAGCCTCTTCCCGAGGAATATTCAGAAACGCCGACGAAACAACGCACCGAACATCAACGGTCGCTCCATCACTGGTGGTTACTTTGGCGATCACTTCGCTTCGACTATCGCGTGCTGCATCGGGATCAATCACTTCGATCGTGAGTGGAGCCTCAAAGGCAACGTTCGTTACTTTCGTTTCTCCGTCAGGCACCTGATAGACGAATTGCTGAGGACGTGCGGACCCGTCGCGTGCCGGAATGACACGAGACTCCAGAATTCGAAGTCGTGCTCCGGTCACGTGGCTCACGTAAACAACGGACTCTCGCGGCACCGAATGCCCCGGAAACGTGTTCTGTTCATCCAGATATCGAATGTTGACCCGATCACCCGCTGCCACGACCAGGCGATCGCCTTCAGCCTGCGTGCCCGTGTCGACCTCTTTTGTAAACACGCCCGAATTGTCTTCGGTCTCGGTCGCAGTCAGTGTGACCGGTTCGCCGTCGTTGACAGAAACCTGAAATTGAAGCTTGTCGCGCGTGACACTCTGATCACGGTCGTAGTCGGTAATCTCAACGATCAGCCGATCGCCAGGATCAACGCGTTTGAGTCGCTTTCGAACTGGAGTCACCGAACCATTGCGTTCCCGTACAAAGTCATACGCAATCGGAGCGACCGTTCCGTTGAAGTACGTTGCCTGAAGCTGGCCAGCGATCAAACGACTTCCACCCGAATTCGCCTGCGTCACTTCGTCGGTATAGGTAGCTTTCACGACGTCGCCACCAGCGATTTCCAGCTGGTCGTTGTCAGACAGCGCCAGCACATCGGTTTCGGTGGGGATATATGGTTTTAAAACATCTTCGCCCGATACTTCGACATGATTTACTGCGACTGCTTCACCGAGGTACTCGTTGATAACGAACCTGGTGAATCGCACGTTGATTGGAGCAAAGCGGAATTCCCAGGCCTTGTCGGCCAGGATCACTCGTGAACCAGAGGCTGGCCGCAACTCGACACTGCGAAGGTCCATTGTGCCCCCACCTTGAATAACCAATGGCCTGATCGCCAGCTTCGCCTTTCCGGCCTCGTTCACGACAACCGTCCCGAATCGATCCTGACGGAACGTTGTCCAGTTGCCGGTATTGGATACGGTCGAGGAGAAACCCTGATCGCCAAACTCAACGCGAAACTGCGAACCACCCCCAGCGTGCGAGTATTCGAGCCAGACGTCGTAGACGCCCGGTGTTGCTGTCTCGAATTCCCAGAACGCCGCATCCGCCAGATCTTTCCAGTTGCCAATAGCCTTGCCCTTGTTCTGCTCGTGGATTCCGAACTGCTCGGAATTTTTTTCAAACTGAACGGACTCCAGATCAAGTGTGATAGTCGCGGCACCGTCCTTTGACACGCTTTTGTCAGCAGACGCCGCTGGTTCAGACGCCCCGACTGGCTTCATTGCGGCGACGATTGATTCATTTGCACCTGAGAGATCGAAGTCTCCCGACAGGAACGGACTCAGTACGACACGTTGGCGATTCAGATCGGCTCTTGCACGCTGTGCTGACATCGTCGCCGTATTCGTGAACGCTGCCGCAAAGATCGTTAGGTCGTGAGTCCCTGCTTCAAGCCAGACGTCCGCCGTACGGTTTCCGACTCCCGGTTCCATCTCCAGGCGATCGTTGACCGCCAGTGCGGTCCGGTAACCTTGAATCGAAAAACGTACAGCTCCAGCACGCGGCTGGACGAACTTGCCGAACCAGACAACGCTGTAGTATTTCGAACGGCCTTCTTCGTCTTCGGGTCTCTGCCAGATCAACTGGCCGTCGGTTACTTCACCCCGACTCAATGGTTCGCCCTGAGCGAGATTCAGAATCTGCTGCCACGACGTAAATCGTGTTCCGTTTTCTTTGTAAACGCGATACTGCATGGCCCCGTAATCGGCTTCGCCGACGCGTGGTGCGTTGGGAATCTGCGGATGGGCCGCGACTCGATACCAGAATTCACCGTCGTAACTGGCCTGCAGTTCGCCCCGGACCGGCTTGTTCTCATCAGCCCGCGGGGTGTGGATCCTGACACGGGAAACTGTCTGGAGATTCTTCATGTCGACGGTCAGCAGTTTCGGTGTTGCGCCGTCGGGCTCACTGAGCCAGAAAGTTTCCGGGGACTTATCGATCGCCATCAGAGGGCTGTGATCAATGGCGGTGTCTGATGCGAGCGCTCCTGCTGGAAGCTCTCCCGTCTTCGAGGTGCCTTCGAAGATCCCCGAATGCGGCTCCGTTTCAGTCAGCGTCACCTGAACCTGATCACCTGAATCAGCGACGAGTTTGGCAACCACCGTATCCTGAATATCCGAAAGATCGCGGTCACCGTCTTTGACTCGCAGGTAGATCGGGTTTCCCGGCTTGATCTGATTGGAAGGCCGCTGTTGCGACTGGCGAGTGTCGCCCTGTTCCCGCTCACGTGATTCCCGCTCAAGTCGATCACTGAACGACTCTTCGGCTTCGTCAATGATTTTACTCGACGCGACTTCGAACCGAGCGTCAGAGGCAATTCGAATTTCGACATCCGACAGCGGTACGCTTTTGAATTCCGACTTGAACTCGTCCGGATAATCAGACCGGATTACGTCGTTACCGGTCAACTGCAGAACTTTGTCACCCTTGTTGGCCGGTCCCAGCTCGGTATCAATGTCCGTTCGGAACAAACCTTTACCGGCACCTCCGCTCGTCAGATAAACGAGTTCTTCATCGCCGCCAGGAATGGTCCGGACAATGACCGGAATTCGATTGTGCCCGCGGCTGATTCCCAGATCGCTGTCCTGAACGACGATCGACAACGGAAGTCCTGGAGCATGCAGCCGTTTGCTGACTCGGCCAAGCCGCCCGACTGTCATCAGCAGTTGAAGCTGATCCATGTAGCGTTCTTCATCGCCGTACACTTCTGACAGATTGAAAAGAGCTTTGTTCGCGAGTTCAATATTCGGAACCCGCTCCAGCACTGAACGGAAGATGTCGCGGGCTTCGTCGTTGTCACCGCGACGGTGTGCGAGCATTCCTCGAAGGAACTCCGCTCGGACGATGATATCCGTATCCTGACTGCCGGCGAGTTTTTCAAAGACCTTCTCTGCCTGGTCATAGACCTTCTGAGCCATAAATGTTTCGCCGATGCCGAATTCAGCTTCAACGGCGAACGACGTTTCGGGATACCTATTGATCACCGTCTGAAACTCGCTGCGGGCAACGTCGTACCTTTTGCCACCGTAGTAATTCTTCGCCAGCAGAAACTGCATCTGCGCTTTCAGTTCTTCCTCAACGGTCTTTGACTCGCTGTTCTTGACGAGCCAGCTGCGCACGATGTCTTCGACTTTGTTGTGATTCTCGTCACCGCTGGCGGCCATGAGACTGTCACAGACAAACGTCGTCAGGTCGACCGGCACTTCATCGCGATGCTTGTCGAACAATGCTGCGTTGTCGAGGTAAGTCTCCATCGCCAGCCGTTCGTCACCGAGCCGCAGATACAGCGCCGCCTGCAGCAGCGGAGCGATCGGCGAGTTTTCATCAATCGTCAAGCCGACTGTTCCAAGTCGTGTGTAACACTGGCCGACCATGGCCCGGCCAGCGTCCTTGCGGCTGTCGGTAGCACTGGTGATGTTTTCGAGCATGCCAGTCAGCAGCGTCGCGCCCACGGCGTAGTCGTTCCGCAGTATCGCCTGTTGAGCGAACGGCATCAGATAGTCCCAGCGAGTCGAGTCCGGATGGACCGTTCGCGTCACACGCTGCCACGCCAGATGTCTTTCCATCGCCGTTCGTGCGTCGGGTGCTTCTGCCTCAAGTAACACCAGCTGTCCCTGAGCTGACGGCCAGTCGTAATTAACGTCTCGAATGACGGTGGCAACTTTCAGAATCGAGGCTGGAGAGTTCTCCTCTTCTGCTTTCAGCCGGTAGTCAACATGGCTCGACCGGAAATTGGTCAGCATGTAGTGCAAGGCGTAGATATCCATATCCCAGTTTCGGAACGGACGATTCAGCCGGCGTTTCGAGGTCTCTCTCAGGGTTGCTTCGAAACCGGCAAGATCTCCCTCGCGAATCTGTACATCTGCCAGCCAGCCCGCATAGCGACCGTGATAGTCAGTGTCTGCAGCGAAGAGTTTCTTCGAGAAAGCGATCTTCTGCTGCGGGGCTTCGATCTTCTGGAACAGTCGCGATGCTGACTCGCGGACTTCGTAGTGGCTGGAACCTGAATCAACAACGTGCTTCCAGACAGCATCCGCTTCGTCAACCAGTTCTCGCCGTTGAAGTGAGTCACCCAGACTTGTCCAGTACTGGAAATCAGGACTGAACTTCGCGTGAGTCTTCCTGGCGTACTCGACGGCTTTGCGAACAAGGTCTGCGTCTTCATTTTTATCCGCGGCAATCGCGATGCGCCGCCAGACGTCCGGGTAGCTCCGATCGGGTTCGAACGACAACATCAGACGCGCGGCCTCTTTGGCCACTTCCGGTTGGCCGTAATCGGTGGCCACCTGCAGATACCGGAATCGATAGTCAAATTCCGTGGGGAACATCTGAGCCAGACGAGCCCAGTAATCGGCGGCTTTCGATCTCTCAGCAGCGGGTGAGTAGTGCTGGTAGTAGTAACCAAGATCGTACAGAACCCAGCGTTTCGTCTCTTCATTGAATGTGTTGAAGATTTCCGGTTTGGCCAGCTGTTCACGAATGCGGGCTTCACGAGCTTCTGAGGCTCCCTGTCGAATACCGGCAACAATCTGCATGACCGGATCGTTGTCAGCCTGTGAAAGTTTTGTGACCAGATAAGCAGCACGGTCCCCCAGGGTGGCGTGTTTGCGGTAACTTTTGATCCAGCTTGCCGGGTAGGTCCGCAGACTCGCCCAATGGGGATAGTTACGGCGAACCTTCAGAACACGATCAACGTCCGCGTGAAACTCCTGGTCAGTTTCGGCGACGGTGAAGAGCCACGAAATTGCATTGTGAGTGTGTCCGTCATTGGTTGGCGATTTTTCGAGCATCTCCCGAAGGACGGCCTTCGCTTTTGAGAGATCCTGCATTCGATCTCGGTAGAGCGAAAATGCGAGGTCGTATCGCAACCGCCAGACCTGCGTCGGGTTATTCTTTTCGCAATCGATGATGGCCTGCTTCAGCGCCGCTTCCGTATCTTTTAATTTTTCAGGCTCGGTACCATTGAGCTGGATGAAGTACGACGATACCGAATGCGTGGCTGGCGAAACTCCCAGCAACGAACGGAATAGCTTCAGCGCTCGCTCCGGGTTCTTTTCGCGATTCCACGACAGGCCAAGCAGCGCGATGCGTTCGTACCGATCTTCACGATCGGGGTGCTTGTTGAGGTACTCCTTGACGAGCGGTTCCATCTGTGCCGACGGAGCCGCCGAGTCGTACAGTGCCTGAATATGGTAGTACAAAGCGAACTGGTCATCGCGAATCGCCCGTACCTGTTTGAGCACTTCCACCGCGTTGGAATGCTGACCCAGGTAGCGATAGTTTTCAGACATGGTCCGCAGCACTTCGCGACGCTCTTCCGGATCCTTGAGAAGTCCAGACTTCAGCAGTTTGTTGCCGACAACGCTGGCCTTCGCCCATTGTCCGATGCGTCGCCATTCATAGTAAGACCGCAGTCCGATGTGCCGTGCAAACTCATCTTTCGGCAGTTTGTCGAACATCTCCTCGGCGAGTTCCGATTCCTGGATGACTCCGGGGGTGCCCACTTGAGCAAACAGGAAACATGCCTTCACGCCGAACTCGCGCCCGGTCGGGGTCATGTCACGCTTCCACCGCGTTTGGTACGCCAAAGCTGCCGGCAGCTTTTCGTCGAGCTTCTCCAGCGAGTAGGCGAGTCGTTCTTCAACATCGGCGCAGTGATCTGCTTTTGGATATCGCGTCAGAAACTGTCGGGCGATGACGGTGAACTCTTCGTAACGGGATAGCGCTTCAAGTCCATCCATCAACTTCAGCATGACATCGGGATGACGCGGGTCAGTTGAATGAGCGGCGACAAACCGGTGAGCTGCCCGCACCAGCCCGAACACTCGACCGTGCTTGTGGTAGAGAACCGTCAGTTGGTGCAACGCTTCGCCCGCTTCCGGCGAGATGTCGCGGTACTTACCGACTTCGCCTTCCAGACGACTGGCTTCCACACTGACGTCGTCAACCGGCTGGGGCGTCTGAGCGAAAGCGGAGCCTGCACCTGAAAACAAAATGCCCGATAGAACACCGGCGAGAGCAGCAATGACGGATAGCTTCATGACAATCGTCCTGAAAATGACTCGAACGTTCTGGAGCAGCGGCCAAGTGAGGAGTGACGTTTCGATTCGTTACGTGCCGGTCCGCGCGAGTGCCTCTGAGATCTTGCGGGCGTCTTCTGCCAGTGCACTCTCCGGGTAGTCACCAATCAGTTGATCAAACCGGCGTCTGGCGTCAGCTTTTCGGTCCATTCGGTAAAGGCAGCGACCGTAGTTAAACAGAATGACGTCCAGAAACTTCGCATCCGGATGGTTGGCAAGCACTGTCTCGAAGGTGTCGATTGCTCGCGCGTAGTCCTTTTGCCGATAGTAATAATTCGCCATTCTGGCGACGGCCTCACCGACGCGGCCACTGTCTGGAAACTGATCGAACACCTTTTTGAATTCCTGGAACGATCGATCGTAAAGTTGCTGCGCACGTGCATCTGTCGTGGCTTCTGCCATTTTTTCATAGCACTCGGCGACTCCAAACTGAGCTTCACCACGAAGCTGGCTCGTCTGCATATTGACCAGACGATTGTAGAGACCGATGGCGCGATTCAGATTGCCCTGGGACACTGCAACATCTGCCAGTTGCAGCAGGGCGTCGTCAACGAATCCACTGTTCGGAAACTCTCGCTGCAGCCGTTGAGCCATTGCCGCCGCTAATTCAAGCCGGTCCATCTCGAAGTAAATTTTCCAGAGTTGAACGTAAGTCTCTTCCAACAGCCTGCCGCCCAGCTGCCGGGATTCGGTCATGATCTCTTCGCAGAGCACCAGTGCCGATTCGTACTTCGCGTCCGCATTCCGCTTCAGACCGAACTCTTTGTAGCGAGTGGCAATGCTTGTCAACGCGTGGGCTGTTTTGAGTCTGGTCCTGACACGAAGTTCACGATCAGAGATTTCGGTACGAGTCACTCGGACACCGCCCAGATTTCCTTCGATGCATCTGGCCTCGCTTTTCACAAGGAGCAGGCCTTCCCCTGAGTTCTTCTCGTCTCGATAAGACACTCGAATCAGGTCACCAGGCATCGCCTGCAGAATCGCGTCGCCGGCGATGACTTCTTCTGCACGAACAAGCGGTACCGCAGAGCGGAAGACTCCGGAATGGATGGTGTCGTTTGCCGATGGTGAGGCCGCGGCGGCTCCATTTTTCTCCGCGACGGCTCCTGCACCATTTGTTGCGCCGCCTTTACTTCCCTGAGAGGAAGTGTCTGATGTACTGGCCACATCGGCTGCGGCGTCATCACCAACAGGAGCCACATCGTCGACCGGGCGAATTGTCTCGACAACGACTTCAGACAGTGTGACGGAGATTTCGTCAACTTTCCGATGTCGGGCAATCTTTGGCTGCCCATTTTCATCCAGTTCGACGTCCTTGTCGGATGCGAGAATCGCGACCGCTTCCTGCTCCATTTCGTCGTCCGTCTTCGCGCGGTGGATTTCGACTGTCACCGCAATCTGATCGGAACCATCGGTAAGATCTCGATCGGGATCGTTCGTTTGAATATTGATGGCCTTGCCAAGAACGACCCCCTGCAGCGTCTCCGCGAAAGCACCATCGGTGATTGACACCACTCCATCACCAACGATGGTGGCTTCATGAATGACCTGCCGATTGAACTGCTTGTCGGCAGTATGCTCGTCGATGTAAACAACCTTGACCGTGTCGTCCCCCTTCACTTCGAGGCGGCCATTGTTTTTCTGAGGAACACCCAGGGCGGTCACGACACTTCCCAGAACGATTCGCACGTTGCGTCCGACGGGAAAGCATCTGACCTGCTCGACATCTCCACCGCTTGTCTCGCATTGCACGATTACGGGAGAGCCCGTTTCCAAGGCGGCCAGATCGGCGTCTTCAATCTTTACGAACAGCCGCTTGCCCGCTTCAACTTTTTCAAGCTGACTGTCGTCCTCGCCCATCGAGGTTCCGACCTTCTCCAGCGCATCGATCGCTCGGCTGTAGTGCCCCAGCTGAAAGTGCCCGAGCCCGATGTAGTAGTAGGCCTGGTTGACCTGCTTGCTGACCGGGAAGTGCTCGATGACATCCCGCATGACCGAGAAGCATTTTCCGAAGTTTCGAGCCTCGTAAAAACACATGCCCATTTTCAGCGTGGCTTCAGCCCGCTGGTCCTGATCTCGATTTTCTTCAGAAGCGACTTCGCCAAACTGCACGCGTGCCTTGTCGTAAGCACGTTCGCGTTCGAGGAAATGATTTCCGAGCCGAATATGAGCTTCGAATCGGACTCGACTCGTCGGGTATCTCTCAATAACCGACTGCCAGATTTCAACCGCTTTACTCGCTTCGTCAGCTTCAAGACGAGCATCGCCAGCTTCTACTAGTTTTCGTGCGGCACGATCTTCAATGATGGAGCCGCGTATTGACTCCTGGGCAACCACCGACCGAAAACTGAACAGGAGTAGTGTGAGGCACAGACTACGGGTTGAGAACTTGATCCGACTCATAACTCAAAACCAGACCGGATAGAGGCAGGAAAATCAGGGCGGGATGATCGCGCGGAAACATCCACGGTACGACCGGCAGTTGCGTTCGTCAATTTAGACGAACGCTAACCGTGACGTGCGCCGGAATGAAAAACCAGAAGACAGAATACACTGTTCTGACAAGCTGGTTTCGCGGTCAAAATAACTTTAAACGTGACTCAAAAATCAGTTGAATCGCAAAAGAAGCCCGGGCTCCATTGGAGACCGGGCTTCGAATTTCAAACGGAAATTCAGTTTACCCGAAGAGTTCCATCACGGGCTTGCCGCCATCGACCAGCTTCATTGGCCGCTGGAGTGGAGTCATGACTTCCTTCTCTGGATTGATACCCAACGCGTGACACAGTGTGGCGTGCAGGTCTGGAACCTGGACCGGTCGGTCTTTTGGCTTGTAACCGTCTTCGTCCGATGAGCCAATGACCTGACCGCCCTTGATTCCACCGCCTGCCATGAAGCAACTGAAAACGCCGGGATAGTGATCTCGACCACCATCCTTGTTGATCTTTGGCGTTCGTCCGAATTCGCTCAGCATGACGACGAGAGTCTTCTTGAGTTGACCGGACTCATCCAGATCCTGCATCAGCGACGCGAGTGCGGGGTCCATCACTTCACCATGATTTCTCATTGCCTCGAAGTTGTCACGATGCGTGTCAAATCCACCTCGATTGACCTGCACAAATCGAACTCCCGTTTCGACGAGCTGCTTGGCAACGAGGCAACCGCGTCCAAAGGGAGTGTCGCCGTACCGCTCGAACTGACTGAGCGGCAAGTTGTCCAATTCGAACGCCTTCAGCGCGGGGCTTCGCATCAGACGCACGGCATCATTGACAGACGTTTTGGTCGCATCCAGCTCGCGGCTGGTCGTCTTGCCACTGAACCGACCGTTGAATTTTGCCAGCGTCTCCAGACGTTTGTTTCCTCGGACATTCGTGATGCCTTCAGGAAATGCCAGGTAGGGGTCTTTGTCGCCAGGACTGCCGACAAAATATGCTGAACAGGACTGACCGAGATACGACGATCGCGGCGCCTGACCGCTGATTGAAACGTAAGCCGGCAGGTCGCCAACCGCCTCTTTTTCGTGAACGACCACCGCACCAAAGCCAGGGTGAATGACATTCGGAGTCTCATTGTAACTTGTCTGAAGCTGGTAGGTCGCTCGGCCGTGGGCACCTTGCGTACCGGCGATGGACCTGATCAGAGCGACGTTGTGCATCTGCTTCGCGAATTCCGGGAAGATTTCGCTGATCTGAACTCCTGAAGCCGACGTGGCGATTGGCTCGAATTCACCCTGAGTCGGACGACCTGGTTTTGGATCCCACGTATCGAGATGAGTCATGCCTCCGCCGTTCCAGAAGAGGATTACACTCTCAGCAGTCGGCTCATGATCGCGTCCCTTGGCAGCCAGCAGGTCACGAATTGAAAAGCCCATCAGCGTCGCAGCTGCAGCAGAAGTTCGCATCATGGCGCGGCGGGTAACGTGGTAGTCTTTGCAACCATTCATGGCGGTATCCTTAGAGTACGGTGAGGAGCCGGGTTTTGTAGAAGCGGCAGTTGTGTCGAAGTTGCGTCATGAGTTGTGTGGGGAGTTTCGGCACTGCGTCTTACGGCAGATAGCGGAACTCGTTGGAGTTGAGCAGAACCCAACGCAAGTCGGCCATGCCTTCGAGTTTTGTGTCGCCTTCGGCGATGATTGATTTTGCGAGGCTGATTTCGTCATCTGCAGGCTCACGCGTCAGAATTTCGAGGTACGCGAGCCGCACTGCTTCTGACAGGTCTGCATTTTTACCAGTCAGGACTTTGTGCATCGGTTCGAAAGGTCCGACCCGCGACGCCTCGTGAGTCATCTTGCCGTTGAGCATCATCAGAGCCTGACGCATGCTCGGCGAATGATCGCGCGGAACTCCGACTTGAGTTCGGTCGGTCTGTCCAAAGATTCTGACAAAGTGCTGCGGATTCGCTGGCGATGCCATTCGGAAAGCTGAACCGAAGACAGGATTGTCGTCGTAGGTTCGTTCGACCGTTTTATAAACGTATCTGAACCGGCGGCGGTTTCCACCTTCCATCTGCATTCGCTCTGCTTCGAGTTGCTCTGCCGATTTGACTTCCATCTTCTCAACAACAACCGCTTCATTGGCCTTCTCTCTGGCCTGCTTCAGAATGTTATCGAAGTCAATTTCGATACCCGACTCAAGGTTGTAGCCGGCACCTCGTGCAGCCATCGCCCCATTCATCTGCCCCTGCATCGCCGTTCCGTTCCCGGCGGCAGCCAGGGACTGCGGCGTGATTGCTTCTCCTTCGCGAGGCTCCGCAACTCGAATTCGCTCGGTCACGGTCTTCATGTTGGCACCCTGCGGGTGCTTAGGTTCGAACAGGTGTCCGGCTGTAAGAATCGAATCGTAAAGAACTTCGCCCAGCATGCGTCGAGCCGGAGCCGCCATGAATGCCGCTCGGAGTTCTTCCTGCTCAGCTTCTTCGAGTCCAACGGCCTGACCGCGTTGATACGGCTCGCTCGTGACGATCATCTTGACGAGCGGCTTGAACTGGAACCCACCCGCAACAAATTCATCAGCCAGGAAATCAAGCGTCTTTGGATGGCTCGGAAGATTGGCGTCATTGAAATCATCAACTGGCTCAATAATTCCACGTCCAACCAGGTCGGCCCAGACTCGATTGACGAAGTTCCAGGCAAAGTAACGGTTGCGAGGACTGGCAATCAGCTCAGACAGGTCTTTTCGCAGTTCGCTTTGCGATCGCATGTCGGCTTTGAGGTCAATGCTTTCGCGCTCGCGGCGAACTTCAGAAGCAACGTCGAACGACGACTTCTTTTTCCCCTTAGCTCGATCGAGAGCTTTATCAGCAGCCCCCAGCAGCAAATCGTCAATCGAGGACGCTTTGGACGTTGCCGCCAGGGACGCTTCGATTAATTCCTGCTCGGATCGGCGAGTGTCTTCCAGTCTCGCGAACACATCCGGGCGCGATTTTGAATCGATCAGGTCGACCAGAAACTTCGGTAGCACTGGCTTTCGCTCCGACTCGGCAGCATCACCTTCAGGTGGCCAGAGCACCGTGGTCGTGTTGGCTTCCTGGGTGTAGACCGTCTTGGTGAAATCGTTTTCGTAACGACGAGTCTTCCCAAAGTAAGCCGCGAAGCCATAGAAGTCTTCTCGAGTCCACTTATCAAACGGGTGATTGTGGCACTGAGCACAAGAAATTCGAATTCCCATGAAGACCTGAGAGGTCACTCCGGCAAGTGCCATTGGATCGGCGTTATCGCCCAGAACGTAAGCAACTTCCGGGACAGCTCCGGCTTTGCCATTCGCCGAGATAAACCGCCTGGCCATTTCGTCGTACGGCATATCGTCTTCGACTGCTTTGTGGACAAATGCGAGTGCGGCAGCGCCGCCCGGTGAGTTCGACCTCAGCCTAAGCATGTCAGCGAGGAACGTTGTCCAGCGGTCAACGAACCGAGGATCTTCCATGAGCCGGTCGATCAACTTTGCACGACGTTCGTCAGCAGGCCAGGCGAGGTACTCCTGAATCTCGCCATGATTGGGGATCCGACCGATCAGGTCGACCGACACCCTGCGGAGGTAGGCGGTGTCATCAACCAGTGATACTGGTTTTGCCGTAACTCCCAGCTCGCCATTTTCTTCGTTGAGCACGCGACTCAACTTACCACCATCAGCCAGCGGCTCAGCAAAGGCGATACCTGAGTTAACAGCGGTCAGGACCGCAAAGCAAATGACTGTCCATGTTCGTGCCACGGTCGAAGACTCCCTGGCTGCTGTAGACTTAGTGGTTCTCGTAACCCGCCGTTCAGGTACGTCGAGAGACAAAACTCTATGAGCTGTTGAGGTACTCGTCCTGAACAGTCATCGCTGGAACCCTGGAAATTACATCAATGTTCGTTGAAATGTCAAAGCGAAAGCAATAATCACTCAAAACTTGGTAAAACGTCAGTCATAACGCCTTACCTGCAGTTTTCGGTCAAGCTTCTCTCTGAAATGCATATGCAGTCGGTATGCCGTCGGATTTGGGGTCAGCACCGTGGACTTTGAACTGGAGAAACTGAAGTCGTTCGCTGTGGCTGGAAAAGATCGAGTGGCTCGGAAATGTTGAGAGTCCTGCGGTAAAGGATTGCAGTCATCTGCGCTCTGGTCTGCAACGAGTCTGCGGTCAAAATGAAAGGAAACACACGATGGGTGTCAGCTTCATTGGCATGGGGATACTGCTGGTGATCGTGCTGGTCGGCGGCACGGTTGTCGTTTCCATCATCAGCCGGCTTTTTCGACGAAGTGGAGACGGGCCGGCAAGTCCGGTCGCCCGCGGCGTCACGCTGAACTGTCCGCACTGCGGGGCCGTGACCGAAGCAGCGAAAACTCAGTGCCAGCATTGCTCGCAGGATCTGTAATCCGCTGGCAGATTGTCAGACACAGGCCAGCATTCCGCTGTCAAGAATTGACACCTGTCAGGAAATGACGCCAAGTTCGCGACCGGTTTTCTCAAAGCAGTCAACAGCGAACTGCAAATCTTCGGGGGAATGAACGGCCGACATCTGGGTGCGAATTCGAGCTTTACCGACTGGCACGACCGGATAAGAAAACCCGACGACGTAAACGCCCTTCTGAAGCATCGACTCGGCAAATTTTGACGCCAGTTCAGCGTCGCCCAGCATCACGGGGATAATGGGATGCGAACCTTCGAGGACTTCGAAGCCGCGCCCCGCAAGTTCTTTCCGCATGAACGTAGTATTTGCTTTCAGCCGCGAGCGAAGTTCTGATGACTGCGAAACCAGTTCCAGTGCCTTAATCGTGGCCTGCACAATCGGCGGTGCCAGCGAGTTCGAAAACAGGTACGGTCGCGATCGTTGCCTCAGATAGTCGACGATTTCCTGCCGACCGCTGGTGTAACCACCGCTGGCTCCTCCCAGCGCTTTTCCCATCGTGCCGGTGACGATGTCCACGCGGTCGGCGACTCCGCAATGTTCAGGAGTGCCTCGTCCGCTCTCACCGACAAAACCCACGGCGTGAGAATCGTCGACCATGACCAGAGCGTCGTACCTGTCAGCGAGTTCGCAAATACCAGCCAGGTCCGCCAGGTATCCGTCCATTGAGAACACGCCGTCGGTGGCGATCAGCCGAAACCTTGCCGACTGCGCATCCTGCAGTTGCTTTTCCAGATCGGCGAGGTTGTTATTGCGATATCGAAATCGAGTCGCCTTACAAAGCCGTACGCCGTCGATGATGCTCGCATGGTTCAACTCGTCAGAAATAATCGCGTCTTCCGCTCCGAGCAGCGTTTCGAACAGGCCGCCGTTGGCATCGAAACATGATGAGTACAGGATCGTGTCGTCTGTTCCGAGAAAATCGCTGAGTCGGGCTTCCAGCGTGCGATGAATTTTCTGAGTGCCGCAGATAAACCGAACGGAGGCCATCCCATAGCCCCACTGGTCGAGACCCTGGTGAGCCGCTTTCAGAATCTCTGGATGGTCGGCCAGCCCGAGGTAATTGTTCGAACACAGATTGAGCAGACCTTGCGACCCACCCAGCCGAACGTGCGCGTCCTGCGGCGATTCGATCTGCCGCTCAGACTTCCAGAGTCCCTGCGAACGGATTCCGTCTAACTGCTCTGCAAGATGCTCGCGAAAACCGCCGTACATGGTTTAGTCCTTTGGATTTCTCTGTCGCCCGCGATGAACGCGGGACAATTATTTGTCGGTCCAGTTTATCGGTCGGTCCAGTTGAGAATCACTTTGCCGGAGTTGCCGCTGAGCATCGCATCAAAGCCCTGCTGAAACTCGGAATAGTGAAATCGATGTGTGATGACCGGGCTGATGTCCAGACCGCTCTGCAGCATCACCGTCATTTTGTACCAGGTCTCGTACATCTCGCGACCGTAGATCCCTTTAATCGTCAACATGTTGAACACGACGATGTTCCAGTCGATCGACATTTCAGCCTCGGGGATCCCCAGCATGGCAATCCTGCCGCCGTGGGACATGTTTTCCAGCATCCCGCGAAACGCCGAAGGGTTGCCGGACATTTCGAGTCCGACGTCAAAGCCTTCGGCCATGCCGAGTTCTTTTTGAATGTCCGGCAGCGATTCCTGACGAACGTCGACCGCGCGAGTGGCTCCCAGTTTCTTCGCCAGTTCCAGTCGCCAGGGATTCACGTCCGTCACGACGACGTATCTCGCGCCGGCATGACGCACAACAGCCGCCGCCATCAGACCGATCGGTCCTGCGCCGGTAATCAGCACGTCTTCGCCCAGCACGGGGAAAGACAACGCAGTGTGAACGGCATTTCCGAACGGGTCGAAGATCGATGCAATGTCCCAGTCGATTCCGGCGTGATGGTGCCAGACGTTCGTCATGGGCAAGGAAATGTATTCGGCGAATGCGCCTTCGCGATTGACACCCACGCCTACTGTGTGAGCACAAAGATGCCGACGTCCCGCCAGGCAGTTTCGACAGAGCCCGCAGACGACGTGTCCTTCTCCGCTGACAATCTCGCCCGCATGAAAGTCCGTCACGTTCGAGCCGACTTCCACAACCTCGCCCACGAACTCGTGTCCGACCGTCATTGGAACGGGGATCGTTTTCTGAGCCCACGCATCCCATTTGTAAATGTGCACGTCGGTGCCGCAGATTCCGGTCCGGTGAATCTTAATCAGAACGTCGTTGATCCCGATTTTCGGCTCGGGAACATCTTCGAGCCACAGGCCCGGTGCCGCTTCTTTCTTCACAAGCGCTTTCACAATCAGCTCTCCAGAATCTTCCTGTTACAACAGTTTGGAAACTCAGGCCTGTAACCAGCAGGCGGCTGCCGACGTTTGTGGAAAACTCGACAAGCCGAACCGCGAACAGGCTCGTGATAATTCAAAAAGTCAAAAGGCCGTCTTCCTCAGACTGGAAGACGGCCCTGTATCAGCAGTCAGTTCTCGCGGGTTCGGGCAAAGCTTACTTCGTTGCTTTCTTGTCCCGTTTCTTTGGTTCTTCTTTGGCCAGTTCCGCTTCGATGGCTTTCACGACTTCTTCCGAATCTGGTTGGACCCCCGTTGCGAATCGAGCCACAGGTTTGCCACTGCGTGAGATCAGAATCTTCTCAAAGTTCCAGCGGATCGGACCGGTCTTTTCGAGGCCGCTTTTTTTCGACGTCAGGTAGGCATACAGCGGCGCCGCCTTTTCACCATTGACGTCGATCTTGCCGAACATATCGAACTCGACGCCGTAGTTCTTTTTGCAGAACGTGGCGATCTCGGTCTCCGATCCCGGCTCCTGGCTGCCAAACTGGTTGCACGGGAATCCGACGACTGCCAGGCCTTTTTCCGCGAACTTTTTGTGGAGTCCCTGCAATGGATCGTACTGCGGCGTGGCGCCACACTCGCTGGCCGTATTCACAATCAGCATCACCTTCCCGCGGTACTGAGAAAGTTTCGTCTCCTTACCGGTCAGCGACTTCATTGTCAGGCCATAGACGGGATGCATCGCTTTCTTTTCCTCGCTGGCAGCCTTTTTCTTGTCGGTCTTGTTGCTGTCTTCCGCAGTAGCAAACGTCGTCGCGGAAACGGCCAGCAGAGTCACACACAGTGTCAGTTTCACAAGTCGAAGCATGGCGGGTCCTCACGTTCCTGGTCGAACATGACGGCAAGGGTGGGGTCGCCCCTCATCGCACAGGCGATGAATTCAAATAAACAGGGTGACAGCCGACATTGTTCAGATCCTGGGTAATGCGAGCTGGCAGTATCGCCATCG
The DNA here is from genome assembly GCA_013203845.1 of Rhodopirellula sp. Classification (GTDB taxonomy): domain Bacteria; phylum Planctomycetota; class Planctomycetia; order Planctomycetales; family Planctomycetaceae; genus JABMPE01. The sequence continues at coordinate 22,956 of JABMPE010000353.1, read as the reverse complement.
ACTCAGCCGCAGGCAACGCACCGGGCACGTTAGTCCGTTCCGAATTCTGGCGAGGAATTTTGACGCCGGTTTCTAACGAAAGATCGAAACCGCTTTCACGCTCAGATAATGGCATCGCAGCTCTCCGAGTCAGTGATGAGTGATTGGTCCGGACGAGTCGGCGAAATGCGAAACGCAAAGTGGCCTAATGATTACAGTGGGTCGAGAGAACTTTACTCCAATCCGGCCAGCATTCCTGTATCGGCGAAACGTCGTCGGACATTTGCGATTCCTCGAAACGCTTCGTCAGAGCCTTTAATCGATGACCGGATGAGATACGCACCCAGTCGTGCAGAATGGATTCGCGTTCCGCGGGAGAAAGTCGCCAGTCGAAATCCAGTTGCCGCATTCGCCAGACCAGGTGATGCAGACAGACTGCGGCGGCGACCGAAATGTTGAAACTTTCCGTGAAGCCATACATTGGAACCCGCATGATGTGAGTCGCCAGCTGTATCGCGTTGGGAGAAACTCCTTCTTTTTCGTTACCGAACAGCAAGGCTGTCGGTTTCGAGATGTCGTAAGTTTCCAGTTCGCAGTTGGCATCATGAGGGCTGGCCACCACGATCTGATAACCGCTTTGCCGCAACGTTTCGATACAGGCTCGCGTGCTGTCCGGCTGGATTTTCGAGTAGCGATGCCGGTGCATGGTCAGCCACTGAGTGGCTCCGCGAGCGATGTCGACGGCGACGTCGAACCGGTTGCGGTTCTCGATGACGTGAAAATCCTGAATGCCGAAGCAGTAGCAACTTCTGACGCAGGCACTGGCGTTGTGAGCGTGGCAGACATCTTCCAGGACAACCGTCAGATGCCGGGTTCGTTCGAGAATCAGACGCTGCAGTAAATCTTTCCGATGCAGAGTCAGAAACCCGGCGAGATAATTCGTCAGCTCGCGTCGGTATTGCTGATCGGTCGGGTTCGGTTGCGAAACGCTGCTGGAGAGTTTGTTGAGTGTGTCGTCAGTCATAATTCCGTAACTGCAGATCGGCTCGGTAATTGGTTGCTCGGTTACTGGTCGCGAGGTAACTGGCTTGTTCGACGGGATCGTTCTCGAATCACGTACGCTGCCGCGCGGCCTTCATTCGTGCTGCCGTTCGTCGCGAGTTGCAGAAGACCGACGGAAGTTTCACGCGGCAGCGGCTCCAGCTCAACCAGTAGGCCCGTTGCTCGACGGCGAATCTGTCTGTCGTCTTCAGACAGGATTTTCATAAGAGCAGTGGCCACGGCGTGCGAGTCTCGCGAGATCTTCCACGCTGCGTCGATGGCCTCAATGCGAACCAGCAGCGATGAATTTTCAAAAGCTTTTTCGAGCTGCGGAACGACCGGCTTCGCCATGGTTCCTGATTGCCCGAGTGCCCTGGCCGCACGCCACTGAATCTCCGCATCACCGCGTTCAAGCAGTTCGACCAGTGAATCAATGGCCGGTCGCCCGACCCGGACCAGAGCGTTCGCGGCGGCATCTTTCACGGCGTGGTCTTCGTCAAGAATCAGGCGTTCGAGCAGTGAGTTCAATGCTCCCTCAGCACGTGGCCCCAGCGCTCCCAGAGCGTCGCAGGCCTTGCGGCGGATGTCCACATTGTCGTCTTCGGCGGCTCGAACCAGCGCCGGAATTGATCCCACTGCCAGAGGTCCGGCCAGCGCCAGGCCGTCAATGATCGTCTGCCGGAGAAGGATTGAGTCATGATCATTTTTCTGACCAGGTTTCATCAACTCTGTGGTCAGAACGCCGATCGCTGTCGACGTACGAATTTGCCCCAGAGTGTCGGCAGCCAGCACGCGTAGCTTCGACGACGTGGCTGGCGATGTCAGAAAGCGTGCAACGCTCGGAACCGCATCCGCTGCGACGTTGTCAAACAGGCCGAGACTTTTCATCACCCAGTAACTGGTGTCTTCAGCTGATAAACGTTTCTGGCGGTCAGCAATGGCAGGCTCTGATAAAATCGTTGTTTCGGATTGTTTGAGGATTTCGATCAGCACCGGAACCGCGGCGCGAGCTGGTTCGCCAATTCGCGCAAGCATGGCCGACGAACGCATCCTCAACGAGGTATCCGCTTCGGTATCGCGAAGTATGGCGAGCAGAACCGGAACCGCTTCCGCAGCCTGTCTGCTGGATGGGGCCAATTCTTTAAGCAGCCGTTCGATTTCAATCGGTGGCTCTGCGTCATCAGCTTGGTCGGCAGTTGGCTTTGTAGTTGTCACCGATGAAGATGACGGACTGGTTGTGACCGTGGCCTCGCGATCCGGAGGCGGTGCGGAATTTCCGCGTTGCAAACCGGACGCCATCACGGATTCGACAGCCGTCAGAATGATGCTTACGACAACGCACAGAGCAACGACGGTTCGGGCAACTCGTTCGGGAACACGAGTGTGCCGGTTAGTCGAGATTGACGTTGTCTGGAATTTGACTCTCATGGCTGTAGAGTTTGCAGCATCCTGTCCCCGATGAAAACCAGAGAACGAACAATCGGGCGGCAGAAGCTGAAGACAGGTCGTCTTCACCGTGTTTAAACCGATCGACTTACTATGAGTTAAGGTCGAGTCTTCTCCGACTGGCTGTTAACTCGGGATACCCAATGGACCTCTTGATTGCTCTGGTCGCTCTGTCCGCGATGGAAATCGTGCTCGGGATCGACAACATCGTCTTTATTGCAATTTTGACCGATCGTCTGCCTGCGCAGAAACGCAGCGCGGGACGCCGAGTCGGGCTGTCGATCGCTCTGGTGATGAGGATCGGACTGCTGCTGGGTATCAGCTGGGTCATGAGTCTGACAACGCCCGTTTTTGCGTGGACTGATATCGGAGCACCGGATGCCTGGTTCGAAGTCGCCGCGAATGCCAGTTTTCCTGACTACGAAGCGGAGCGGCTGAACGAGATTCGCACAGTGTCCGGCCGTGACCTGATCCTGGTGCTGGGCGGGCTCTTTCTGATTTTCAAAACTGTCAAAGAGATGCACGAACAGATTTCCGGAGAACACCATCTCAGTGGGTCGAAAAATCCGATCACGTTTACTGCGGCACTCGTTCAGATCGCGCTGCTTGATCTGGTTTTCTCGCTGGACTCTGTCATCACCGCCGTCGGTATGGTGGATAACGTTCCAATTATGATTACCGCGATGGTCATCGCCGTCGGAGTCATGGTGATCTTCGCCGACCGTGTCAGCAATTTTGTCTCGGCACATCCCACGCTGAAAATTCTGGCCCTCAGCTTTCTGTTGCTGATCGGCGTGATGCTTCTGGCCGAAGGCATCGGCACGCATATCGAAAAAGGTTACATCTACTTCGCCATGGTGTTTTCTCTTGGCGTTGAGTTTCTGAACATGAAGGTCCGCCCAAAAGCTGCACCGGCACCCGCCACCGCCGAAGCCTGATCTTCGACTTTCCATTTCCAAACCTGACTTTCGATTTCCAATGATCCAGAGAATCATGACCGCAGAAGAGTATGCCGATCAGAAGTACGACCTCCCCGACGGTGGACGCTGGTCAGAACTGATCGCTGGCGAGCCCGTCATTCTTGAGCAGCCATCCGACGCTCACGGAAACGTGATCCGCAATCTGTCGCGTGTTCTCGCGAAATGGATCGAAGAGACACAGACCGGGTATGCCTGCTTTGAGCTGGGAATCATCGTGCAGCGAGCGCCGGACACGGTCCTGTGTCCGGCAGTCAGCTACTTCGTCGCGGGCAACCGTTGGGTCGAGACCGACAAAGTGGTCACTGACAAAATGCCGGCTCTGATCATCGAAGTGGCGTCTACGGTCGATCGTCGACGAAACATGCCGGTCCGAATCTCGCACTACCGCAATTGCGGAATTCCGGTCGCCATAGTCATCGACCCCCAGGAACAGAAGATTGCCATCCATACACACGCTGATCGACTCAAAGTTCTCGGTCGAGAGGATGTCCTTGTCGGACAAAGCGACTGGCTCGATCGTTCGACCGCCAGTCCGCTGCTTGCCGGTTTCGAAGTTCCAGTGAGCGACATCTTTCAGCAGCCCGAATGGTGGGAATGGGCTCGTCGTTCGGAATAAGTTTTCTATTCTCAAACTTAGCCGCAGATAAACGCCGATTGACGCAGATATTTCAGTGGAGCATCTGCGTCGATCGGCGTTCATCTGCGGCTTACTCAAATAACCCTGAAACTTTGCACTCGGAACTCCGCAAATGCCTGACGACAAAGCATCTTCAGCCACCGCCCGCATCGGCATCGTCACGGTTTCCGACCGGGCCAGTCGTGGCGAATACGAAGACCGAGGCGGTCCGGCGATTCGTGAATACCTCAACGACGTTCTCTCCTCGGCGTGGGAACCGGTGGCTCGCGTTATTCCTGACGAACCAGCTGTTGTCGAGCAGGCGTTGATCGAACTCTGCGATCAGGAAGGCTGCTGCCTGGTCATCACCACGGGCGGGACTGGTCCTTCGAACCGCGACATCACTCCCGAAGCCACTGAAGCGGTCTGCGAAAAAATGATGCCCGGCTTTGGTGAGCTGATGCGAAAAGTGTCCCTCGAAAAAGTCGCGACCGCGATTCTGTCACGACAGACCGCGGGCATCCGGGGCAGAGCACTGATTGTAAACCTGCCCGGTCAGCCGAAAGCGATTTGCGAATGCCTCGACGCCGTCTTCCCGGCAATTCCCTACTGCATCGATCTGATCGAAGGCCCGTTCCTGACGACAAATGAGAATCGCCTTGTCGCCTTCCGTCCCCGAAAGAAACCGGGACAGTAGGTTGGCTGCTGGTAACTTTCCGTTGCTGTTTTGCCGACACGGTCCAGAACCTGATTCAGCCTGCAGCTGCGGGTTACACCAAAGCGGAAAATTTCAACGATAGAACGAGAATCAGAACGACCAGCATGCCAGCAATCGCGACCATGCCTGACAACAGGCCGACCTTTTTTCGGTGATAGCCTTTCGTCAGCCAGTTCAGGAACGCGTGCAGCACGACGATACCAACAGCCAGCAAAGCCAGCGCCGCTCCCAGTGACAACCGATCCCGTTCTTCCCGCTGCCGCTGCTGAAGGAAATCACCGAGAACCCGCTGCATGGCGGAATAGTCGGCCCGAACCAGGATCGCTTCGCGCCACAGGTTTCCCATGGGATGCGTCAACTGTTGCGAGAAACGATCGATAATCAACTGCCCGTCGAGCATCTCCATCTTCAGGCGGTCGGCAATTTCTGTTTCGCTGGGAGTTCGCAGCAGCGGTTGGCTCTGTGCTCGAAGCAACTGCATCGCGACTGGCGTGAGCATGTTGATGGCGTCCTCAACGGCGGCGTTGCGAGCCTCCAGAGCCGACGTGGCCAGCCGCCCGGACCTTCCGTCAAGCAGCAGATCACTTCCACGGTTCGAAGCAAGAAATACGTCGAATTCATGCACCCAGGGCTTGTCGACCATCCGGACGCTCACGCTGACTTTTTTGCGGCTGCCGGTTAACTCTGCCGTCACATCAGCCAGCAGTTCGCTCGTTGACCTGTTCCAGGGTGCGGGAGTCAGCATCTGCACTGCGGACATGGTGAGGCGAATGGAAATGGCATTGGAATCAAGCTGTGTGATCGAAGTGGTCGGCGACACCTGCTCAACCAGAACCTGAGCCTCGGGAAAGCGACTGCGCATGATCGTGGCGAGTTCATTCAGAGCTTGACGGAAATCTTCGTGCTGAAGCGTTCGCGTGGCGTGAATCTGGATGATCGGTGGATCCTGCTTTTCGGGCGTCACGAGCTTGATCAGAGAAATCAGTTTCTGGCCCAGAGTCCGCCCCGTGGCTTTCATGGAAGGCTGAACGTCCGCGTCAAATCGCTCGTCCACTTCGGGATACCAGGCCACGCCGGGGCTGGACTTCAACGAGTCGATCTGCGTTGTTGGCGTCTCGGATTCGGTGGTGCCAGGATCCTTGAGTCCAGACTCGGAACGGCGAGTTTCAAACAGGTCGCGGCGCTGAAGATCTTCTTCCTTGCGAAGCTGCCGGATCATTGCCGCTTGAGACTGCAGAATTTTTTGATTGATGGAAAGAGTGGCTTCTGCCCGCTGCGCACGGTCAGTACGAAGGCTTAAAGCAAACAGTGTGCATCCGATGGCAATGGCCAGACTGATGCCTGTGATGACGCCGGTTCTTCGGTCATTTGAAGAGCGGACCAGAAGATAGATCAGCCATCCGAATAACGGCACGCCTGTAAGCCCCAGGAACATTATTTGACCTGATGCGAAAAACAACGAGGCAGACACTGCGAACATCAACGCCACGCCAACTGCTGCCCAACGTCCCGGATTCCGGCTCTTCGTGAATCCGAACGCCAGAGCCAGCCCCAGCAGAACGATCACAAACAGGCTGACGAGAATTTCAATGGAGTCCACTGAATACATCATGACTGGTGTCCCTGTTCGATGGGTGTGAGGACTTCCTTGACGATGGGTGCCGGCTGCTGTCGAGGCGGCAGGGAGAGAATCAGTAGGCCGACGGCGAAGGCCACCGCTCCGCCAATACAACTTGGAATGAAGTCGTTGTTGCGTAGAAACTCTTCCAGAATCACCCCGACCTTTTCCTGTCGGACCCCTTCCGTCACGCGAGCCCAGGAAACTCGATCAACAGCTTGCATCAGAAGCCCGAATGCGATGCCGAAGGGAATCGCGGCCACCAGCACTCGGAGTGCATGGACAAGCCCCATTGAACGGCGCGACGCGAGCAGCAGGCTGACGGAGAAAAACGCCAGGACCCCGGCGAGAAGCTGCAGCAGTTCTCGCAGCAATTCGGGCCAGGTACTTGTTCCGAAGATCGCCAGGAAATCCGAGCCCGTCAGGCCGACTCCGCGAAACATGTCGGAAGCAATAATCCTGGGCACGTCAATCACGAGTGCGAAACCGACCAGAATCGTTGCGGCCAGAACGAGTCCGCCCAGCACGGCCAGACCGTTGCTGACTCGCGACTCCGTCGGTACCGAAGAAAGCCCGTTAACCGCTTCGCTGGTTTCCCGGCTCTGCAGTAGTCGGCCTTCGGCATCGCGGAACTCGCCGAGCGCGATCAGAATAACATCGACGAGTTGCCCGACACCGAACAGGCCCAGCGTCAAAAGGTAAACAACACCGCTGAAAATTTTTCCGGTATAGAACCGGTGCAGCCCGAAGAACGGCATCATCGTCAGTGGTACGAGACTCAAAACCAGCGTCGGAATGCGTGCCTTTGGCTGGCTGCCTGTATTGAATTGATTCAGCTGTTCGGCGTCGGATGTCGAGTGAACGGTGCTTCGTGCGGACGTTTCAAGTGTTGGATTCGTGGCAGCCAGAGAGTCGTCATGATCGGTGTCAAAACTATTGACTCGGACGTGGCTGGGTGTATCCAACTGAACCCGAGGTTTAAGTTGCGTTCCTGCCGGAAATTCAGCAAAACCCTGGCGATCTGCCTGGCCGAAGTTTCTGTTGGCAGAAGCTTCAAGCGACTCCAGATAACCCCACAGTGAAGCCCAGAAGTTGGCACTGTTCGTCATTCGCCGAGAACCAGTCTCGGAAAAAGGTGACATGATCTGGACAACGACCGCAGCGATCGAAATCGCTCCAATTCCGATGATCATCGCTCCTTCATCTTCGAGAATGGCGGCAATCATTGCCGCACAAATCATCGCGGCAGCTAATGATGAGGTCACACTTAACCGGACACATCGGTGTGACGAGGTCAGCCATCGCCAATCCTGTATGATCAGTGGAACAAGTAGTGCAAGAAACAGCTCATTCCAATGTAGTAACGGTGTGGCAGTAGCCCGAGTTACGAGCGACAGAACGAATCCTAAGATTCCAACGCAGACTAAGTAGGCACCCCTGACAACGTACCAGGGAAGTTGCACCGGTCTGGATGCGAGCAACCGTCCAGAAGTCAGCACTCCACAGACAATAGCAAAGATAATCGACGCTATCTGAATAATGTTCATGAACGTGCCTCGCAGGTACCAGTTGGGACTGGAAGCTTCAACGAGCATGTTGATTGCGAGGGAGCCGGTGAGCAGGACAGCGCTGCCCAGAAAGAATCGAAAACTGAATGGCAACTCATCTGTGTTGTCCCAGACGAGTGCCCTGGCCGGATATGGACGAATAGCGAGGCAGACACCGAGACGCGATACAAACTGACCAAGCCAGTACGCGGGTGTGTTCGACGCCTTTGTGCTGGCTGTAGATTTGCGACCTGAAGTATCGGTGTTGTTTCTGATGTCTACGGGAAATTTCACCTTTTGTTGGTTGTCAACGGGTCGCTGTGGGACTTCAGGCGTGCCTGTGCTTCGCGCGACGGTTGCCGGCATGGGCCGCGACTTCTCGACGGCGCGGCGGGCGATCATTGTCAGGCTACCCGGATCGAAGCCTGACGCGCCGTTTCGAACAGCATCCGTACCGAACAATGCTTCGACAAGTTCATCAGCCGACTGATATCGCGCTTCCGGGTCTCGTGCCATCGCCTTTTGAACGACCGTCGCGAACGACTCCGGTAACGACGACACGTCGACGTCCTGCGACAGGTGTTTCATCAGAACTTCGCCCATCGACTCGCCCAGGAACGGCGGCTTGCCGGTGAGCATTTCGTAAAGCAGCACGCCCATCGCGTAGATGTCGACTGTGCGGTCGTAGCGGCCCAGGCTGATTTCCGGAGCCATGTAATGCACCGTGCCGACCGTCAGTGTGTGGCCGCTGCGGTGACTCGTCGTGATGACTTTGCTCAGGCTGTAATCGCCCACCATCACGTAGCCGTTTTCGAAGAAGACGTTGTGAGGTTTCAGGTCGCGATGCACGATCCCGTTGTCATGCAGCAGCGACACCGCCTTGGCGATTTCTCGAATGAACCACGCCGACTTTTCCGGACCGAGTCCGTCTGGCGAATCGTCCAGCAATTCTCGTAACGACGGACCGGAGACATATTCCATGATCACAAACGGGTCGCCCCGCTCGCTGTGCCGTACGTCGAAAATGGTCACCAGGTGCGGCGACTTGAGATTCATGCAGTGCGTGCTGCCTCGGAGTTCGATGTCCTCGTAATTCTGGACGGCCTTCAGCGCGACCTGCTTTCCGGAATCGCTCACCGCGTAGTAGACCTCGCCGAAACCACCGCGACCGACGGCATGTTCGATCGTGTAGCCTTCCAGCGGCCGGTCGCCTCGTTGATATCGATAAGAAGCCATCGTGAAGGCTGCTCCGAAAAGTGTCTGCGGTGTTTATGTTATGTATTGCCGGGAAAAATGGTGACTCGCGTTCCACCGATCTCGACGAGGGAGCCGAGCGTCAACAACCGGGCTCCCTGCGGTGATCCGTCGGCGGAGAATCGTTGTGCCCGTTCGGGCATGCCGTGGCGAACGTAAAAGGCTCCTTCCCGGACGAACAGAATCAGCGGCTGGTCCAGATTTCTGGCTCTCAGATGGCTCGACTGCCCAGGACCGACGATCAGCGTTTCATCAAACAGAATCACCGAACGAATATCAGGCCGCGACAATCTTGTTCCCGACAACTCTAAAACCGCCGTAGGCACTGCGGCTGTCGGACGACGGAACTTGAACCGACAGCGTGTTCCAACCTGCACGGTGTCACCGTCTGCAAGAGGCGTGTCCTGACAGGCTCTCTCGTTGACGGCAACGTCACAGGAATCAGTCGTTGTTAATCGGTAACGGCCAGACGACTTCTCGATCGTCAACGGCCCGCCGCCAGGAAATCCTGAGAAGGCAACATCGCATGATCTGGCATGAGCGGGTGCGCCGATCGTTACCTTTGGCTGACGCAGCAGTAACGCACTGCCGACACCATCAATCTGCAGGATGAGTTGTTCCGGCAGCGAATCCTGATGAAAGCGGTTGTCCGCTGTCGAACTTCCCGCGGCCGAACTTCCCGCGGCGAACGACTCGGCATGGACCGGGTGTGACGCTGGCTTCGACAGCTGTCGTCGCGATTCCTGCACGTCATTTAATAATGACAGCGGGCCCGATTGCAGTTCGATGGCCAGTTCAGCAGCCTGCCTCGTTTGATCAGTGAGTGCGTTCAGCCACGCGACATTCTTCAACAGCGGCGACAGCTTTCTAAGACGCAGGTAGGCTTCGTTGAATCGAGCAGCGTCGAGCAGTGAGTTCACCTTGCGTGCCGATTCGATCGCTCGACAGGCTTCCGTCAGTTCCGGATCGAACTCGACCAGCGGACGCACGGTGTCGATCAACGCTTCGACACGATCCAGTCGTGAAGCCTCAACTTCCGACCACACTTGCGAAACGACCGGAGCCGTGACCTGATCAATCAAACTCACCAGTTCAGGATGACTCGGCGAAAGCTTCTGCAACTTGAGAATGGCGGCCACTGATTCACGCGTGTGTCCAGCATGAACCTCGCGACGAGCACGTTCCGTGGCGGCTTCGACACGTTCCCGTTCGATGGCAATCTGCTTGTTGATCTGGCCAGCCACCGACCCGACAGAAGAACCGTCTGCTTCAAATTGTTCGAGCAGCCTGGCACCGAGTTCCAACTCACCACGGGCAATTTCTTTTCCGGCAACCGCTGCCGCCTGCTGCTTTCGGAGAATTTTCCGCTCAGCAACATGTTTTGCCGCATCGATGCTGGCTGCCAGTTGAGCAACCGCTGACTGGGCACCCGCCAGTTTTCTCGCTTCGCTGCAGTCGCTGGCGGCTTCCTTCAGCCGGCCAGCTTCCAGATGTTCGCGACCTCGTGCGACGAACGCGTCGACGATCTTTGTCAGCAGAATCTGACCGTCACGATGATCGCGCACGTCCGACCGCTCAGCCAGTCGAGCGGCTTCGTTCAGCCGCCCTTCCGCGAATGCCGTTTCAGCCTGTCGCAGACGCAGATTAAACACGATGTTGAATCCCGAAGGTGGTCAGTGGCTGAAACATAGACTGGAACAAGCTCCGCACCGTTCCGGCAACGCATTGGTCGTGAAACGCCGGAACGACGCGGAGCTTGTTCCAGCCTACCTTGCCGATACTTATTTCTCGACAAGCTTCGCGACTTCGACATCGTCACTGCCGCCTGATCCGAGATGATCGTCGATTTCAGCCAGCAGCTCATCCTCGTCCAGAACATCTTCCATCGTGATCTCAGAAATCGAGTCGTGAGCGAGCACTCTCTCGGAAACGTCGACCCGTTTCTGAATATCACTCAGCAACTGATCTGCTTTTGACAGTTTACTGTCGTCGACGTGGAATCGTGATCCGATCGCCGAAGCCTTGACCAGACGATGCTGGGCAACCAGAGATTCAACCTTCTGTTCCAGTTGAGCTTTTCGATCGCGTGCGCGGTCAAGCATCTGCATGGCGGCCTGCAGTGACTTCTGACGGTTCTCCAGCAAACGCTGTTTGCTGGCCTGAATCATCTCGGCATCTTTCAGGCGGGCGAGTTTCAATGCAGCCTGCTCTGTCAACTGTTTCCGCGAGTAATCCCGGTTTCCGATCTCGTACGACACGTTTTGCGTATGGAGTTTTTCTCGAAGCTGTCCCAGCAGGCGGCGGTCCGTCGCAAGCTGTTCGCTGGATCGAACCAGGTCTTTTTCCAGAGCGGCGATTTCGACTTCGTCTTCCGCAATCAATCGAACGTTCGCGTGAATTTCGGGCAGGATGTCGTCGATCAGGTCGCGAGCACGTTGTAGTTCGAACTCGATCGGGACGGCATCTCGAACGGTTTCTCGAACCGCTCCAGTCGACGTTCGGAGATAGCTGAACAACTCGTTGCCAAAGATCACGCCACTCGCCAGGGCAATGCTGACACAACCTGCCACACAATATTTCAGATAACCAACACCCATGACCACTCTCCTGATTCTGCTGGAAGCTCTCCGATATCGGAGGCATTTCTGACAACTCACAGAAGGGTGGTCGCTGGCGGCGCCAAAACATTTCAGGGTGATTGTCGCTTTTTCAGAAAAACTTCTCAGTGCAAACATTCGGTGAATTCGCCACAGACCGAAGTCTTTCTCTCGTCAGCATTAGTGTTCTTAGAATCGTCGGATCGCCGAATTACCGGAATTCGCTGCTTGGTTCGCTCATGTCGGCATGGGTAGAATCACTGAAAATTGTTGATCTCAACGCGGAACCTGTGTTCTCACGCCGGTGATGTAATTTCCTCGCGACCTGACCTCCCGGAGCCGACGCTATGTCGTCCAGACTCGTTACCAGCCTGCTGCTGACCGGTTGCCTTTTTTCCTGTGTCCAGGCAGCCGCTCAGGAATCGCAGTCGGCCTCGGACCTGTACGCCGAGGCGGTGACCGCGTACTTCGCGGAAGACTACAACGCGGTTGAATCCGTCCTGACGTCGATGATTGAAGATGGCAGTAGTGATCCGCGCGCGTACTATTTTCGAGGTCTCAGCCGACACGCCAGCGGAAACCAGGACGCGGCCGACATCGACTTTGAAGCGGGTGCCCGTCTGGAATACAGCGGTCGTGTCCATGTCGACGTACCCCGTTCTCTGGAGAAAATCCAGGGTCCCGTGCGGCTGTCGCTGGAGAAGTTTCGGAGGCAGGCTCAGCGGAACGCTGCTCTGGCATCGAAAACTCATCACAAGGACCGAGCTCTTCTGCAACTGACGGCTGACGGCACCACGGCATTTTTCTCGGGTAAGCATGAAGTGGCAGTCCAGTTGCTGGACGTTGCCGCCAGTAACGGATCGACCGATCCTCGCGTTTACTACTTCCGAGGTCTCGCGAAGCAGCAGCTCGGTCTGAGTGACGAAGCGGCAACCGACTACCAGCGTGCAATCGGTCTGGAGCTTCATCCGGCCAATCGCATTGATGTCGACCTCGCGTTGGAGCACGTTCAGGGGGAGACTCGACTCGCGCTGGAGAAACATCGTCACGCGACAATTTCAGCCGCGCGGCTGGCCGGTGACAAAGAGCGACAGCAAATGATCGCCTCACTGATAGAACAACGCGCTGCGGATGTCGGCAACGGTAGAGCGGCGATTGCCAAGTCTGCAATCAACCTTCCGCCCGGCACGACAAGCCCGATGCCAGCTGCAACCGCTCCGACGTCGAGCCCCCCAGTATCAGCCAAACCGGCGACGCCCGCCACAGCTCGAAATGCTCCGCCGGCTGCGAATGCAAACACACTCAACGTTGCCTGGTTGCCGGCCGACTCGGAAATCGTCATCAACATCCGAGTACGAGAGCTTTCTCTTGCACCAGTGCTGGCAGCTTTGCTGGCGGCTCCCGAGTCGCAGGCCAACCTGCAGATCCTGAAGGACGAAACTGGCCTGGCACCAGGCGACATCGAATCCGTGACAATCGGGCTTCGTGGTGCCACGGAACTGGCGATGGCAGGAGCTGCCAACCCGACAGCACTGGTTTCCGGACAGGACCAGGCAATCATCGTCGCTCGGGCACGATTGCCGATTGACCCGCAGGTCTGGGGAAAACGAACCGACATCTACGAAGTTGCGACCCACGACGGCAAACGGTTCTATCGGTCATTGTCCGGCGATATCCCCTGCGTCTATTTGCCGGATTCGAAAACCGCCGTATTCGCCGAAGAGGAACTCTTGAAGGCAGCAATCACGAAGGGTGACACTGCCACGAACCGACCCGAGTTTGACTTCGTTGACGCGTCTCGTCAGCTTGCCATCGCCTTTGTTCCCGCTGATCCGTTCGCGCTGACAGAAGTAATTCCGACCGCAGGTTCCGGCTCTGACGCCATGGATCGTCTGGCAGCAGCCGTAAAAGATCAGTTACTGGGTGTTGGTATCGGTATTTCAGTTACCGACTCGCTGGAAATTGAAGTTCGGGCGCTTTGTGTAGACGACGCGGCAGCAACCGAAATCGATGCGTCAATGGCCGACCTCATGAACGAAGCCAAAGGACTCTGGACACTCGCCAAAGGTGGCGTTCCAGCACCAATCGCAGGCGTCGTTGACTCGATCATTCGCGCTCAGAAGAACTCGGCAAAGGCAGAAGTCGTGTCGATTTCGACGAAGCTCTCTGGTCAGTCCATTGAGCAGGCCATTGCCAGTGCTCAGGAAATGTTACCGATGCTGATGATGGGAGCGATGGCTGGACTCGGAGGCAACGCGCCGATCGGGTTAGGCTCCGACGAACCTCTGGAAGTGCCAGCGGCGACGAAGCCAGCGGAAGGCCTTACGGTCACATCAACGGCTCGTATAAGTTCGACGATCGAACTGGATGAAGATGGCAAGGAAAAGCCAAAGGCCATCGAACTGGTACTGGCGATTGTCGGCGATCAGGCCAAAGCGGCCAGCGGTGCAGGATTCGCATCAATCCTGTCGGCGAAGGATAACAATGGCACGGACCTGAAGTTGCGAGTTGTTGCCAACTTCGGAGCTGGCGGTTTCGAAGTGATCGATCGTGAAGACTTCTTTATCAAGCATCCGGACGACGGGTGTGCGGTGATTGTTACGTTTGATCCACCAGCGCAGGCCGCAACAGAAATCGCAGCTGCCGAGGGCATCGTCAAACTGCGTATTGTTGAAGACTCGTCGCAGATTGTTGTCGACAATGTCCGGAGTCTGCTCGGCAAAGAAATCGACAACGCCGAACTGATCGCCGCTGGCTACAGGTTGAAACTGGAAGAAAAGAAAGAAAAGTTTGGCGACGACGAATTCATTTCGTGGCAGTTGAATTGGGTCAATGCTGGCGACAGCGCCGCTGACGTGAAACAGGTCGCCAATGGTGGAGGTCTGGGGCTGCAGCAGCCACAGCTGATTGATGCCGACGGAAAGGTAATTGGAGACTTCAGTGGGAAGTCATTCTCGACCTTCGGGAATAAATCCAGCCTGTCGTGGAGCATGTCGATTCAGGACGACCAGCCAGTACCAGACGACGCCCGGCTGCGGTTCACCCTGAACAAGGACGTCAGCATTGTCGATGTGCCGTTCAAGGTCGAAAACGTGGCGATCAGCGCCGAGTAGGACGGCATTGAAGTGTCGGTATTCAGTTGACGTAGCCTTCGGATTACGAACGGCGATCAATCAGTGTTCAATACTGACTTCGAGAGCAGAGCCGATGGGCAGCGTCGGCCAGGGTTTGCCGACGGAGAAAACCTTTACCGGGAACGTGTCGTCGGCTTTTGATCCGTCCTGTTCTGCTACCAGCTGCGGCGGGATGGAATCGATTTTTCCTTCTCGCTCTTCGTTGTTGGGGAAGTGCAGCTTCACATGCTGATCGGATTTCAGCGTCGCGACGACAGACATCGGCAGGTTGACGGTGACGAACTCGCGGTCGCGGTCGAAGATTTCCACCAGCAGGTCGCCTCTGGCAACCGTTTCCATTTCCTGTACCCGCAGAACGCCCGCCATGCCGTAGATCGGCGAACTGACGGACCGTTCGGCTTCCAGACTTTTCAGTTCTTCCAGTTCCGAAGTGGTGTTTTCAATCGACGTCTGAATTACCGGGATGCGATGGGCGGCTTCAAGGCGGGCGGGCAGGCCTTCGATGGTGCCTCGTAGTTCTCTAAGTCGCTCTTCGCACAGATCAATGCGCGTCTGCAGAGCTTCGAGACTGTTCTCAACATCCGAACGTTCAATCATCGCTCGCAGTCGATCGTAATCCTGCGACTTGTCTGGCATCGCCAGTGATTTCAGATTGAGCGGTGGGACTTCGGTGCTGGCGAGAGCGTCGAACAGGTTCAGGTAGTCGCCCAGCGCTGTTGATTCGAAATTGTGTTGAAACTGCTGCTGCAGCAAGCCTGTCAGCGTGAGTTCTGTTTCGAACGCGGCAGTATCGAGTGCTGCCGTACGCTGCTGAAGTTCCAGTTCGCTGCGTGCCATCGCGGCCGCCAGATCAATTCGGAAGCCATCGAGTGTCAGCTCGGCTTTGCGAATCCGATCTTCCAGTTGGGTATCACGGATGATGAACAATTCGGTGCCAGGCAGCACGACCTGTCCCGGTTTGACATCCAGCCATTCGACGATTCCGTCAGCTGGGGCAGACAGCTTTGAAACTTCCGCCTTCAGAACGCCGAGGTAGTTTTGCGTGTTCTTGCGAGCGACGCTCCCGGTAACGACGACGCTCAGAACCAGAGCAAGCGTCGTCATCGAGACAGTTCTCAAGAGCGAGGCTGGTCGCTCAGGATTTGATGCGGTTTGCGAACGCAGATCCGGGGATTGGCCAGCGGGTTGGGATGAATCTGGTACGCCAGGATTATTTGTTTGTTGCTCGTCCATTCCGGCTCTCCGAATTGACGGAGCGGAGACGACTCGGAATGAGTCGCCTGATCCATCACGACCTGCACAATGCAGAGATCGTCTGGAAATCTGGGAGTCGCAAGTTGAATCACTTCCGCACTTCCAGACCGCAGCGCATGCTCTGAAAACGTTGTTCGAGAATGCTCAGTGTCTTTTCGGAGAGATGCACCGACGCTGTTCATGCGAAGGTGGGCGGGTTGCGAGGTTGCCTCCAGGCATTCTCCCGACGAATGGATGAATGCCGAAAATCGTCACAATCGGCTGCATGTAAATGCGGATCGTCCGGTACAGCCCTTAAAGGTTCAGTGATCGGCATGTCCCGTCTGACGAATTTCAACGGCCGCCTGGCCGGGAACCGGAGGTGGCGTGAAAGTCGGACGATCGTGAGCGTACGTTTCAAATTGACTGGGGCTGTGTGTGCCGAACGCGACGGAACGAGGTAGATCGGCGGAGGGATCGTAGACGTCTTTTGACGTGGCTGATTTCAATTCTTTGTTCATCGTTCCTGTTATGAAAGGCCCCACCCCCAGAAAATTCCAGTTACTGTGCGTCGCTTTGGCGATCGTCACTCCGCCACCGCCAACGATCGATTTTTCGCCAGCGTCATAGGCGGCCAGTCCGATCTTCGCTGTCGCGTTCTGATTCGTTCGAGTGACCAGTTTGATTTCCGGCATGGAGAAGAGCCCGCCCGGCAGGGAAATCCCCGGAATGCCGTAATACGACTCGTTCGTGTCCGTACCGATGCCGCCACTGCGAGGTTCCAGAATCACGTCGGCCTGGTCAGCCGCGGCCGCCAGGTGAACGCCATTGTAAAGCAGGTGATGCCGCAGCGACGCCACCACATACTGCTTGTCGACACCGTCCAGGTAGGTCGGGTCGAGAAACACTCGCCGACCGTGCATCGCGCTGAAATCGACCTTGTTCAGCGACTGATCGATCGCGTTGGAAAGCAGAAGCTGTTCGGTGGCGGTGCGCGCTGTGTTCGACGTTTTCGTCGTGGCGCAACCCAGACCGCACGACAGAATCACGGCGGCGGCGAAAGCACGCCTTGCCTGAGGACATGGATACATCGCGGAGTTCCGGTTTCGGCAGGATGGGAGTTCTGGTGAGGAATTGCTGTCTCGCCAGATCAGAAATGATGATGATGATGTGAGCGTAAAGTCGGTCGACTTTCGCGCGAGTGAGTCGCTGGAGGCGACTCGAGAGGGGCGGGAACTCTAATCAAATAACCGAATTTCAGATAAGGCCAGTCTGCGAAAGCCAGTCTGCCAGGTGAGGCCTGCATTTCGGCACGTAAGTGATTGAACGGCTGTCGTCGCGAAACAGACCGCTGATTTGAAAACGAACGATTACTCACGAAATTCACGGTGCGGACGACGACTGGCACTTTCCGGTTGGACCAGCACCCGCTGAGAGTCCGATAACCCATTCAGTGGGTGCAGCCTGCAGTAACGTTGCGCTCGGTCAAATCTGCAAAAACAGTCACGACAGCATCTCACGACACCTTTACAGACCATGCCGGAACTGACCTCTGGCAATACAGGTAAAATGAGTGTTTCACGTTGTGTTCTCCTCAATTGCAGAGCACGATAGCCGGACTGTTGTCTGGTCGCAGTTTGCGGGAACCTGAATTTCGTCCGCCGTTTTCACCGCGGGTTTGAATCACGCTGTGAACGCGCATCGACGGAGCTGAGTTGTGATGTATCGCCGGTTTACTGTTCTGGCAGTGTTAATCGGGGCCTTGAGTCCCGCAGTGGCATTACGCGCTCAGCCGCCCGCTGGCGATTCCGATCTGGCGGCCGCGGTTCAAGCTCAGGCCGATCCGGAACCGTCTCCACTGCTGACCGAGCCGAAGTCGCCCGAAGCACTGTTCGACGCCGTCGTTCTGATGCTCGACCTCGATCGTCCGCAACTCGCGCTGAAATACATGCAGCTGCTTCTGGACGAGGCCCCGGACGACGCCACGATCCTGAAGATGCGAGACAAGCACGGCCCGGCGGTCTTCCTGGAACTTTCCAACGACAAACGCTTGCAGCCGGCTTCTATCAAACTGCTCGAACGCATGAACGAGGCGTTCCGTCAGTACGCCGCTGACCCGACCCGAATGGATCGACTGGTTAAGGATCTGACAGGCAAACCGCAGGAACGTGAAGTCGCGATCATCCAGCTTCGGAGCACCGGCAAGGTCGCGATTCCTCGAATGCTGACACTGGTCGCCAACGCCAAAGATACGAACCAGCGCGACGCGATGGTTTACGCGATGACTCGGATGGGGTCGCAGATTATTCCGCCGCTGCTGGGGGCACTCGAAGCTCCGGATGAAGGTGTGCGAACCGTTGCCATCGACACGCTCGGCTGGTTGGGGTCAATTGATACCGTCCCCTGGTTGTGGTACTCGGCGTTTGGAGCCGATCAACCAACAGGAGTTCGCCAGTCCGCCCGCCAGGCTCTCGCCAGAATCCTTCGCGATGACGTCAAACGAGCTGGCGACATCAGCAGCTATGGAGCGGCTTCTCAGTTGCAGCGGATTGCAACGACGCACTTCCGGTTCGAATACAACTGGAAGATGAACGAAGACAAAAAGACCACCGAATTGTGGTCCTGGGACGCTCAAAAGAACACGTTGTCGGCGTGGAATGTTGCTCCGGAAACGGCGTCCCTGATCGTCGGCAGCCGCTTCGCGAAGCAGGCGCTCGCGCTGGCTCCCGAGCGGCAGGAAGTGCAGTCACTGTATCTTTCTTTGCGACTGGCATTCGACTCGCACGTGGCCGGCTGGGACTCGGCATTGCCGACCGGACCAGGAACCGCTCACGATCTGGCTCTGCTGGCCGGACCGGAAGTTGCCATTCATGCGTTGGAATTCTCGCTGAAAAACCCGAACCCGGCGGCAGCTCTGGCGACGCTGCAGGTTCTGTCGCAAATTGGAAATCGCGCCCAGCTTCGTGATCGAGCCGGACAGGCGTCGCCGATCATCCAGGCAATGAATTATCCGAACTTTCGGGTTCAGTTTGCTGCCGCGTCGACAGTGTTGCAGCTTGACCCGGAAAAATCGTTCCGAGGTGCGTCGCGTATCGTGTCGATTCTGACGCGAGCCTTGAACGACAGCGGTGACCGCCAGGGGCTGGCCATCGATTCCAACCAGGACCGAGCCGCGTCGATGGCAGGTTTGCTGAGTGAAATGGGATTCGCTCCGCTGCAGGCGACGACCGGACAGGACGGATTCAAAATTGCCGCCGACCGCAGTGATGTCGAGCTGATCGTGATTCACGCCGCCGTGGTACGCTGGGGACTCGGCCAGACCGTGGTCAATCTTCGTGCGGACGCGCGGACATCGGGGATCCCGATCATCGTTTACGGGCCCGAGTCCATCGAACCGGTTGTGGCACGACTGGCCGATCAGTTTCCAATGATCGGTTTCGCCTTAACTGGTGAGACGTCGTTCAAACAGGGAGTGCGACTTTTCCTGGACCGCCTCAGCACGCCGCCTGTCAGTGAAAAGCAGCGAGCGGAACGCGCGAGTGCGGCAGGTTTCTGGTTTGCTCACATCGCGGGCGGACGCCGCACTGACACGTTCAATATCGACGTCGCCGAAGATGCACTCTTTGACGCGGTGAACGATCCGGGGGTCGGTGAAAACGCGGTGGTCGCGCTGGGAGCGATCGCCACGACCAGCTCGCAGGAGCGGCTGCAGGAAATCGCCACCAGTGAAGCTCGCGAAAATACACTGCGGGAAACGGCCGCACTCCAGCTGGCATTTCATATTCAGCGTTACGGCGTTCTGCTGTCGGAAGCCCGTATCCAGCAGGTCCAGGTCAGCCGCCAGAACGCTGCGGCGGGACCGCTGAAGACCGCTCTGGCATCGGTTGTTGGTTCTCTGAAACCGACGCCGCAGCGAGTCACCGAGTTGCTGCAAAGTCTGCCGGTTCCGGCGATTCCGACCGCTGGCGAGTAATCCGTGTTTCAGCAGCTCTCGACTGTTTGATTCATGGGAGTTCCAGTTCAGCTGACGGAACGCTCGATGCTTTGTTGAGACGACGGTTTCGTCGATACACTCCGCCCCCGCGATTTCTCCCGTTGAGCCGTTTCCCGCGGTGAACTTCCCGCCCCGTTGTGTCTGATGTGTTTTCAACGCTGCATCGGAGAGTCCCTGCATGCTGACATTTGCTGCTGAAGCCATGCCCGAATTGAACGCCGAGTCTGTCGGGATGTTGAAAATTGCGCTGGGTGCCTACGTCGTGTTTCTCCTGGGCCTCAGCATCGTGGCCACCAGGCGAGTGAAAAACGAAGAAGACTATCTCATTGCCGGTCGGCGGCTACCGCTGTTTCTCGCCTGGGGGACATTGATGGCCACCTGGTTTGGTGCGGCGACCATGTTTGCCGCTGCCGAGTCAGCACGCGAAGAAGGGCTGCGAGGAGTTATCCTGGATCCATTCGCATGCTCAGCCACGCTGGTGTTTGCGGGTTTGTTTTTCGCCCGTCCGTTATGGCGGATGAAACTGCTGACAATGGCCGACTTCTACCGCCAGAAGTATGGCGAGAAAGCAGAAATTCTCGGCGCGTCCATTCAAATCCCCAGCTACTTTGCCTGGATCGCCCTGCAGTACACGGCGCTGTCGCGCATTCTGGCGACCTACTTCGAAATCCCGCTCACTCATGGCGTTCTCTATTCAGCCGGAGTCACGCTGATCTACACACTGGTGGGCGGCATGTGGTCGGTCACGTTGACCGATACTTTGCAGATTGTGATCGCGCTGTTTGGTCTGGTGGTGCTTGCGTCGACGGTGTTTTCTCAGCCGGAACTGGGCGATGGCTCCGCATTCCGCGGCGTCTCCGTCATGATCGAGAAGCTGACAGAATCGCACCCGGACCATCTCAGTCTGATGCCGGGTATGAGCGGCGCACTCATTATGGGTTGGATCGCTGCCTGGGCGACCGGCCTGTTTGGAAACATTCCCGGTCAGGATCTCCAGCAGCGAGTGTTCGCGTCGAAGGACGAGAACACAGCATCGCGAGCCTGTATTCTGGCTGGAGTGCTGTACCTTGCCTTCGGTCTGATCCCGGTGTCGCTCGGGTTGGCATCGCATGTCACTCATCCGGAACTCGAAGGTGAGCCCGTCGCTTTTCTGGCCGGTTACTATCTTTCGCCAGGGATGCTGATCGTCTTTGTAATTGCTGTTGTCTCGATGGTTGTGTCGACGGCCACCAGCGCCGTGCTCGCTCCGGCAACACTGTTGGGGCATAACCTGCTGAACCGACTTCCGGCACTGCGGGGGCGGGCGCTGTTGCGGGATCGCCTGTGTGTCGTGTTGGTTTCCATCGGTGGAGTGATCCTTGCTTTGCAGGGGCAGGGGATGATGGAACTGCTCGACATGGCTTTGTCGATTCAGTTGGTGGCTTTGTTTATCCCCGTCGTCATGGGGATCTATGGAAAACCTCGTGGACAGGCATCAGCCGTGCTGGCGATGAGTCTGGGCTTTATCGCGTGGGGCACCAGGTTTGGACTGGAGATTGCTGACGTGAAAGCGCCGCCCGGCCTGGCGACGACGCTGATGGAAATTCCGTCCGACTTCTACGGCTTCGGATTCAGTCTGATCGGCTATCTGATCGGCCAGCAACTTGCCTGCCCGGCACCAGCAACAGACTCTTCCGTTTCGTAGGTTATCCCTCGTGCTGGTCAAGCAGAGCCTGATCTACGCGGTTGGCGTCAGCAGTCGTTCGGCACCGACATCGCGAAGCTGACTGGCGACTTCGATGCCGATGGCCTCGGCGTCGGCAGCCAGCCCGGTGACCGTTGCTTCAAGACGATCTGCGCCGTCGAGGCTCAACACGACGCCTCGCAACGTCAGACTTTCGTCGTCAGCAATGCTGGTTGTCGTTCCGACCGGCGCGTGGCAGCCGGCTCGCAAATCCCGCAACAGACTTCGTTCGGCGGTGACGGCGGCAACAACGTTTGCGTCGGAGAGCTTTTTCAGCAGGTCGATGATGAACTGGTCATCTTCGCGGCACTCGATTCCCAGAGCTCCCTGTCCGACTGCATGCAGCATTAACGGTGGAACCAACAGGCTGGAGATCCGGTTCGCATGACCAAGTCGACGCAGACCAGCTTCGGCCAGGATGATCGCGTCGAACTCGCCGTCGTCGAGTTTCTGCATCCGAGTCTCGACGTTGCCTCGGTTTTCAAACATCTGCAGGTCTGGCCGAACGTGCAACAGTTGAGCCTGTCGACGAGGGCTGCCGGTGCCAATTCTCGCCCCTGCTGTCAACACATCAAACGGCATTGACTCCAGACGTTCGGGGATCGCGAGGTCGTACCCGGCGGGCAGCACCAGTGCGTCCGCAACAGGAGCACGTTCCGGAACACCCGCCAGCTTCAGTCCGTCTGTCGCGTCGGTAGGAAGATCCTTCAGACTGTGAACGGCGAGATCCGCGCGACCGCTCAGCACCGCGTTCTGGACCTCTTTCGTGAAGACTCCCTGGCCACCCATCGAAGCCAATGCCGTCGCGCGGTCACGATCCCCGATCGTCGACACGTCCACGAGTTCGACTGCGCAACCATCGGTGCATTCGAGAATTCGGTCTCGAACGTGATTTGCCTGCCAGAGCGCCAGCGGGCTGGTCCGAGTCGCAATTCGAATGATGTTTCGATCATCGTCCGTCACGGGGAACTCCGTTTGAATGTCGCAACTCGAACAAGGGGTTGGAAATCCGGGTGGCTGGCGGTCGAGCTTGCGAGCCCCCAGCAAAAGACAACGACTGGATTTTTGCTGTTGTT
>JABMPE010000352.1 GCA_013203845.1 Rhodopirellula sp. | reverse complement strand
GCCCAACGGCGTGTTCGCTCCATACACGGGCATCAAGACGAACCTGCTGTTCTTCACCAAAGGCCGACCGACGAAGGACGTGTGGTTCTACGAGCACCCCTATCCGCCGGGCGCGAAGTCGTACAACAAAACCAAACCGATTCGTATTGATGAATTCGACGTGGAAAAAACATGGTGGGGCGTCACCAAGGGCAAATCAGCGCGACCCGGCGAGCCGAATCTAAAGAAAAGGGAGGAGAACGAATTCGCGTGGAAGGTGTCGGCTGAGGACATCGCCGCGAACGGTTTCAACCTGGACATCAAGAACCCGCACAACGCCGACACCGGCCCCGGCGATCCCGACGAGCTGTTGAAAGAGTTCGCCCGCATCGACTCCGAAGCCGCCAGCGTGCTGGAGCAGTTGAAGCAGGAACTGGCGACTGCGCTGGGAGGCAGTGACTGATCGTCCGTCCGCAGTGACTGGAAGCGTCCGTCGTGGTACGCTTCATTCCCCGCTATCAGAAAGAACCCATCGTATAGTAAACCATGACCAAACTTGCTCCCCAGACTGAACTTCCGAGATATGACAACCCCCCAGTTGTTGAGACTGTCGTTGGCGTGCAGTTTCGTCCGATTCCCGGATTCACCAATGCTCATCTCGGGGCATTCTGGCAGGCGCTGGGGCAACAGGGCTGGCCGTTAGTTGCGGACATGCCACAGCTTCCGCGACAGGAAGAGCGATTCTCGCCAGAAGGCCAATGGGGTCGCCGCATTCAACTCCAGCTCACTCAGGATCCGTCGGCTCGCGTTCAGATGAGAAACAGCGAAGGCAATCGCATGGTCCAACTTCAAAATGGCCGGCTGCATCTGAACTGGCTCGGTAAGGGTGGCGATAAATACCCGCAGTATGACAGAGTCCGATCCGATTTTCAGACCTGCCTGAATCGATTGCTTCAATTCGTCGATGATCAGGGATTGGGCACGGTTGAACCGGATCAGTGGGAGGTGACTTACGTCAATCACATTCCGCAGTCGACCGTCTGGAATTCACCGGCTGACTGGTCGTTCTTCAAGCCGCTGAATGCAGTTCCGTCAGTCGATGGTCTAATTGAAGCTGAGAGTTTTTCAGGGGAATGGCACTTTGTGATTCCTGACAAGAGAGGTCGGCTGCACATCAAGTGGCAGCACGCGATTGACGCGGAACAGGAACCAGCCGAGATGATCCGGCTGGATTTGACAGCACGAGGCCCCGTAAAACAATCCGCGGACCTGGAATCGTCGATTCTGAATGGAATTGACTTAGGACATGAGACGATTGTCGGATCATTCAAGGTTCTGATGAGCGATCCCGCCAACAAGGAATGGAAACTGAACGATGACGGCAGTTCTTGAACCACGCACGTCGATTTCGCCGGAACCGCCTCCAGCCGTCACAACGGGTGTCGATACTGGTTCGCCTGTCACGAGAAGCGCCCATGCTGAGGCATGGCAGCGTTTCATTGACGAAAAGCTGATCGAATGGGGGGCCAATCCGGAGTATTTCGACGATGAAGACTTCGATACTCCGAGTCGCGAAATTATCACACTGGCAATCCAGATTGCGGGTCAATTTCGGGATGCGGGCGAACTACCGCCGCACCGTGTTGTACCCGACGCCAGTGGTGGCATCGTCTTTGAACGTCGAACGGGAGCAATCTCGCAGAAGATCCACATCTGGGACGATGGTTCTGTCGATTTAATCGTGATGGATGGTGCACGCGTCGTGGAACGTCATCACGTGGCTTGATCGGAGTGAGTCATTCCATGCCGGGGGCACAGCATGTCGAATGAGCCGATTCCGATTGAAGACGACGAGATTCTTTACCGTCGCATTCCCGTCTCGCGTGAGTGGTACGTCAACGG
Source organism: Rhodopirellula sp. (assembly GCA_013203845.1). GTDB lineage: Bacteria > Planctomycetota > Planctomycetia > Planctomycetales > Planctomycetaceae > JABMPE01. The sequence continues at coordinate 601 of JABMPE010000352.1, read as the reverse complement.
CGAATTGCATCCTGAAGCATTCGGACCGCGAAAAGACGAGCATTCCGGAATCTCCGTATACCGAAAGCGGTTCAAATCATTGGAAGATGTTGCCCAGGGAAAGAGTCGCAAAGGGTATTTCGTCGTCTCCCTCCGAGTTTCCGATCTGAAAACATGTGGAATCACTGTCGAGCCACGACCGGAAGTCGAAGATGGCTGGGATGACGCGCACGCCGAATTGCCGGGGCTGAATGCTGCCAATCGAAAAACTGATGAAGCTGAGGAACTTCAGGCAATCCTTGCCGAGCTTGGAGTGATACTTCCGGTCGAAGGACCTTTCGTTGCAGAGACGGGAGGTGCCCAGTGACGCCGCAGGAGTTCCTTGACGAGTTCGGCACGCTGGCCGAGTCGCCGGTGGGAGTGCCGAAGCTGCGTGAGTTGATTCTGCTCGGACGAGCTCACGCTAAGTCGCTAAGCCGCGAAGAAAGAACATGATCACGTCCCTTAGAGGGCATCTGGTAAGTCAGGCGATGTGGGCGAGGAGATTTTCGTTCTGATGCTGGGGTTTTGGTGGTCGGGTCAAACGGCGGAGCATGATGTGGCTCATGGCAAGGTGAATATC
>JABMPE010000351.1 GCA_013203845.1 Rhodopirellula sp. | reverse complement strand
TCCTTCGTCGGTCGGCCTTTGGTGAAGAACAGCAGGTTCGTCTTGATGCCCGTGTATGGAGCGAACACGCCGTTGGGCAGACGCACGATGGTGTGCAGGTCGCATTCGGTGAGCAGCTTTTCCTTGATGCGGGTTTTGACGCCTTCGCCGAACAGCGTGCCGTCGGGCAGGACGATGGCTCCACGTCCGCCGTCCTTCAGCAGGTTCATGATCAGTACCAGAAACAGGTCAGCGGTTTCGCGCGTACGGAACGTGGCCGGGAAGTTGGACTCGATGCCGTCTTCCTCCATGCCACCGAACGGCGGGTTGGTGATGATGCAGTCCACTCGGTCGCGCGGGCCGTAATCCCGCAGCGGACGGGACAGCGTGTTGTCGTGCCGGATGTTCGACGGCACGTCGATGCCGTGCAGCAGCATGTTGGTCGTACACAGCAGATGCGGCAGCGGCTTCTTCTCGACGCCGCGAATGGACTGCTGCAGCGTCTGCTCGTCGTCGGGCGTTTTGACTGAGTTCTTCCGGACATGCTCGATAACGCACGTCAGAAAGCCACCCGTGCCGCAGGCGGGATCGAGCACGGTCTCGCCGAGCTGCGGGTTGACCATATCGACCATGAACTGCGTGACCGCTCGCGGCGTGTAGTATTCGCCCGCGTTTCCGGAAGACTGCAGGTCCTTGAGAATCTGCTCGTAGATGTCGCCGAACAGGTGCCGCTTCTGCGAGTCGTTAAAGTCGATGTCGTCATTGATGCGGTTGATGACCTGCCGCAGCAGCGTGCCCGACTTCATGTACTGGTAGGCGTCCTCGAACACGCTACGAATCACACCGGCCCGTGATGGCCGATCATTCGGAGCCGGCAGTTCCTTCAGTGTCGGAAACAACCGGTTATTGACGAAGTCGAGCAGCTCTTCTCCGGTCATGCCCTCGGGATTGAGTGCCCAGTTCGCCCACCGCAGCTCTTCCGGAATCGGCGACTTGTAGTTGTCTTCGAGCAGTTCGTACTCCAGCTCCTTGTCGTCGAAGATCTTGAGGAACAGCAGCCAGACAATCTGCCCAATCCGCTGAGCGTCGCCATCGACGCCCACGTCCTTGCGCATAATGTCCTGAATGGATTTGATCGTTGTGCTGAGTGACATCGTGTCAGATTACTTTCAAAAATGAGCCGGGCTGTTCGATCAAAATCCAATTGAACTCGTTAAATCCATCAGGTCCCACAGTTCATCGTATTGCCAGACAAGTGATCGTTTGAAAGCAGCATCACTCCAGACGTCAGATGTACAACTCCACTGTGAGACCGCCGTCACAAATTCGCGCAGCTCAATTCCACGCTCAAGGTTGGGGTGCTTCGCAAACACATCAGTGTCAATGGGGATATCCTCATCGTTATCAAAATGGATCTCGGGGTCTCCACACAAATGCCAGATAAAACCTCTCCATTCGCTGGGTTCAGCGTAAGGCAGAAACTCATACACATGGGGCCAGAGATCGCTTAGCGCAGCAAGGAAAAACAAAGCAGCAAAACTTTCCTTTGCGCTGGTCTGATCTTTCTCACGGAGCTTCTTAAGCGTTCGCCAGTAATCAGGTGGAAGTAGCGACAGACGCCGAATGATTCGCTTGATTCTCCGTGGATTTCGCATCGCGCGGGCATTGCCGAGCAAACGCCAGATTGGATTCTTATACGGTTGAAGGGCTTTGCACGGCTCCTCTTGAAAGAGTGCGTGAAGTAATCTCTGGACAGAGTCCATGTCTGCGAGTTTTCTCTCCGCCCGTGAAGAAACCCACGGGTCTGATATGCGGAAGTAGTCTGGAATCAGTTTTTCCAGATACATCGCGCCGTGAAAGGTGCCGCTGGAATAGCGAGAATTGATGAATCCAATAAGCGTTTGCTGGTCAACACCCAGCACGAACGTGCATCCAGGCACGTTCAGAAGCAGGTGAATGGCTTCGATAACGTTTAGCACTGATTCGGGACGGCAACGATCAAGATTGTCGATCGTGATCACAAGTCGTCGATGAAACTGCTGGCTCAGTGTTTCTACGAGTTCGGCGAATGTTCTTCGCAAAGTGTCGGCAGGACTCTCCGGAAGTGAGGGTGTCTCTGTCGAGTTTTCAAGCAATTTGTTGAACTCGCCGAGTGCATCCTTGAATGCCTTACCATGAGGGACGAACTCCAGCAGTGCTGATGCTGCTGTGCCTGCCGCAGCCATTGATAATTTGGCTGCAAAGCGGAATGCGTCTTGTGACGAATCGAGACTGCGGGCGACCTCATGCAAAAGTGGTGCAAGAACGTCGGTCTGCGATTGATAACGCAGTGCGTCGAAATCGACCCATGTGACCGTTTCACCGCACGATGCCTGAACAAGACGTAAAAGACTCGTCTTCCCTGAGCCCCATGCCCCATAGACACCAAAGCAGTCATGTGCCCGCGGTTCCGTTTGGCGTATGCGATTTGTCACCAGCTTCACAAGTGGTCCAAACTGCAGATAGTCGTGCTTTGGATCGCTGACTGGAATATCGAGCAAAATGGACATTACTGTTTACCCCACCTCAAAGTACAAAGCGGATTCGAGTTCACTGACTGCTCGTATGAATTCCTGCTTGCCGCCGAACATCTTCACGATCTCCGGTACCGTGCCGAATTGATTAAATGGCTGCACCCGGAGGATGCTCAGGTCTTCAATGCTGGCCACACCTTCGTCTGCGAACTTATCGAGTAAAGCGTCAAGCACCGATCGGGCCTGTTCTCCGTACTTCGTGAAGTAATCACGCTTCCGGACGTTGTCAGCCCGCTCGCGGCGTGTCAGCGGCGGCTGATCAAAGGCCACGTGGCAGATCAGATCAAACGGCCCGAAGTCTTTGCCCACTTCGTCAGCCAATGCGTCGAGCAGGAGTCCCTGTTCTTCCAGTTCTCTGATCACCGCCTGCTTCTGCTCAGCACCGGTCCACCGTTGCAGGAAACTGTCGAGCGACTCGAATTCCTTCTGGACGGTCTTCTTCGTGTAATCACGCAGCGATTCGGTTATCAGCTTCCCATCGTTGCCGTAATACTGAATCCGCTCACCGATGACGGAGACGGCCACGTTGTTGACGTAGTATTTCCTGGGTCCGCCCGGTGGTGGATTGACAATGTCTCCGCCTGGCCCGTCTTCTCCGGGACCGGGTGGATCAGAGATGACGGTTTCGCCTGGATCGCCTTCTGTTGATTCATCTTCCGGGTCGTCAGGTGGCAAAGGAGGATCGTCGGGGCCGGGCTCATAGATCTGAACGGGGTCGCCATCGAAGTCCGGATCGGCGAACAGCTCGGTCGCCTTCTTGAAGTCCATGATCGTGAAATAGAACTTGCCGAAGTCCTCGTTGACGCGGGTGCCACGTCCGATGATCTGCTTGAACTCGGTCATCGACTGGATGCGTTGATCCAGCACGATCAGCCCGCAGGTCTGGCAGTCGACTCCGGTGCTCATCAGCTTCGACGTCGTCGTGATGACGGGATACCGGCTTTCCGGGTCGATGAAGTTATCGAGTTCTGCCTTACCTTCGACACTATCACCGGTGATGCGCATGACGTATCTGGAAT
>JABMPE010000350.1 GCA_013203845.1 Rhodopirellula sp. | reverse complement strand
GCAGCCGCGGTGGCCGAGCATCGGATTGGTTTCGACCAGCTCTTCAACTCGACGCTCCACGTCGGCTTCGGTAACGCCGAACGTTTTCGCCAGCTTGCCGGCCAGTGTTGGATCGTCGTGCAGGTGATGCTCTGAGAGGAACTCATGCAGCGGTGGATCGAGCAGTCGAATCGTAACCGGACGATCGCCCATCACGGTGAAGAGGTGCGTGAAGTCGTCCCGCTGGAACGTCAGCAGTTTGGCCAGTGCCTTCGCGCGGTCTGCCTGAGTTCGCGAGAAAATCATTTCGCGAATTTCGTCGAGATGGTCGAAGAACATGTGCTCGGTACGGCACAGGCCAACGCCTTCCGCTCCGAGAGCGACAGACGCTTCCGCGTCGTGTGATTCCGAGTTGGCTCGAACTTTCAGTGTGCGGAACTCGTCGGCCCACTCCATCAGCTGAGCGTAGCGGCTGTACGTTTCCGCTTGATCAGCGGGCTTGGTGCCCATCAGAACTTCCATAACTTCGGAAGCACTGGTCTTGATCTGGCCTGCGAAAACTTCGCCACTGAAGCCGTCGATCGAAATCCAGTCGCCCTCTTTCAGGACGGTGCTGCCGACGGTGAGGGTTCCTGCATCGTAATCGATATTCAACGCCGAACAGCCGCAGACGCAGGTCTTGCCCATCTGACGGGAAACGAGAGCCGCGTGTGAAGAGGCACCACCAAAGGCGGTCAGAATTCCCTTGGCGACTTTCATACCGCGAAGGTCTTCCGGGCTGGTTTCCTTGCGGACCAGAATGAGTTGCTTGTCGTTGTCCACATTCCACTGCTCTTCAGCGTCGGAAGCGTGGAACACGATCTGCCCCGTCGCGGCACCGGGACCGGCGTTGATACCTTTCGCAAGGAGCTGCTCTTCTTTTTCAGCAGCGGCTTTGGCGGCTGGATCGAAGATTGGCTGCAGCAGCTGGTTCAGGTCATCGGCTGGAATACGTCGCTTCTGCAGAGCCGTCTTCTTGTCGATGAGGCCTTCGTTGACCAGGTCAACCGCGATGCGGACAGCGGCGAAACCAGTTCGCTTGGCGTTTCGAGTCTGGAGCATCCAGACCTTGCCACGCTGCACGGTGAACTCGATGTCCTGCACTTCTTTGTAGTGGTTTTCGAGTTTCTTCCCGATTTCGTCGAGCTGAGCGAACGCTTCTGGAGCGTCCTGAGCCAGCGTTTCTTCGATACGCTTGGGCGTTCGCGTTCCAGCGACAACGTCTTCGCCCTGAGCGTTGATCAGGTAGTCACCGCAGAAACCGGGGGTACCGATTGAGCAGTTACGGGTCAGGCCGACGCCTGTCGCACAGTCATCGCCGAGGTTTCCGAAGACCATTGCCTGGACGTTGGTCGCGGTGCCCCAATTGTGAGGAATGCCGTACTGACGGCGGTAAACGACAGCTCTGTCGTTGCCCCAGCTGCCGAAGACGGCACCGATGCAGCCCCAGAGCTGTTCCCGCGGATCATCCGGAAAGTCCTTGCCGGTCTCGTGCTTAATCACCGCTTTGAACTGGGTGACGATGTCTTTCAGCGTGTCGATGCTGAGATCTTTTTCATGCTCGACGCCAGCTTCTTCACGAGCTTTGTCGAGGATGTCTTCGAAGTGGTCGGGATCGTTCTTGCTTTGCGGCTTCAGGCCGAGGACCACGTCGCCGTACATCTGAATCAGGCGGCGGTAGCTGTCCCATGCGAAGTGCTCAGCACCGGCCTGCTTGATCAGAGCGTTGACGACGGTTTCGTTGATGCCAATGTTCAGGACGGTATCCATCATGCCCGGCATGGACTCGCGAGCCCCTGACCGGCAGGACAGCAGCAGCGGGTTTTCCGAGCAACCGAACTTAGCGCCCATGACTTCTTCGGTCTTGGCAATCGCAGCTTCGACCTGTTCCGTCAGACCTTCCGGGAATTTGCGACCGTTGTCATAGAAGAGGTTGCAGACTTCTGTCGTGATGGTGAATCCGGCCGGTACCGGCAAACCGATGCGGCTCATTTCCGCCAGGTTTGCCCCTTTGCCACCCAGGAGTTCCTTCATCGTGGCGTCGCCGTCGCCAGAACCACCACCAAATGAATAGACGAATTTCGTTTCTGCCATCGGAATCAATCCTCTCCAGCCCCGTGCGGGCTTCATCAAACCAACGTTCTGGTAATTCCCTGCCACTCGTCGAGGCTCACTTTGAGACTCATGCGGAGCCGCCGTTTCGTAATCTTTTAGAACGTACCCGATCTGTGAAAAGGCACGCTCAAAAGCAAGCAACTCTCTACAGGACAGTCTCTTGCCTGTCAGAAATCTGTGTTGACGTGAACTCTGATCCCGAAGCCGCTTCAGAACCTCAGCGGCACCAGCTAACTCCGGGAGCCGGAAGGCTTTAAGCCAAATCCGGAAACAGCATCGCTGACCTGGACGAATCCGCATGTCCAAATCACGCGAGATCAAAATCAGCCGAATGTCAGATACGCCCAAGGCCTCCAAAGGTCATTGAACGTTCATAAATACCGACTGGTAAACGACATGTGACTGCGAGACGCCGCGATCATTCAGGAGCGCGTGGAATCGGCGCAAACCACGCGTCGAAGGTGGCCGGAACCTAACACCGGTCCCCTCAATCGTCAACCAATCGCAGGAGTCAGACACGTCGTGTCAGACGGGTCCTGAAATGTCCACAGCGAGTCACTCGGAAGGCGACGAGCCTGCTACGGCGCCGTTTTTGATTGCGAGGCTGGCGGTGTGTCCGCCGTCGGTAGTTCGCCGAAAGCAATGTTTCGGAGCCAGTCCTGGGCGCGAGGAATTCCTGCTTCCAGCATCGAGTCGTAATGGTCACCGTCTGGAATCGACTCCAGCTGGCAAGGCGTGCCCTGAGCAGTCAGCCGGGCAGCCAGTTGGCGGCTTTCGTCAAAAGGAGCGTTTGCGTCGCCCTCGGCGTGAAAAATGAAAACCGGACACTTCAGAGAACTCACATGCCTCATGGGCGATTCCTGCCGGATGAACGTCTTCACTTCCGGCATCAGAACCTGCACGAGAGGATTCGCCACGTATTCCTTGAGACGTTTTTCCACATCGACGCAGGGGGCGTAGGCGAGGCAGCCAGCCAGGCGGCTTTCGTGCTCGGCAAACAGCAACGACAGCGTTCCCGCTGAGCTGTGACCAGCGGTGAAAATCCTGTCGCGATTGATGGCCGGCACGTTTTGTAGCAGAAATTCCAATGCGTTCCGCGAATTGACCAGCCCCGCGTGTGCTGCGCGAAATTGCTCGTAGGCGGCCTTGCTCTCGCGGTTAGTGGGGCTGTCCGTGTCGAGAGGACCATCCAGCGAATAACCAAGAACGGCGAATCCCTGTTTCACATAGGGAATCGTTTCCGACTGGTAAGACTCATCGAAGCAGCCGTTTCCTTCGAGCAGTGTTGTGCCCGCCGCAGCAATCATGATGCACGGCAGACTGCCCGGCTGGTGACTTCCGCTGGGCAGATAAAGGATCATGTCCATTTGAGAACCCGGCAGGGGCTTTTCGCCCGATGCCTCTTCTCCGCCTGGTCCAGTGGCCCGGTCACTTCCGACCGTGATTTCGTAGAAAACTACTCCGGCAATGGTCGATGCCCGGGAACCTCCCAGACGCGGAAACTTCGGAATCGGAACAGTCTCGACGGGAAACAGCTTGTCGTCTTCCGTCTGAAAATTGCTGGCGGGGGAGTTCGTCAATCCGTCGCTGACATCTGCCGAGGATGCCGCACCACTTCTGCCTGGAGCGGCGGGTGGCCGCGCGGCCGCTGCGTCGTTGCCCGATGTTTCGGAAGCCGAAGTTTTTTTGCCGGGACTCGTGATCGTTTCCGAAACTATTGACGCGTCTTCTCTTTCACCAGCGGTGGCTTCGCCGACACGGCGTGGGCCTGTCGGGGCGGACCGAATGCGGTTGGCGCGGGCGACACTGGAATTCGTTTCGCCTGTCTGAATTGAATCGCCACCCTGATTCGGAACGGGAGCTGGCCCCGATGGACTCGGTGAGACTCCCCTTGCCTCGCCCCCCAGAATGGTCGGATTGATGACGGGCGGCCCCGAAGTAAGCCACTGAAAGGCACCAGCCAGAAGCAGCAGGACCGCTCCGCCACCAGCAATCATCAGCAGGTTACGCTGAGATTCTGCCGACATCGGTGGCCGTTTGTTGCGTGCCCGAGGTTGGGCAGCGTCTGGTTTCGCAGCCGGAGCGGCTGGTCGACCACCACCGGAACGCCGTTTCAGGACCGGTTGACCGGTTAGCTCTGAAGCGTCGGCATCGGAAAGTTCCCGCGAAGCTTTTTTGCCAGCGGCACGCTTGCCGGATTGACGACCTGCTGCCCTGGCAGCGGCTCCGCCACTTGACTTTGAAACCTTACCCGGCGACGAGAACGTTCCCGAACGGCGCAACAGGATCGGCGACGAACTGTCGTCTGCGTCGTCATCCTCGCCACCGTGCAACACGTCGTCGAACAGTTGAACTTCATCGACGTCGAGTTCCTTACCCGCAGAAGCTTCACCGCCACTGGATGTTTCGCCGCCACTGAAAGACGCGGCGGAACGATCCTCTTTTGGAGTCGTGGATTTCCGTTGAGGTTTCTTACGGCGAGCTGTCTTTGCAGTTCGCTTTTCCCGCGCGGGTGGGCTGCCAGCCAGCGAGTACGAGCCGCCCGCATCGGGATCGATTTCGTCTTCCGCGGCGTATCGCGAGATCGGTTCGCGGATTTCTTCCAGTTCGGGGATATCGCCGTCGAATAAGGAACCATCGTCTTCGACATCAGGCAACGGCGTTTTGTCCGCTCCGTCTTTAAATGTGACGTCCAGCGCTGGCAGCGCCTCAGCGGACTTCCGTTTCGTCGGCGGGTTGTTACGCGGTTCGGACAGATCAAGCTCCGGAATGTCTGACGCGGGTATCGCCAGTTCAGCCTCAACCGGGCTCGAAGATACCACCGGAGCCGCTGGCAGATCGGGGATGTCGAACTCATCTGTGTCCGGCGCTGATCGATTGTCGTCGAAGATCGGCATTTCCAGCGTCGCCCCCGAATCGGTGCTGGCGAGGACAGCCGGGTCGACCTGCCCGGATAGCGGTGCCACTCGAAAGACCTTGAGGCATCGACTGCACTCGCCGTCCCGACCGACAAGCGCGGCGGGAACTTCGAACGTCGCTTTGCAGGCTGGACACTGGACACGGATCTGCATCGCTTCAGGATTCCCGGATTCCGCAGGAGTTGCTCTTGCACGGCCCGACAGGCGACCGCTGCCGGTCACTCTGACACGAAGCCAGTGTAAAGTTGTTGCCAGCGTTCCGGAAACCAGAACCGCATCTATTTGCCTGGGATCAAGACACTCAGCCTTCTGTCGCTACGTTGGATCGGTCCAGACACAAAAACAGCCCGATACCAATTGGCGGTGTCCGGGCTGCAATGACCAGTCAGCTTCAAGTTGCTCGTTGAGCAAAGGTCCGTTTTCAACGGCAGTTTTTCAGCTGACTGAGAATCTCGTCGTGAGTGGGAAATCGATCGGTCTGATGCTTGGAATAGATCAGGTTTCCGTTCACGACGACATCGAAAACTCCTCCGCCCCCTTTGACCAGTTCTGCTTCGATACCAGTGGCATTCTTAATCGCGTCCGCCAGACCGGCGGCTTGAGGCGTGTAGTTTCACTGGACGCAGTAGGTGATGCTGATCGTCATTTTGAATTCATCCGTTACCAGAAACTGTATTTGTCTGAAATACGGTGGTCGCCTGAAAACCTGCCGGTCGATGTGACAGGGCGGCGAGCCAACGTCGAAGTGTCACGCGATCCTCGATACCTGTCGAGACGATTCTTCTACGCAGCAAGGTTCGATTTGGCAGTTAATTGCAGTTCGGTCGCCGTGAACCTGAAAGTCCTGATCCACTGGCAACCGATGTCTTGCTTCGTCAGGCCACTGAGCCCATGCTCGGTTCGCGGCGGTCAAGCGCAGGTCGACGATCTGGCTGCGGTCACGGTACCTCGATCACGAAGTTCAGTCAGCGAAGTCGTGCGTGCGAGTTGTCGCCGGTCCTGAAAAACCATGTAGAACTGACAGAGGTCGAGATGGGGCTGTTTAAGCTGTTGCATGGTCACAAGGCGCGAGCGTTTGAAGGCATTCCGGGACCGGAGCCTTCGTTCCCCATGGGCAATGCCGGAGAGTTTCTCGACAAAACTCGACAGCCCTGGGAAGTCTGCTGCGACTTCGCCCACGAGTTCGGCGGCGTGACTCTTGTCTGGATGGCTGGCCAGCCAGCGCTGATCCTCAACGATCCGAAACTCATCGGTGAAGTCCTCGAATCAAACTGGACGAACTTCTACAAAGACGCACCGTGCAAGGCCCTGGCTCCGGTGATTACGGGCAGAAGTCTCTTCATCAGTAATTACGGAAAGGGCTGGAACAAGGCTCACTCCGAAAATCCATTCACCACGCTTAACCAGGAACAGTTTCTCAGCCAGCAGATCAAGCCGCTTCAAATGGTCATCAGGAAGGATCTCCAGCACTTCATTGACCGATCGGCATCGTCCGACATCGACCTTTACCGGGACATGCAGAAGCTTTCGTTTCACGCGTTCAGCCAGGCATTCTGGGGACAGACATTCGGTGATGAAGTCTTCGAGTGGTTTCAGTCGCTCGCCCGGACAGGCGATCGCCGCATGCAGTGCAAAATTCCGGCGTTGCTGAACCTTCCGCCGTGGCGTCCCGGATTCTATTCAGCGCGTTCAAAGTGGTACCGGATGTTCGAACGGCTGGTGAAAGAATCGCGCAGGAAGCCGGATCACGATGCTCCGGACATGCTGAATCAGGCACTCAGCCACGGGCCTGATTTATCCGATGCCGTACTTGCCGAAGCACTCGCGACCAACTTCTTTGGCGGAGTCTTCTCGGGCAGCAGCACGATCAACACGGCGTTGTACTTGCTGGCAAAACATCCGGAAGAACGCGGCAAGCTCATTGCCGCGTTGGATGCGGACCTCGGCGGCACCGAAGCGTACGATCTCGAAACACTGCTCGGCTGCCGCCAGTTGGACTTCGTCCTTCGCGAAGCGATGCGGTACTACCCGGCCGTGCCCCTGTACCTGAGGAACTCGGTCCCGGAACGAGAAGTGAAACTTGGCGACCATCTGCTGCCGCCGAACACGATGATTTTCATTTCCAACTACTACCTGCACAAGTTCTCGCACCATTGGTTGCAGGCGGAAAAGTTTGACCCATCCCGCTGGGATAACGGTGTCGCGGAAGAAAACCCGTTTGCCAGCGGCTACTTCTTTCCTTACGGACGGGGGCCACGAGCCTGCATCGGTCAACAGTACGGGATCTTCTACACAAAGCTGGCGCTGGCGACGGTGCTGTTGAACTCAACTGTCGATCTGAACCCGGCGCAGGAATTCAAACAGCACTTCTTTTTCGGTGTCATGATGCCCAAAGGCTTGAAGGCGAAATTCCAGACTCGCGCCCAATGTCCACCGAGTGGCCGCTCAGACGAGATTCCCGAGCCGGCATAATCAGCAAACTTTTACCGACAGGCAGACCTTCCGGGATCCGAACAGCTTCGCGAGTTTCGCCGGTTTCGCCACTTGCCGTGCATAGTCTTTTCCTGACGGTCGTTGCCGGTTTATCGCCATAACCGCTGGTCCTGTTGGGATCGGTCGATGCGTTACGACGAAACAGACCGATACGGTTGCGTCATTTGATCGAAGTCTTTGCGCCTTCGGTACGGCTGCAACCGCATCTCCAGCTGGAGTCGGGCAATGGTCGGGCGTCGGAAACTTCTTTCATGGGCTTTCGCGATGACGTTGGGTGGAACATCAGCAGCAATAGCTGATGAACCCGTCAGTTTCGTGGTGTACCCCGAGGTCGAAGTTTCGGACTCAGAAGAAACTTCCGAGTCGCTGGTCGACCGCTTGTTTCACCACCCGGTCGTTACTCCTGTGGTGGCGGAAGCGTTTTTCGAGTCGGACTGCTGTCCTGAGGTGGGTTCCCCTGCGCGAGCCAGTGGCTGCTCGCTGGCCGAAGGTTGTTCGGCAGCGGTCGGCTGCAGCTCGGACGCCGCCTGCGCGGCCGAAGCCTGGTTCCGGTTCGACTCGGAGGCAAAGTCGGTTCTGCCCGCCGATAACCCGGTCGATAACCTGATGAAAACGGCTCTGGCCCCGAAGGACTGGTTTGATTTTCCCATCAACGTCGGCGGCTGGCACTGGTGGAATATCGACACCGGCGGAGTCGGCAACGGTGGATACGGCGCGGCCAACTTCCGCGGCACTTATGCGTACTACGTCATCGGACAGCCGTCAGTGACTCTGGAAGACGGCAGCAAAATCGGCGGCTTTGTCTTCTTCGCCGGTCGAGATGGCGACCCCTACCGAACGTACTACTCAAGCAACTTCTGGTTCCTCGAAGGATATGGCTCGTACACGTCCGACGACCTGGGCACGATCAAAGCCGGACTGGTTAATAAGAGATTCGGCCTGGATGGCTACCTCGGCTTCATTGGAACGGCTCCCTACTTTGATGGTTTCATCATGAATGCCGATTACGGGATCTCGCTGGAGAAGACTCACGATGTCAGCGACGACCTGACCATCGACACGTTCGCTCAGTTCTTCTTCCATGATGGTGCCTGGAACGGTGGTTTACGAAACCACAATACGGAAAGTGTTTCCCGGCTTCACGAACGCAACACCGTCATCTTGCGAGCGGTTCCCAAATGGAAGCTCGGCAAAGAGTCAACGCTTGCCTGGGGCGTTTCTGCGATGGTCGGGAGCATCGACAGCAACATCCCGGGTTTCATCTCTAACACACGATCCGTCTGGGGAACCGACCTGGACTACCACTGCGGCCCGCTGAATCTGAGGGGCGAGGTGCTGCAGATTAATGGTCGCACCGTACCCAACCGGTTCGCATCCGGTGGTCCGTCTAACCGCATCACCAGCTTCACGACCGAAGCCGGCTACACCGTCGGGCCGGTCAAATACCGCGGTGTCTACTCCGCCAGTTATGACGCCAATCCGGACGGTCGCCAGAACATCTGGAGTCTCGGCACGGTGACTCAAGTGACTCCGAACGTGCGACTCTTTACGGAGTACACCGAATGGACTGTCGACGGCAACGCTTTCGTCGGCCACGCCACGATCATCGAAGGCGTCCAGATGGTCGTCCACTGGCAGTACTGAGATCTCATCGCCCGGATACGCCGACGGTTCCGTGAACCGCGCACTCCGATTTTGATCGTAACCGGGTATTCGTTGGCAAATGCTCTGTCATTTGCGCAGGGCGACTGGCACTGCAGTATGCATCCTGGATAATGCGTGGTCGAGCACAAGTTGGACTCACTGGACAACCAGGGCTGCTGTTGGCCAGAGTTTCCGCGTGAGTGTCATTCCTGACGCGGTCATCCTCGAACCGGAGCCTTACCGATGAAGTTGCTCGTCCGTCTCGCGTTTCAGATCGTACTGCTGTCGTCGATGCTTTCCGGTCAGGCTGTTCGCTCCGCTGAGCCGGTGCGAGTTGGCATCCTGGGGTTCGACAATTATCAGTCGCTGGCGTTTACTCAGGTGTGGCACAAGCCGCCCGAAGACAATCCCGATGCTGGCGGGCTGAAAGTCGTCGCAGCATGGCGAGGCGGGAGTCCTGACATCGAGGAAACTCAGGTCGACATCGCACGCTGGGAACCTCACCTGATCAAGCACGGTGTGTCGATCGAAGACTCCATCGACGCCGTCCTGCAGAAGTGCGACGCCGTCATGATCATGACAATCGATGGCCGTGCTCATCTGAAGCTGGCCGAGCACGCATTGAAGGCTCACAAGCCGACTTACATTGGTCGCCCGATGGCGGCCTCACTGGAAGATGTCATCGCGATTTTCGACCTCGCGAAGAAGTACGACACGCCGGTGTTCTCGTGTTCGCAGCACCGTTACAGCCCTGGCTTTGTCGACATGAGAAACCACCCCGAAGTGGGCGAGGTCATTGGCTGCGACGTCTACGGAGGTTGCCCGACCGTCGACCATCATCCGGATCTCTTCTGGCACGCCATCCACAGCTTCGAGACACTGTACACGATCATGGGGCCAGGAGCGGTTTCCGTCACACGGACTCGCACCGACGACACCGAACTGATCACCGGAGTCTGGAAAGATGGTCGCATCGGTTCTTACCGAGGCATCCGGCGTGGCAAGCCCAAATACAGCGCGACCGTGTTTGGAGACAAAGGCGTCGCTCCAGCCGGCATCTATGGTTACCCGGCGCCGGTCAACGGAGTCGTCCCGAAGTCTCGCTACAAAGGCTACGAGAATGTGGCGACGGAGATCGCAAAGTTCTTCAAGACGGGAAAGCTTCCGATCGAACCTGCAGAGACGATCGAACTGTTCGGTTTCATGGAAGCCGCCCACGAAAGTCAACGGCGAGGCGGCGTGCCCGTCCGCATTGACGAGGTCATCGCCACTGCGAGAAAGAACGTCGACGCCCGCCACTGACATCGGCCCTGTGCGGCAACGTGACCACTCGCGGCAAAGTGACGAGCGCGGCGCCAGCGTTGCCGACTCATTTCGTCTGGTCGTCGCCGGTCTTCAAACGCGAGATCACAAACTCGAAGGCTTGCACCGTATCGTCGTGATTCGTGCTGTGCCCGCCCGCGGGACGATGAATGCTCAGCACGTGTTCGTTCTTCCGCTGGATCGACTCAAGCAGTCGCAGCACGCTGTCCGGCGGGACGACCGTGTCCTCTCCACCCGTCGTTGCAGCGAGGGGCATCTTGAATCGTTCGGGAAAGAATTCAGCGCTGCGTTTGCGATACTCGTCCGGGATATCCGTCCGTGATCCTCCGAACGATGCGGCAATCGCGTCTGAAAAGCGTTCGTAGTCCGCCAGGTTGGCCGTCCCGTTCAGCGAGACGACGCCGTCGACCAGTTCCGGATGCAGCGCCGTAAACGTCAACGCTCCCGTGCCGCCCATCGAGCCTCCCGAAACCACAACATGCTTCACCGTAAACTGCTCCCTGAGCGACGCGATGATCTGTACCAGATCGGCTTCCGCTTTCGGCCCCATCCACGAAGTTGTCGCGCGGTAGTCCGGCGAAACGAGCAGCATTCCGTACCGCACCGCGGCGTCGCGAGTCCCGCTGCATTCGCCTCGCGTTTGTTTCACGAACTGCCACCGATCCGAGCCGTGACCATGCAGAGCGATCAGGAGCGACACTGGTTTTGCAGGATCAAAGTCCGGCGGATAAACGAGCACATACTTCTGCTCGGTGCCGTCGATCTTTGCGACGAAGGTGCGATCTTCGATGCGCGGTTCTTTGGAGGCAGCGTTGTCCACATCGGCCTTCTGCGAAAACGCGACGGTGGAACTCGCAGCGACAATGCACAGCCAGATGACGGTCGAAATTCTCATGATGGTTCTTCTCTTCCGGTGTGACATCAAAATAGCGTTCGGGCCGTCTACGATAACGTCATCGGGCAAGTTCTGAGACCGCACGACGTATTCTGCCACTTCAAAACTTCGCTGTTGAAAACTACAGATTGAAACACTGGGGGCTCGCAAGCTCGACCACCAGCCACCCCGGCCCATCAGCCACTCACGGCAGGGGGTTCTAAACATGCTCCATTTCCATGAAGAGTCTTTGCGAACCTTGGCGTCTTCGCGGCTTTGCGTCAGATTGCCCGACAGAAGGATCGGACTCACGCGTCGTTGCCGACCCACAGTTCAGAATCGTCGAGTATTTCATCAGCACACAACAGGAACGGACACCATGACGGGAAAGAACTTTGCACCGGTTCGAGTCGGAGTGATCGGGCTGGGGCGTTTTGGCAAACTGCATTCACTGACGCTGGCCGGACTGGCCGAGGCGGAACTGGCGGGTGTCGTCGCGCGTCGCGAAGCAAGCCTGCGTGAGTTCGAAACACTGTTACCGGACGTCCCCGGCTGGACCGACCTTGATCGAGCGATCTCTGAGTGCGACGCGGAAGCGTGGATCGTTGCCTGCACAACGGCGGCGCACGTTGACGTCACACAAAAGCTGCTCGAAGCCGGGAAGAAGGTTCTGCTGGAGAAACCGATTTCAGAAGACCTCAACGAAGCTCGCAGCCTGCAGCCGCTGGTGGATGCCGATTCGTCAAATCTCATGATCGGCCACATTGTGTTGTTTAACAGCGAGTTCCTGCAGCTTCGCGACGAGGCCCGTCAGCGCGGAGCGATTTCCTACATCGACTGCGTGCGTCATCGACCGGCCAGCATCGTGAAAGATTTCGCGGGCGAGAATCCGCTACACGCGGCGATGGTTCACGATCTGTACGCAACACAGGTACTGGTTAACCGGGCCGAGCCGTCGCACTTCAGCTGCCAGTATCATCGAACGCCGACAGGAGCGATCGATCTGGCTTCCGCCCGACTGACCTGGGAGGACGGCCCGGTGGCGACGTTTGCGGCGTCGTATCTCACACCCGCCGGCATGCCACCGCGTGGCTTCGACCGGATGGAAGTATTCGGCGACGGCTGGGCATCACGGATCAACCCGAACCCACGCCCGATCGAACTCTGGAGCGAACAGGCCGAGTGGCCGATGGCTCTGGAAATCCGAGCCGACGCCAACGGAACAGCCAGTGGCATGATGGCCGAAGAACAACGCTGCTTCTGTCGAGTCGTCCGCGGCCTGCAACCCGTCCCCGTCGGAGCCACCTTCGCCGACGCGATTCAGGTCCAGCAATGGATGGACCGCCTGGATCAAAGTGCGACTCAACGTCCGACCTGATTGACGGCGATTGCAAGTGCAACGGCGTGGCGCGTTCGGAAGCCTGTCAACTCGCCGTCTCTCCGCGTCGTCATATGAGTTATTGACGGAGCCCTTCTGCTTCGGCATGCTGCCTGCTGGTGACGTTTGATTCCCAACTCAACAAGCTTTAACGACAGTGTGTCATTAAGGATTCCTTTCGACGCAGAGGAGCTACGTCTCGCCCCAAAGGTATCTGAGAGACACAAGCCCTTGAACGCGGAGCCGTTAATTCGATATGCCGACGTGAGTTCACACAGGGCTGATGCTCGATGAACAGGTATGAGTTCGATACACGAGACTATTTCCTATACGGCACGCTGATCGTCCATGTTCTTGATCACAACTCACAACTACCATCGCAAAAAGTGTACGCAGGACTCAGCATGAGGGGTGGTGAGGAGGCGAGTTTCATTTGTTGCGGTACTTTGGTTGCCGTTACCGACGACGACGGTTATTTCAGCTATCGGCTGCCTGCAAGGAAATGGTACCTGGCATTGTCGAAAACGAACTGGCTAGAAGTGTGGATACCGCCTGACAAAGAGTTCGAGGTCACGGTTTATCGCTACCCTGATGACCAAATCCGTTCTCGCGTCGATGAGCCTGAGTCCCATTCGTAATGATGATCTTTATTCAAAGTCGCCCTCTCTCGTCACGGTGGCGACACTTAAACCTTCCGTTGGCTGGTCCTGAGGTCTCAGTTGTGAAATCGCATCGGATCAAGTCCACATTCGCAGCGATCATCTTAGTCGTGTTGTTTGCGACGCCAGTTGGTATCGGTCTTGTATTTGCAACGTCGCCGCACTCAGAACGTACTTCTACTGTGATTGTTGCGAACGTGTCCGCAATTCCCGCCGACGGGCTTCCACATCGCTACCCCGTCACAGTCTCACACCGCAACGCATGGGCCACCGGTTCGCCACACATCGTCGGCTACCTCTTTCTCCGTCGGTCGCAGGATTCGTTGGGAATTAGAGCGTTTGCTGCCACGCACTCGCCCACTTTCAATATCCCGGTCTCATTCGATGCTCAAATCGGCAAGTTCGTTTCGGATTGCTGGAGCGTTGAATTCGACTCCGATGGTCGATCCCTATCACCAGGATTCGAAGATCTTCAGCACATCCCAGTTGCGGTCGCTAGTGATGTCGTAACTGTGCAACTCTATTCGGACCGACCAACATTTCAGGATCTGAAGTCGGTCGGAGTGGACCCGGATCGAGGTTCAGGCATGGTTCCGCCTCGCTTCAAATCCCTGTTCAACGGGGTCGGACTGCGTCGGTCTGTTCGGTGATCCGGGAGTAATGCTCGCCTCGGCGGTTGGCAGAGAAATTGAACATCTCTTTCCGGTAGTGCGCACACAGATCGAGGTCGCACGCGTAAACGATCAGTTCGTCTTTCAGCGATGAAGTCTGCGCGACGATCTGGCCGGTCGGGGAAACGATCGACGTGAGTCCCAGCTGGCTGACGCCTTCTTCAACGCCGGCTTTGGCGACCGCCACGATCCAGCAACTGTTCTGGTAGGCTCCCGACTGCAGACACAGTTCGTGATGAAACGCGACCTGATGATTCAGTTCGGGATGCTCGGGGATATTGTCCGGCGTGTTGTATCCCAGCACGATCAGTTCGGCTCCGGCCAGCGCAAGTGATCGCCAGGTTTCCGGCCAGCGGCGATCGTTGCAGATGCACATGCCGACTCCGCCGCCGAACGCGTTCCATGCCTGAAAGCCGAGATTACCGACTTCGAAATACCGCTTCTCCAGATTCTGAAACGGGTTGTCCGGTCGATGTTCCTTGTGGCCGGGCAAATGAATCTTGCGAAACTTTCCAATCAGGCGACCGTCACGTTCGACCAGCACACTGGAGTTGAATCGCCGCTTGATACCGTCCTCGATCGCCAGCTCAGCAAACCCGAGGCAGAACCCAATGCCCAGTCGGTGAGCTTCGTCAAACAGTGGCTGCGTATCCGGTCCAGGCATTTCAGTCTCGAACCATGAATCCAGCTCAGCTTCGTCTTCAATCCACCAATGTGGGAAGAATGGAGTCAACGCGCACTCAGTAAACACGACCAGATCACAGTTTCGCCGATGCGCGTCCCGTAGCTGAACAAGCAACCGCTCGACGGCGTCCGACCGGGATTCCGATCGAGTGATCGGGCCACTCTGCGCTGCTCCGACGGTAACCATTCTGGTCATTGTTTCGCGCCCTCAGAAAATGCCTGTTACCTCACCGTAAGGGCTGATTCAGAAAGTGCTCGAAGAATGAATAGATCACTTCGTTCGACTCGTCGTTTGGCGAGTGGTCGGGGCGGTTGGTCATCGCGACGCGGTTCTCGTAACCGAGGATGCGGTTGATCTCGATCGAGTGGTTCAGCGGTTCCCAGCGACGTGGAGCGTCTTCAGAGCCTCCCGAAACAAGAAACGGTCGAGGAGCCATCAAGGCGTGTAGTTCGTGCAGATCGTGACCGGCGGCGGTCAGTTTTGGATAGAGACCGTGTGCCGGGTTGTCTTTCGTGATGAGGCCTCGCTGTCGCCACGGCTTCGGGTAGTAGCCGAGGTACCAGGGTTCCCAGTAATTGACGCTGCCGCGAGCTTCATCGAACACGGTGCCCGGATCGGACCACGCGGCGCAGGCAAATTTGTCGAACAGGCAAGACGCGAACATTGCCCACTTACCGCCGAAGGAATGTCCGACGATTCCGATTCGTTTGGCATCAACTTCCGGCCGACTCGCCAGCACGTACCACGCATTGGCCGCTGCGCATCCGAGCATCGACAGCGGAGCGACTTTCGCGTCTTCAATGCTCGGGTAATACAGCGAGTAGGTGTTTGCGGCGCTGGCCTCGGTGGTTCCGATCGACAGCGTCACAAAACCTCGCCGAGCCAACTGCAATGCGAAGTCACGATTCGGATTACCGAGTCCAATGGCGGTTTCCGGTTCATAGAAGACGGTCACAACACCGGGGTGAGGCCCTTCGCCGTCGGGGATCAGCAGGTAGCCCGTTGTCTTCTCGTTGGGCGTCCACAGAAAGCGGACCTGATGCTGCATGAAATTCTCTCGACGCTTCGATTCGAGAATCTCGACATCGGGTTTCGTAATGAGCGGCGGCCATTTGCCGAGCAGCCCTTCCCACTCGGTAAGGATCTCTGCTCGGCGACGTTTCCAGTCTTCGGACGTCTTGACTGTCGTTCCGTCCGCAAACTTCAGCGGCGAGGAATACGCTCCGGTTTTTCCCTGCCACTCTTTCGGCGGAGTGAAGTACGGCTTGATCGTTTCCCACGCGGCGTCTGCTGCCGGCTTTGTGGCGACAGCGCGATCCTGCGCGGAAACCAGTGAGACACTCAGTACGATGGATAAGACAAATAGCAGTTTCATGGGTGGACCCTTCATTGCACGTCGAGAGAAATCACCTGGCAGCATCTCAGAATTGGAATGCCAGACTCTGACTTTGTCTGTCACTTATCTCCGGAACGAAGCTGCTGTAACTGGTCGAGCACCGATGCCGTGATCTTCGTCGAGGCTTCGGTTTCGAGATAGCTCCAGCTGGATCGCCAGGTTTCATACCCACCAAGTGCATGCTGTTCCGGCGTAGGCAGGTAGCCGTTGTAACCGTTCGCCAGGCCGATCAGGAAAGTTGTTTTGAACGGACTGCGACGTTTGATTTCCAGGCCGATGCCAGCGAACACTTCGCAGGGAACCGTGACGATAGCCAGCTCGCCAATCGCGATTGTCTGCAGCTTGATCGAGACAGTCGGCGGAGCCTGAGCCAGACGCAAGGATTCCTGCGCGTAGACCTCGTTCATCGTCAACCGCTCCGGATCGGCGGCTTTGGCCAACAGAGCTTTCGCCTGTTCCAGCTGATCGGCGTTCGGTTGGCGAATGCCGACTTGCAATTCCCGCTCGTTCATCCGAATCGTTGCGGCGTTCGTAAAGTCGATCTTTGTGTGCACTTCCGCCACGCGATCGGCGACCAGCGACGCGACGGCCTGCACTCGCTCGAACGGTTCGCTGCGCGGTCGAGCGTTCGGAAACTGGTAGTTGTTGACATCGCCGCTGGCTCCGTTGGACATGATCCCGACAAAGTCATCGTTGGCATCCGCTTTGAGTCGACCAGCGATCTGACGGGCGAACTCGCCAAAGTAGTCCGCAGAAAGCTGCCCGGAAGGAATACCGCCGACGTAGTGCAGCCCGTAATTCGCCAGCAGCGAGACCGGCTGACCTTTCGCACTTTGTACGGAAAGAAACGTCACGTCGGGATCAACTGGCCCGGCCGCTTTGATCAGCAGTCCCGTTCCGCGCGGCGGATTGGTTCGCACCTGATCTCCGGGTTCATTGAACGGGTTCGGCTGCAGAGCCTGCGGCTTGACGAACCATCGTCGGTTGCCGACTTCTTCGGGAACCTGTGTGACTCCCCAGCCGACTTCGACCGGCTGCATGCGGGCATTGGCCTGGATGATCGCCTGCGTGATCTGCCGGGTGAGATGTTTGACGTATTCAGGATCTGGATTGCACTGAGCCAGCGGAACCGCCGTCGGTGCCGAGTGCGTGTGCGTGGCGGCGGTCAGTATTCGATTTGCAGGAATGCCGGTTGCCTTCGAGGCGGCGTCTTTGCTTGCGTCGTAGATATCCCGCGTAATCAGGCAACTGTCACAAATCACGATTGCGATACGAGTTTCTCCATCACTCAGCACGACGCATCGTGCATGCAGACGGTCGTGAGCCTGCATGGCGAGCCGATCCTGAAAACCACCGGTCATTGACACTGGCAACCGCAGCGGCGTGATGTCCAGAGCCGCCGCCCCGCCACGAAGTTGCCCAGCGTCGAGGCGAGCGATCATCGCCAGAGTTACTGTCAGCACGGCTGTGGCAAGGGTTCTATTCGTCATTCGGTCGGTCCTTTGTAAAACTCACGCGAAGCGAAGCTACAGGGTGGATGCTCGCATTGTCAGAATAAAAACGTCGGGTGGCTGGGGTCGAGCCGCTGGGTACTTTCCCATACTTCCGGTGAGGGCTCGGCTGATTACTCGGTTGTTCCCGAAATGGCTTGGTATTAAAGCTGAAGAGCTGCTTCGCGCAGCAGATTACCGTCGTCTGCTCCGATTCCAAATCAACGACTGGGAAAGCCTGCGAGCGGCGTTTGCCGAACGGCTGTCGGACAAGACATTCGCCATGCTGTTATCAGGAATCGATCGCACAATAATCGCACAATAGAAGAGTCTGATGAGTTTGTGATTGATCCAGGATCGCAAAGCCAGACGGCGAGTGGGCTTCGAAGATCGCCGAAATGCGTTAACACGACATACTCTGGAAGGAGATTCAGAGAATCACCGGACTCGATAGCGACGGGGAACGCGTGGCGGGTGTGGTTGACGTCCCACTCAGTGACGTCGGTCGATTTCGCACCAAAGATTTCGAAGGTCGCCGTCTCCATGATTGTCAGCAGAAGCGATTCGAGAATGTTCGTGGACGCCCCTCCGGCGCAACTCAATTTGAGGTCGGCCTGCAACCGATCAGTAAACTGTGATACGATACTACGCTTCTCAAATTCACGACTGCGGCATTCGATGCCGAGGTTTTTCGCTCGTGAGGGTTCTGAAATGCTGACACTGACCGGCCAACGTGAACGCGGTAAATCGTTTTGTGACGGGCTCTCTCGTCGTAACTTTCTGCAGATCGGTGCTCTGGGTGGAGCCGGCCTGACTCTGCCGGGACTGCTGCGAGCCGAAGCGGCAGCCGGAAACGGAAATTCGAACAAGTCGGTAATCATGATCTACCTGGTCGGAGGACCTCCGCATCAGGATCTGTTCGACCTGAAACCGAACGCTCCCAAAGAAGTTGCCGGCCCCTGGCAGCCAATCGCGACCAACGTGCCAGGCATGGAAATCTGCGAAGCATTGCCGAAGCTGGCTGGCATGGCCGACAAGCTGGTGACGATTCGATCAATCATCGGATCGCAGGCCGGCCACGATGCGATTCAGGTTTTCAATGGGCACAACCCTCGCAAGCCAGCTCCCAGTGGCGGCTGGCCGCAGTTCGGATCAGCGGTCGCCAAAGTCCAGGGAGCGACCGGTGCGGCGGCTCCGCCGTTCGTCAGCCTCTGCTACCCGTGTACTCACGGTCCGTACAACGAACCCGGCCCCGGTTTTCTGGGAGCGTCCTATTCTCCTTTCCGACCAATGGGACCAACGAAGGACGACATGATCCTGAACGGCGTCACCGTGGAACGGCTGGGGGACCGCAACGCGTTGCTGAAAAGTGTCGATAAATTCCGGCGCGACGTCGACGGCAGCGGCATGATGAAGGGCATCGACACGTTCACTGGTCAGGCCATGGGGCTGCTGACGTCATCCAGACTGGCCGACGCGCTGGACCTGTCAAAAGAAGATCCGGAAATTGTCGCGCGATACGGAACCGGCGACACCACGAAGTTCATTGACGGAAACGGTGCTCCGCGAGTGCCGCAGAGTCTGCTGGTCGCTCGACGTCTGATCGAAGCCGGTGCTCGAGTGGTCACGCTGAACTATTCCAAGTGGGACTGGCACGGCGGCAGCTACAACACCATCTTCAAACGTGAAGAGGAAGACTTTCCGATCTTCGACAACTGCGTCAGCAATCTGGTCAGTGACCTTCATGAGCGAGGTCTGGATAAAGACTGCACGGTCATCGTGTGGGGCGAATTTGGTCGGACTCCGATCATCAGCAAGCAGGTGGGACGCGACCATTGGCCGCGAGTCAACTGTGCTCTGATGGCTGGCGGCGGCATGAAAACCGGGCAGGTGATCGGCTCAACCGACCGACTCGGCGGCGAAGCCGTTTCCCGTCCGGTGACGTATTCCGAAGTTTACTCGACGCTGTATCACAACCTGGGCATCGATCCCAGACTGACGACCGTGAATGATAACAACGGTCGACCGCAATACCTGCTGGAAGAAGACGCTCCGCCGCTCCGCGAGCTGGTCTGAGCAGACCGGCTTGGTCCGGGTTGCGTTGACCGGCGGCGTACCGAATTCGACATCTGACATGACAAGAGCCCTCAGCTGCATAGCAACTGAGGGCTCTTGATCGATGGCTTCGGTTTTCAGTCGCCAAGTTGCGACCGGTCGATTCGAGGCAAACGTCAGGCAGCGTTCGCGATCGGCTCTTTGTCAGAGTCGTCGCCGTTGCTGTTCACGCTCTTAACACCCACCAGCCTGGCGACGAGGAATGAAAGCCCGGCGGCTCCAAAGCTGCCAAGGGCTCCCATCTTGACCGAATCCAATTCGATGCCTGTGGGAAACTTTGTCAATGGGAAAGCAGCAGTCGATACGAAGAGGGCGACCGTAAAGCCGATCGCGGCAACCATACCCAGGGTAATCACGTGTCGGTAGTTCATGCCTTCCGGCATTTTCAGACCCAGAACGCGGCAGGCAAACCAGGTCATGAAGAATATGCCGACAGGTTTACCGACGATCAATCCGCTGAGAACGAGCCAGGTCCCGGTTCCGACGGCCGTTAATGCGACTCCCGCGTTCACCAGGCCGAACAGTCCGAGGATCAGTTCGACTTTGTTCTTCCACCAGTGCTCGAACTCATTGAGCGTGTCGTGTCGATCGAGTTCTTCTCGAGCGAAGATCCCAAGGTCTGACTTGGCGTGAGGCATGATGGGAATGATCGGAATCAGCCCCAGTGCCGGGTGGATGCCTGCTTTGTAAAAGGCAAACCAACTGGCCACGCCAGGAATAAGGAGATACCACCAGAAACTCTGCAGCTTCAGTTTCTGGAAGCCAAATCCGACGGCCATGCCAGCCAGAGCCAGCCCCATCCATTCGAGAGCTAACGGTTTCATCGGGTAGAAGACTGCCAGAATCACCAGTCCCGCCGCATCGTCGGCGATGGCCAGGAGAAGCAGAAATGCGATGGCAGGATGTCCGTTCCCGAAGATCATTCGAGCGACCAGATAACTGAAGGCGATGTCTGTCGCACACGGTATGGCCCATCCGTTCGTCAATTGCTGCTGACCGGAAAGCATCACGCCCGCCATGTAAATGACCGCGGGACCGAACACACCACCGACTGTCGCCAGTAGTGGTGTCGCAGCTTTTTTAGGATCGGACAACGCTCCGCCGGGAAGCATCGCTTCCCACACTTCTTTGCCGGCAATAGCAAAGAACAGAGCCATCAGAATGTCGTTGATCAGAAAGTGCAGCGTGAAGCCGTGTTGTTCCTCTGTAGGAGCGTCCTCGCCGATCTCATTGGTGGCGACCGTTTTGCCCGGCGAATCCGTTTCCGAAACAACTTCTGTGCTGCCAGCCGTTTCTGCCGCCGTTCCCGGTTCGTGTCCAGAAGTTGCTGGGTGAGTGACGGCACCGTGACCACCATCGTCGTGAGCAGGAGCTGCGTGATGGCTGTCTCCGCCCATCAGATCCAGATGCACAAAATCATGATAGGACTCGGGAGCCGTATTGGCCCAAACGAGAGCACCAATTGCTCCAGCGATGAGAAACAGCGAGTTTTCGAATAGAAAATCAATCGCTGCGGGCCGTTGTTTTTTGTGTGACATCAGATTTTCAAACTTTTTTTGCTGATTGAGCGGCAGTGCGTGGATACCGACTGAACTCGGACGCAATTGCCCCTTCCGAAGAGAAAGGCGTACTATATCGTCGAGCGTGGTAGCTCCCAACGGCAAGAACTGTGGTCGGCGAAATCTCATCGCCGTTGAATCGACAGCGTTTCTCAAAGACGAGACGGATCTCGCAATGTTCAAAGGCTTATATGCCGCTGGCTGGCAATCGTGCCGCCGTCCACTGCTTTTTCTCATTCTGGCGGGTTTTCCCTGCGAGGCATCGGGCGTTCGTGCGGCTGATAACGGATCTGCCGGGGAGGTATCCGTCCCGCCTGGCTTCGAAGCAACACTGTTTGCCGACGACGAACTGGCTCACGATGTCTTCTCGATGACGACCGACGCGGAGGGACATGTGGTCGTTGCCGGTGCCGGCTACGTAAAAAACCTCATCGACAGCGACGGCGACGGCACCGCAAACACCGCCGCAACATTCGCGGACGGCCCCAAAACGGGCTCCCAGGGAATGTTCTTTCTGGGTCGTGACCTGCTCTGCACTGGCGATGGTGCGTTGCTCCGTTATCGAGACGCCAACGGCGACGGACGAGCCGACGGGCCTCCAGACCGGTTTCTCGAATTCAAAACCGGCGGCGAACACGACGTTCATTCCATTCAGCGAGGCCCCGACGGCTGGTGGTATCTCAATGCCGGCAACGATGCCGGCATCACGGATAAATACGCGACCGAACCAACGTCGCCGATCAAGCAGCCGCAGGCGGGAGTCGTCTTCCGATTGAAGCCGGACCTGACCGGCGGCGAGATCGTCGCTCACGGTTTTCGCAACGCTTACGACTTCGCGTTCCACTCGCGGGGTGACATCTTCACGTTCGACAGTGACGGCGAACGCGACATTTCGCTGCCGTGGTATCGTCCGACGCGAGTCTTCCAGGCAGTGCCGGGCTCGCACGCGGGATGGGTGACTCGCAGCTGGAAGCAGCCGGACTACTTCATCGACATGCCGCCAGTCGTGGCCGAGTTCGGTCGCGGTTCACCGACGGGCGTCGTCAGTTATCGACACACGCAGTTTCCACAGAAATACCGGGACAGTCTGTTCGTGCTCGACTGGACATACGGTCGAGTTCTCAACGTCCAACTGAAAAAGCACGGTGCCGCCTTCTCGGCAACAACAGAAGAATTCATGACCGGAGTCGGGCAGTTCGGCTTTGCGCCAACCGACGCCGAAGTCGGCCCGGATGGAAGTCTCTATGTCAGCATCGGCGGTCGAGGCACGCGCGGCGGCGTCTATCGAATTCGCCACGTGGCCGGTGCCGCAAGTCAGGCCGCTGAAACCAACCGCTGGCCTGGCAACCCAGCCACGATCGACGAAAAAGTGACAGCCTGCCTGGACGCACCGCAGCCGCTGTCGAGCTGGTCGCGTGCGGTCTGGGAACCACTCGCAAAAGCCGTGGGTCGCGAGGCGTTCGAAAAGGCGGCCACCGATTCGCAACGAAGCTCCGCGCAGCGTGTCCGGGCAATCGAGATCCTCGTCGAACGTTTTGCGGGCACCAGCCCGGCAATACTAGAAGCATTGACGAAAGACGCTGACGCCGACGTCCGGGGGCGCACAGCGTGGGCGATCGGCAGAACCGTGCCCGAGGCACGCATCGTCGAAACCATCGTCCCACTGGTCGCCGATGACGATCCGTTTGTTGGTCGAGTCGCCTGCGAAGCGTTGCTCAGTTTGCCGGGCGAGCTGGACAGTGCGGCGCTGTCCGCAGCCTTGGCGAAGCGGCTGGCGAGTTCGACAAGGTTTGACCGAGTCGCTGCGGCGCGTCTGATCCCTCAACTCGGAAAAGAGACGTTCCGGACGCTGGCCGTGCAGGCGGCCAAACTCGGTTGGTCTGCCGGAGTGTCCAACGCCTTCGGATTTCTGGGACGCCAGCCCGGCTTCAACGACTACGCGTTTGAAATCGCCCTGCGGGTTCTCGATCGTGACCTGCCCGCCGAGCTGAAGCTGGAAGCCGTGCGTTTGATGCAGCTCGGTCTGGGAGATCTGGCGCCACCCGGCAACGTCGCGGTGTTCGATGGCTACACACCGGCGCTGGAGATCGCAGAACTTGACCGCCAGCTCGACCCTTACCGGATTCGGCTCGCTGAATTGTTTCCCACCGGCGTCGATCGCCTTGATTACGAACTCGCTCGCCTGCTGGCCATGTTGCAGCCGTACAATGCCGCTCTGTTGACGAAAGTTCTGGCGAAGATCACCGACGACTCGCACCCGACCGACGATCTGCATTACCTGATCGTCGCGGCCCGCAATTCGGCCTCGCGAGATTCCGATCATCGAAACGCCGTCGCGCGAGCACTCGTAAAGATCGAACCGAAGCTCAAAGTGCGAAAGCTGAACGTCGACACCAACTGGGGGGATCGCCTGAAAGAGCTGTATCACGCCCTCGTCGAACTCGACCCACTGCTGCCCGACGTGCTGATCGAACAGCCCGAGTTTGGTCGACCCGACCACGTCCTCTACATGAGCGAGCTGCCGGGCGAGTTGCTCGACGCGGCCATCGAAGGATTCTCGCGACAGGTCGAGGCCGATGCCGACTACCCGTGGACGAACGACGTGCTGTTTATCTTTGGCGAGTCGAAGAAGCCCGAACATCGTCTGCTTGTCCGCAATCAGTTTCCAAATTTCGCGGTTCGCAACGCCGTGCTGATGGTTCTGGCGGCGCAGCCGGAAGAAGCCGATCGACCGAAGTTTGTCGACGGCCTGGAGTCTCCGCAGGTCGAAGTTCTGGAAGCCTGTCTGCAGGCACTCAACAAGCTCTCCCCCAGCAACGAAGGCGCCGAGAACGTCGCTCTTGTCCGCTGCCTTCGACGGCTCGGCACTGAAGAAAACGAAGCCACCGCTCGCCGCCTGACTATTCAGGTACTTCGTCGAAATTCCAATCGAGAATTCGGCTTCGTGCTCGACGCAGCACCAGCTGAGCTACAACGGGCGGCGATCAAAGCGTGGACCGACTGGGCGATCTCAGACTTCCCGGACGAGGCAGCGGCTCTGACATCCAGCGCCGGCCCCGACGCCGCCGCCGCTGTGCTGCAACTGTTTTCGAAAGTCGACTGGAACAGCGGCAACACCGCGCGAGGCCAGCAGTTCTTCAACTCTCGATCCTGTCGGCAGTGCCACGGCGGCGGCCAGGCGGTCGGACCTGATCTGGCCGGAGCCGCCAAACGTTTCTCCAGAGACGACCTTTTCACGGCCATCATCAACCCGAACCGGGACGTCTCGTCACGCTACCAGACAACGATGCTGGTCACATCAGCCGGCAAGGTCTACACGGGCCTGCTGATTTACGAAGCGGTCGACGGCGTGATCCTGCGAAACGCCACCAACCAGACCTTCCGCATCGAAACATCCGACATCGAAGTTCGCCGCAAACTTCCTCAGAGCCTGATGCCTCCCGGCCTGCTGAAGGGAGCGACGCCGCAAAACCTCGCCGACCTCAACGCCTACCTGCAAAGCCTCGGCGGCAGCGGCGACGGTACCCGGTAAGGAATACATCCGAAACAACTTCCCGAAAGTCGAATCAGGTGAGTCGTAGGCTGGAACAAGCACCGCGCAGTTCCGGCATTTCAGGATTGTCGTGCTGCCGGAACTGCGCGGTGCTTGTTCCAGCCTACCGTAAGAAATCGGGAAGTTATTCTGACGCGTTCCTAAGCCGCAGTGACTGCCAGTCTGAAACAGACATCCGGGCTAACGACTTGGCGCCAATCGGTAGGAAAAGGCTCCGAGCAGTTGGCCACGTTCGACCGAGTGGCACTTCAGACATCTCGTGTCGGCTCGCAGCGATCCGAGCATTCGAATTTCGTCCGGTCGGTCTTCGGTAACGACGTTTGTTTCCCGAAAGAGATGCGGCAGGCTTTTCGCTTCGAAAGCATCCAGCGATCGAGTTTCCACCTGGTCGAGTTCTTTCATGTTCGGCAACGTTTCGGAAACGTAGACCCGTGGCTCGTCAAACTTCAGAAGACTGACCAGTTCCAGCTTCTTCACGGACCATGTCGGTTCAGTCTGCTTCGACCGATGCCTGAATTTGTTTCTGAAAGCGTGCGGTTCAAAACCCGCCGCCTGTTGGCGCGAAGGAACGTACCCAAAGGCCGCCGTGTCCAGAAATTCAGAAACACTGAAATCGTAGGTCGACCGCAAGTAAGCAGATGAGGGCGTACTGGTCGTTGCTGCCGCCAATTCGGCATCCGACGAAACGTCGGTCTGTTCCGTTCGCCCCAGGACTCCGTCGATTTCCCGATAGCTCGGTGTTTCCGGTGCCGCTTCTTCGAAAGGGACCGATTCCGGCTCCGGCAGGGTCATGTAGATTCGATGCGGAAGGAGCATGCGACCAACGCCAAATCCGGACGCTAATGCAAAGTTTTCAGCTCTCTCATCGTGGAGCCGTTCAAGCATCCGGACTCGAGAACTGTAGCCGTAATGATCGCCCTTTTCCGATTGAGTCAGGCTGTCTTTGATCTCCGCCGACAGGTCGGATTCCACGAATGGCGAATGCGAAACGATTGCTTCCGACGGCAAGCGATCCGCACCGAATACTCGTTCCACTGGTTTTGAAGCCTCTTCGTAGGCGAGTCGCTCTTTGAGCGAAACGACCGGGAACTCCTGCTGCAGCGCAATGATTCGAGATCGTTCGGCGATTCCAAACCAGGTCAGTAGAAACAGCACCACCGACGAGATGATCAGCGTCCCTCCAACCCGCACGCGCTGAGACACGTCTTTTCCGATGACGATTCCAAAGATGCTGAGCAGCAGTACGTGCGGCGTGAACCACGCCAGTACGAATTGCAGTACCGAACCAGCGGCGAAACCAATCGAGCACATCAAAACACTTCCAAACCTGCCGTATTGTTTGTGCAATGCCACAAAAAACGAACTGCTGATAGCGAGTATTACAGCGTGAATCGCCAGAAGATTTACGAGCTGCATGAGATCCGCCTCCGGTCTGGTCAGGAATCGCGTCCAGCAGTGTAAAACAAGTCGATCGAGTTAATAGACGAATCGTCGAATGGCACGGTCTGTCTGGTCGAACGCTGGAATTCCCGCTCGAAGCCACGATGATGATGCGGTGTATTGACGACCGAACGATGGCTCTGAAAGAGGATCAACGATGACCAACGGAAAAGTCTATCTGGTGGCGATGTTGGCGATGCTGTTTTTGCCCGGCATGACAGAGGCGGCAGACCCGGTTCCTCAGAACCAGGAAGCTCAGGAATTTCTCACCGAGTTCGTTGGACGGCTGAAGCCGCTGCAGACCGAAGTCAGCATCGCGTGGTGGGATGCCAGCACGAAAGGCGACGACGATTCGTTTCAGAAGAAGCAGGAAGCTGAGAACCGCATTGACGCGTTGCTGGCTGACCCGGTGCGGTTTCAGCGGTTGTCCACATTGCGGGAACGCGGCGGTATCTCCGATCGAGTCTTGGCTCGCCAGGTGGAAGTGCTCTATCTGCGTTGCCTGGAAAAGCAGGTGCCGTCTTTGTTGCTGCAGGAGATGAATGCCAAATCAAACTCAATCGAAAAGGCGTTCAACTCGTTTCGACCAAAGGTTGGCGGCGAAGAGAAAAGCAGCAACGAAGTTCGCAACATCCTGCAGAAGTCGTCGAGTTCCGCAGACCGACAGGCGGCCTGGGAAGGCAGCAAGGGAGTCGGGTCGGTCGTCGAAAAGGATTTGCTGGCGCTGGTGACGTTGCGAAACAAGGCGGCCCGAGAGCTGGGATTTGCCAACTACCACGTCATGAAAATGTTTCTGTCCGAGCAGAAGCAGAGCGACATTCTCCAGCTGTTTGATGAACTGGATGAGCTGACTCGCGAACCGTTTCGAAAGGCAAAAAGTGAGATCGACGAAAAGCTCGCAGAGAACTGCGGTATCACCGTCGACGAACTTCGACCGTGGCATTATCACGATCCGTTCTTCCAGGATTCGCCGGCGGTGTTTGGAGCGGACCTCGACGGGCTTTATGCAAAGCAGGACATTCTCAAACTCTGCCGCGTCTTCTATGCGGGCATTGATCTGCCGATTGAAGACGTGCTTGAGCGAAGCGACCTGTTCGAGAAACCGGGCAAGAGTCCGCACGCGTTTTGCACCGACATCGACCACGATGGCGATGTTCGGGTTCTGGCGAACGTCGTACCCAGCGAACGTTGGATGGAGACGATGCTGCATGAACTCGGTCACGCGGTTTATTCGAGCAAAAACATCCCGGCCACCGTGCCGTATCTGCTGCGCGAGAACTCGCACATTCTGACCACGGAAGGCATCGCGATGATGTTCGGTCGGTTGTCGAAGAACGGCCTGTGG
>JABMPE010000349.1 GCA_013203845.1 Rhodopirellula sp. | reverse complement strand
GATAAAGCCTGTCGCGACGAAGAATACGCCAGGAACATCGTTCGCCTTCAGTACGGGAAAAGCGAGTTCATAGTTGTCGGCATAACCATCATCAAAAGTAATCATCGCCAGCCGTGACGACTTCCAAGACAATCCAGAAAAACCACGTGCTGACTTGAGTTCGCGCATCGCGTCCGGCAGCTCAGACAGGCCAATGACGTCGAACCCTTCCTTCAGCATCGTGACCTGGCGGTCGAAATCTTCCTGATTGGCGCTCCACAACGCTTCGTCAACAAGTGGATCAGTCGGCATGCCGATGCGGTGATAATTGAGGACAAGCAGCCCATTCCAGACGGGCAGCGACTCCAGAGCCGTGATCCCGCCAGTGGCAGAAAGAGTTCGCCGAAGCAACTCGCGTTTATTAAGTCTGCCAGCCATGCAGGAATTCCAGTCGGGTTTCAGTCACCGTAGACAACCTGCCTGAAACCTAGGTCAGACCAACCAGCAGTCAAACCACGACGTAACACTTCGTCACGACAATCTACCCGTCGGACTACTGACCAACGGCGGAATTCCGCTAAACTCGCTGTATTCGGTTTTGCCGCTGCAACCGGATCGTCCCACTCTGCCAA
The DNA here is from genome assembly GCA_013203845.1 of Rhodopirellula sp. Lineage (GTDB taxonomy): Bacteria > Planctomycetota > Planctomycetia > Planctomycetales > Planctomycetaceae > JABMPE01. The sequence continues at coordinate 29,491 of JABMPE010000349.1, read as the reverse complement.
CCTCAGGAAGCTCTGCCATGACAGAACCGTCGAACGTAACGCGTCGTGACTTCGGGAAGGCCGGAGTCCAATCGCTGCTGACACTTTCGCTGCTGGAAACAATTTTCGCTCGTGATGCGTGGTCGGCAGAAGTCAGCCCGATTACGGCGAAGTGGCTTGCCGGACTGAATGAACTCGCAGGCGACGTCAAAGAACAACGCATCAGTCAGGTTGTGTGGCAGAAGAAAGTCGAAGAGTTGTACAGCCAGATCGAAGTCGACGAGCTGATGAAATTTGTCGACTTCAAAAGTCTGACGAAGGATCTGAAATTTGTCGACCACGGTGCCCGCAGCCTGCGACCAAAGTTTCCTGACGTCGAAGGACTGCCGAAGGAACTCGTCTTTGGAAGACAGATTTTCGCCATCAAAAAAGGGCAGTCCGTCGTCCCGCACGGACACAACAACATGGCGACAGCTTTTCTGGTGCTGAAGGGCGATCTTCATGGACGACACTACGACCGAATTGAAGACGAAGCAAAGCACCTGATCATTCGCCCGACAATCGACCAGCAGTTCAAGCCAGGCGGAACATCAACCGTGTCTGACTACAAAGACAACATCCACTGGTTCAAAGCGACCAGCGACTCAGCCTTCATCTTTAACATTCACGTGCTGGGAGTTCGCCCCGGAAGTGCGTTGCCGACCGGGCGGGTTTATGTGGACCCGAACGGTGAATCGCTGGCTGACGGCCTCGTCCGTGCTCGACGCTTGAACTACGACGAAGCTCACAAACTGTTTGGATAAGGCTGCCGCGAATTGACCATGGACGAACGACTCGCCAGCCGCGACATCGTGCTGATCGGAGCCGGTCACACCAACATGCACATCGTGCGCATGTGGAAGATGGCTCCCATTCCCGACACGCGACTGACATTGATCAGCCCCTTCAGTCGTGCGACGTACAGCGGCATGTTGCCGGGAACGCTGGCCGGACTTTACGAACCCGACGAAATGGTGATTGACCTGTTTCGATTCGCTGCTCCGGCTGGAATCCGAGTGATCATTGATGAAGTTATCGGCCTCGATCCAGACCGTCACCGGGTGAACTTTGCCACGCGTCCACCGATCCGATTTGATGTCGCCTCCGTCGGCATCGGGTCCGTTCCCGCAGACGCAAACCGATGGTCAGATTCCGTCGCGATTCTGCCCATCAAGCCAATGGCCACCTTTCGTGATCGACTGCAGGCACGTCTCAATTACCTGGCTGAAACAGCGCCAGAGAAAGGGCATCAGTCGCCACTCAGGGTGGTCATCGTTGGCGGCGGCGCCGCTGGCGTTGAAATTGCGCTTTGCCTCGAAGCCAGGTTGCGTTCTCAGAATTTGAAGGTCGTGACAACACTCGTCGATTCAGGAAGCAGCGTACTGCGAGGCTACCTCTCGGGATCAATTCAAAAAGTCACGACACACTTTGCGAAACGCGGAATCGAAATTCGCTTGAACGTTCGCGTCGAAAACGTCACTGACGCGTCAATCGAACTCTCGAACGGACAATCGATTGAGGCCGACCTCATTGTCTGGACGACCGGAGCCACTCCACCGAAGCTGATCGAAAATATCCCGCTATCGAAAGGTGACGACGGATTCCTGGCCGTTCGAAACACACTCCAATCAATCGACGACAAGCCGATATTCGCAGTCGGCGACTCGGCCACGCTGATTGATTCGCCAGTGCGGAAGTCTGGAGTTTACGCCGTTCGCGAAGGTCCGTTTCTGTGGGAGAACCTGCAACGTTTTCTGGACGGCCAGACACTGAAGCCCTACGTCCCGCAGTCGGGATTCCTGTCATTGCTGGCTGACGGTGAAGGTGGTTCGTTTCTCGACTACAAAGGAATCTCTGCGCACGGTCGCTGGGCATGGCGACTGAAAGACCACATCGACCGCAAGTTCATGCGCATGTACCAGAAGTACCAAAGTACGGAAGACATGCCAGCGCAAACCGGGAAAGCCCACCTTGAAACGAAACAGAAACCAGTCATGCGTTGCCGCGGTTGTGGTGGCAAGGCGGGCGCTGGAGTTCTGCGAGCGGCGTTGGAGCGAATCGGCAACGAACACCCGAATCGTCAACACAATGCGGTCGAGTATCCGGAAGATGCCGCCATGCTCGATCCGCAATCGCCCGCCGAGATGATTACGATCGACTTCTTCCAAAGCTTCATGGACGACCCGTGGCTCGTCGGACGAGTCGCCGCGTTGAATTCGCTCAGTGACATCTGGGCCACCGGCGGCAAACCGACTCAGGCGTTAGCAATGGTGCAACTGCAGGCAGGGAATCCGCGACAACAGACGGAGCTGCTTTATCAGGTCCTTTCCGGCTGCCTTTGCGAATTTGATCGATGTGCAGTCGAGCTGCTGGGCGGGCATACGACGGAAGCGTCCGAACTTACTGTTGGCTTTACTGTCATGGGTACGCTTGCCGGGCAACCGGCTCTCCTGAAGGCCGGTGCGATTTCAGGAGACCTGCTGATCCTCACCAAAGCTCTGGGAACCGGTACGCTGCTGGCGGGAATTCCGCAGGCACGCACGCGCGGCGAGTGGGTCGACAGTCTCGTCTCATCAATGCTCCAGGCAAACGACGCAGCTTCCATCGTCGCGCGAGAGGCTGGAGCACACGCTGTCACCGACGTCACCGGATTCGGTCTGGCTGGCCACCTGCTCGAGATACTCGATGCGAGCGGACTCGACGCAGAACTCCGCCTGAGCAATCTGCCTCTGCTTCCGGGCGCGAAAGAACTGTTGCAGGAGGGGCTTGAAAGTACTTTGGCCCCCGCCAACCGCGAGACAGAAGTCAGGACGGTATGCGCCGCTGAAAGCATGAAGAGTCGGCCCGAATTCGCCGCTCTGTTCGACCCTCAAACGTCGGGGGGACTGCTACTTTCGGTTGCTGCCGAGCAGGAACATCAGTTGCATGCCCAACTACGCAAAGCCGGAGTCGACGCATGGACGATTGGTCAATTTCTCAAACCATCGACAGCCCCAACATTGTCTTTAATCGAGTAGACGAAGTTACCCCACGCTCGTTGCTGGCGTCGACAATCAACTGAAACACAGAAAAGGGCTGACAGTCATTAAACTGTCAGCCCTTCGGTGATTCATCATCGCTTTGAGCTTGTGTCTACTGAAGCTGTTCCAGCAAAGCCAGTGCGTCACGCACCTTGTCGATTCCACCGAGTTGATCAACCAGTTGCTTCGCGTTGATCAGTTCAGCAGCCGACATGTTACCGCCGGACGACGTCGGTGCGGCGGCACGAGCTACCGCTTTCGGACGACCGGGGCTGCGTTTGGCCGACTTGCCACTGCCACTCTTCACTTTCATGAAGACGGCATTGACCAGTGAGTTTGAAACAGGGACTCCCTGAGCCTGCAGCGTGTCCCGAATTTCCGGTCGTGTCGCCGAAGGATTCGCCGTCATGAAATCACGAATGGCGTCGCTCATGTTGACACCACCAGCCACCGGACGACCTCGTCGAGTCGCCGTTCGCCTGGGAGTTGCTGCCTTCCGCCCACCAGTTTTCTTACCCGTTGCCTTCGAATACTTGACCTTGTTGACCAGGCCTTCAGAAACGCTCAGACCATCTTTTGCAAGAGCATCCTTTACGGCCTTCGAATTGGCTTCCGGATTTGCAGTCAGATAATTCTGAATCGCCTGGCTCTTACTACCGTCGCGCTTCACACCTTTTTTCGCCATTACTTCAAACTCCATAAGAATCGAAATCCCTGCTCCCCATTTTCATACAGGGGAAATTGACAGGGATGAGTATCTGGAAAGCCCGCGAGGAGGTCACATACTTACGTAGACGCACCCCAAACACAAACGATTTAGTATGTATCGGAGGTATTTTTCGACTTACCTCCGTCGAAAAACACACTCGGCGGTTGCAATCGCAGAATTCATGACGTGACGTTTACACTATTTGTTCAGCAGACACTCGCGAGCAGCCCGGACAGCTTTGTCCGCATCCATTATTGAATCGGCAAGAGCCGTTATGTGGCCCATCTTGCGGCCAACTCGAGCTTCAGTCTTTCCATAAAGATGGAGTTTAACGTCGCAAGCCAGCAACGCCTGCCAGCACGGGTCCGCATCATTCCAGAGATCGCCCAGAATATTCGCCATTGCCGCGTCGGCATGCTGGCCTGCATCACCAAGCGGTAATCCACAGATCGCTCGAACCTGTTGTTCGAACTGACATGTTTTGTGTGCATCGATTGTCAAATGGCCAGAATTGTGCGGACGCGGTGCAATCTCATTAATAAGAATCTGGCCTTCTTTGGTGACAAACAATTCCACGCACAACACGCCCACCACATCGAGGCATTCAAACACTCGACGAGCCGCACTGATAGCACGTTCGTTTACATCTACGGGTAATCCTGACGGACAGACAGTCACGTCCAGAATGTGATTCGTGTGTGCATTGCGAAAGGGGCCGTAATGAACGAATTCACCTTGCGAGTTTCTTGCACCAACAACCGACAGTTCACACTCGAAATCGATAAACTGCTCAAGAATTGCCTGCTCCGTCGCCAAAGTCGCCCATATTTCATCGACCTGATCAGGATGATGGACCACCGCCTGCCCCTTACCGTCATACCCCCCCAACGCACTTTTGACGACGGACGGAACGCACAGGTCAGAAACCGCGGCGTGCAGTTCTTCTGCCGACGTCACTTCACGGAAATCAGGAACCGCCAGACCGGCGTCCCGGAGAGTCGACTTTTCACGAATTCGATTCTGAGCAACCGACAGCACGTACCCGGATGGATAAACCGGGCAATGCCTCTGAATACAGTCGGTCACTGCGGCGGGTACGTTTTCGAATTCAAAGGTCACCACATCGACGCTGCGAGCAAACTCGGCGAGTTGCTCAAGATCGTCGTAAGGTGCCGAGAATTCCTGGTCCGCAACCTGTCCCGCTGGTGTATCAACATCCGGAGAATAAATATGCACACGGTACCCGAGGCGTCGCGCGGCAATCGCGAACATTCGTCCCAGTTGACCGCTGCCGAGCACACCGAGTGTCGCTCCCGGAAGTATTGGATTCGTCATAGGTATGAGTCAGCAAGAATTGATTCGGTCTGATCCTGATTAAACTTTTCGAGTGCCGTCCGCAAATCGTCGTTGGAAGTTGCCAGAATTCTGACGGCCAGCAACCCTGCATTTTTCGCTCCGGCAGCACCAATCGCCAATGTTGCCACCGGAATACCACCCGGCATCTGCACAATCGAAAGCAGCGAATCGAGCCCTTGAAGTGCGCGACTTTGCACCGGCACGCCGAGAACCGGTAACACGGTCTGTGAAGCGACCATGCCCGGAAGATGCGCGGCTCCTCCTGCCCCGGCAACGATCACTTTCAGCCCACGTTCGACGGCAGACTGAGCATACTCAGCCATCCACTGCGGCGTCCGGTGAGCAGAAACGACCCGGCACTCATGCGGCACGGCAAACTGCTCCAGAACGTCAGCGGCATGCTTCATGGTTTCCCAGTCGGAGCGGCTGCCCATAATGACTCCCACCAGGGGAGATTCAGACACTGATCTGGTCATTTTTCAACTCACGGCAAAGTGATAGACACACGACCGCAGACTGTAAGGGGTACCATTCAGCGTTCAAGGGAGCGCCAACGTGGAAATGACAGGAAAGCACGGCTTTTACTGATCGTCCACCGGTTCGTCCGTGGCAATAGTGTTTGCCAACGTGTTATTGGAATCGGTTGCGGACTCATCCTGACGGTTCTCATCGACTGGCGAAGCAGCGTCGGTCACCGGTTCTACAACGCTGCGGGCATCGTCCCGCGACGCATCCGACAGCGGCGGCATGACCCAGATTTCGCCGAAGTCAGAATCCTGTTCGGCGCGAAAACTGTGGTGCCTCAACAATTCCAGGATGGCGAGAAAAATACCGACAATCTGGCTCTTGCGATTCGCATCATCAAACAACGATGTAAACGGAACTCGTCCCCGCTCCCGTACCTGTGTCCCAACCTGTTCGACATAAACTGAAATCGGAGTATCGTCGTCGCGAATCTTTGCTTCCTGCTCCAGAATTTTCTTCTCCAGCACGCGAGCCAGAGCGCTGACCAGGTCCCACAATTCGACTTCTTTGATCAGGTCTGCCGCCGGTTCGTTACCGGCTCGCGGTCGGTCACTCGAAAGACGCGGATAGCGTTCCTGCCATTCTGCGGCGTGCTCTTCCAATGCTGACGCAGCCTGCCTGTACCGTCGATACTCCAGCAACTTCCTGATTAGATCGCTGCTCGGATCGTCGTTAACGATCGCTCCTTCAGGAGCCTCGTCTTCCTCAGGAACGGGCAGCACCAACCGACTTTTGATCTCGGCCAGGGTGCTCGCCATCACGACAAAGTCGCCGATCATATCGAGGTCGAGGAATTCCAGCAGATCAATGAACTTTTCGAACTCCTGAACAATTCTGGCAAGCGGCAGATTACACGGGTCGAGTTCATCCCGACGGACCAGGTACAGGAGCAGGTCCAGCGGGCCCTTGAAAATGTCGAGTTCAACCCGGTACGTTTGCATAAGAAGCTGCCGAATCGGCTACGTAGTGAGAGATTGGAGTGAGCTGCGGATCGTAACCGGAAAGCGGCTCGCACCGTGAGACTCAATTGAATTGGCTACTCGGCCTTCTCCTCGACAACGCCCACGATCTCAAGCAGCCTTTGACCGCATGATGCGTTCAAAGGCTGCCTGCGCTGCCGAGCGTACCGCGTCGTCGGCGTCACGAGTCGCCTCTTCGATTGCCGATACGGATGCCAGATCTGGTACTCCGATCGAATCCAGAGCGACGACTGCGGCGGTACGCACTTCCGCGACCGAGTCATGAACCAGACGCGTAAGCTGAGGAATGGCCGATCGCGACTCCTGTCCGAATCGTGACAACGAAACAGCCGCCCGTGTCCGAGTCTGAGCATCTGGATCGGAAAGCGAATGAGTCAGCGCCGGCACCACGATGTTGCGAGCCCGCTTTACCTTGCCGAGTGCCGCGACCGCTTCTCGGCGGACTTCGGCAGCGGGATCAGCAACGGCAGCAACCACCCCGGCCAGAGATTCGTTAAGAGCGCCGGGGATCTCAGCCAGCGCGGCGACAACTCGACAACGGACGTCCGCAGACTCATCAGTCAGGGCGTCATTCAGAGCGGACACCATCTCTGGTTGGGCGACACCGAAACCACCCAACGATCGAGCGGCCTGCAGTCGCACCGCCGCGTCGTTGTCTTTCAAGGCTCCTTCCAAAGCACTCAATACTCCGGTTTCAGACCAGCCAATCGCCCCCAAAGCTCGACACGCAGCCGCCCGCACCATGCGATGATCTTTGGTTGCGGTCTGAGCCAGAGCAGCCGTGGCATCAGACGCTGCGGGACCGATCGCTCCGAGAGCGTTTGCAGCAGCCTGCCGACACCCGGTAACCGGATCCGACAGGAGCGCCGTCAATTCCTTCACGGAATCACCGGCCGCGGAACCCAGTCTGCCCAGTGCGTGTGCTGCGGCAAGCCGAACATCGGCAACAGAGTCTTCCAGGCTGCGAATCAGAAGCGGCACCGCACTGGCATCAAAAACGCGAGCAGAAGATGCAGCGGCAGGAGACATGACTCGGTCAAAGTCAGCCTCACTCTGCGGATTACTCTGCGATACGCTTTTCGAGACGCGAGACACAATTTCTGGCGACCCTAATGATCGAGCCCGAATCACTCCCTGCATCTCGGCGACAGTATCGTCATCGTCAAACACCACCAGGCACGGCAACTCGCCAGTACTCACGGCCGTCTGCAGCGCATGCTGAAAAGACAGTGGGGTACGGCTCCACTGGTCGACGATGGGAAGTATTCGCCGTGACTGCACCAGACATTTCAGCAGATGGTCACTCAGATTCGATGCAATTCCAGGAATCCGACAAAGTTCACTCCGAATGACCTGCAACCACAGAGGCATCGAATCCGTCGCATTTCCCGACGACTGCAAACGCTCGACACAGTTCCGGTCAAGCACGACTGGAATTGCCCGGTGCGGCATCATCCGCTTGGCTCGCGCTGGATGCATCGCCTGACGAAGCACGATGTTCAGAACCAGGTCATTCCACCGTCTGCCATCGCCATGCATGGCCAGCACGAACGGAGTCTGGGGAAGCATGGCCTGCAGAGTGGACGCATCCGCCACGGCGATCGCCTGACCATCCACCCGCACCAGCAGCTCTCGCTCATGCGGTTCCGAGTCGCGAACTTCGATTGACAGCCAGTCGTTGATCGCGTCTGAATGCCTGCCTAACCATTCGTCCGCCACCCACGGATGCTGCGCAAAAGCTCTCACCAATGTCAGATGAGCGAGCGTGAACGGAACACCGCCAGAAAACGGAAGACGTCCCAGTCTGACGCCTCGCATCGAGACATCGATATCGAAGAGGAATCGCCGGGAAACCAGCAGAGCGACCGACCAGACACTCATCCACACGACAAGCCACAACTCGATCATGCCAAGTGGCCAAAGCAGACAGACGAGAATGTCCAGGTCGCTGGTCGAACGTTGCGCTGCGTCTTTAGAAACATCACCGGGCATCATCGGGGCCGCCAGGACTGCTGAAGAATCCGCTGGCGTCGCTGAAGCTGAGTCAGTGACAGGTTTTCCAGGCACGCCGTCAATGGCGGCATCGACAGGGATCGAGCAAACCATCGTCGACAGACAAAGAAGTCCCCACCCAACTGCAAACAAAGTCAGGTTCCGAATTCGAGACATGTCGTCGCCACCTGTTTCCGACTTCTGGATTTCTGAGAGTTCACACCGAACAACTTTCAGCCACTAACCATCACTGTCACGGAACTGACTGCTTCCGGACTCATTCGCCGAAGGATTGGATAACTGCCGCAACTGAGACTGCAGACGGCTGAGTTTTGATCGATAGCTTTCCAGCGCCTGACGGCGTCCCTCGCTCTGGGCGGCAACCGGCGACTCGTTCAAGGAATTCTCAGGCCGGGTCTCCACAATTCCGGCCCATTCGGACTGGAGGGCTCCTTCGTCATAGATAATCTCCGCAGCCAGCGCGTCTGACGCGGCCTGAGCAAGCACTCCATGACTGGCGATGCGCGGCGGCTTCTCCAAACCCGAGATGCTGCCTGCTGCCGTCGGAGAATCAAAACGACGAATCAGATCGCTGGAAATCGTTTCGACCAGTGTGGCTTCTTTACCTGGCTCCCAGACTGAAGACCTCAATTCACCGGTGTCGTAGATTTCCGTCGCTTCTCTTTCCGGCGTCTCCACGTCCGTGTCGACATTTTCCGGCGACTCCAAGTCCGCGTCGACATCTTCCGCGTCGACATCTTCCGCGTCGACATCTTCCGCGTCGACATCTTCCGCATCGACGAATTCTGAGTCGATTTCACCAGCCTGATCAGCGTGATCCACGTCCTGAGTCACTGTTGTTTCTGACAAGAGTGTTTCTGTTGATGACTTTTCTGGCAGCGACTCGTCTGCCGGAACGGGAGATGGTTTGGCGACACCCGTAATCACCATCTCGGAAGCCAGTACCGGTAATAAGCTGGTTGCAGCCGCACGAAGTTGTGCGTCCATCTGACTGAGACTGTTGCGGATGACGTTGCGTTCCTGCTCGGTCTGCTGACGCGTTCGAGCCATTTCGTCAGCCACTACCAGCTTTTCGCGTTCGAATTGCTGCCGCTGAGCATTGAGTTCCGCGCGAGCCCGTTCCAGCTCCGCTTCGTGCGTCGCACACGTTTGAGAAAATCGCTCTTTGTCCTGAGCAAGCTGCCGCGAACACAGTTCTCTGGCGGTGCGTATTTCGTGCTCAGCCTGCTGAATTCGTGCGGCGAGTTCGTTCTGCTGCTGTTGCAGATTCTCCGCTAGAACTTTCTGACGCGTTGTCGATTCCTGCTCGACCTGCTGCAGTGAGGCCTGATGACTCCGCCACGATTCCCGCAGACTCTCGTCATGAGCGGCGCGCTGCTGTTCAAGTTCACCAATCAGCTGCTGCCGTTCTGCTTCGATGCGACTCCGTTCTGCACGCAGACGATCTGCTTCAGTTTCCAGCTCGATTCGTTCCGCCTGAAGAATGGCCGCTTCCTGGCCGCGTTCACGATGCCAGGTCTCTCGCTCCGATTCCAGTTCTTTCCGGAGCCCTTCGAAGTGCGTCGTGTGTTTTTCCTGCAGCTGTTCCGCTGCGGCAATCTTCGTTGCCAGCAACTCCTGATGCTTCGCCTGCTCTTCACGATGCACCCGTCGCACCTGATCCTGCTGACTTTCCCATGCGTCCTTCTCACGAGCAAGCTCGGCACGCACCCGCCTGGCTTCGCTCTCCACCGCGTGCTTCAGATCAAGCAGCTCGTCCTGCTCACGTGTGAATTTTTCACTCCATTGGCGACGCTCCCGATCCAGGCGGGCAATCGTCGTATCGCGTTCCTTCTCAAACTCTTCTCTTTGAGCGGTGAGTTCTGCCACTTGTGCTTCCCGCTGTTGCCTCAGTTCGTCCCGCTGTTCGAGCCGTTCGTGCGCCAGTTCTTCACGACGTCGTGACTGTTCTGCCTGCCAGGCCGCTCGCTGGGCCGTGAGTTCTGACATGCGCTGGTCGCACTCGTCGATGACCGATCTCGCACGATGTGCTCGCGAGTCATCATGCAGGTTCAACTGACTGCGCAACCCGTCAATCTCGATGGCGTGTTCGCGACGCGCTTCCGCCAGTTCAGCTTCAAACTGCGACGCGCGGGCCGCATGAACCCGCACTTCATCCGCGAGCCGGTTCATCTCTTTCCGGGTGGATTCCCAGTCGCGTGTGATTCGGCTGCGGACTTCCGTCTCCGCTTTCACCGCCAGCTCGCGCGCCCGAGCGTCGAGTTCCCGTTCGCGGCGGTCCAGCTCCTGCTCACGAAGTCGGACTTCGGCATCAACCTCAGCCATCTGACGAGACTGTTCTTCAATTGATCGTACCTGCATGGCATGACGCTCCGTCCACCGACGTTGTTCCTGAGCAAGTTCGTCCATCAATTCTTTCCGAATCGCCTCAGCGTGGCCCGTTGACTCAGCATGACCGGTTGACTCAGCATGACCGGTTGACTCAGACGTTTCGGTTTGTGAGCCAGCCGTCTCATCCGGCCCAGTGCTCTCATCCGAACCTGTAAACAGACGAAGTCCTTCCGGATTAACTCCGGCGATTGGTGACGCCTGGCTCAGCCGCGTCCATTCCCCGTCGAGTTCAGAAAATACATCACGGCCCAGTTGACGACGGTCAGAAACCGCGGCAGATGAGTCATCCGAAGAGCCAGCCGGCCCACCAGCCGTGCGGGCTATCGGTCGCTGCTGGTCCGGCCCCGGTTCGGCAGTCTCGGCCCGCAGCTTCTGTCGAATGTTTGCCGCGAGTGCTGCGGCTTCTCGCAGAAACTGAGCTTCGTCAGGCAGCGAATCTTCGCCGTTATCGTCTTTTGAAAATGCTTTCACCAAACGACCCATCTTGCGTTTCTTCCATAAAACCGCGTCAGGAGACGGATGCGCGCGGAACGGCGTCATCTTCTTAGCGATATCGGAAGTCGAGACCGGTCCGGTTGAGTAGAAGTTGCCGGTCAGCGCAAAAAGGTAAGCTGGGATGACTTTTCCGGCGGAAGAAAGCCGTGTCGCCAGGTCGCAGGCCCCAGCACTCGTTCCGCAAAACTGGCATTCGCCCTGTGCGGATCACTTACCCTGTGCGGATCACTTACTTTTACATCCCGTCGGGATGGCTTTTCCGGAAAGCAGCAACCATCTCGCTGCGGATGCGGTCCTGGAGTTCCGGCGACAGCAGATTGAAATGATCCCGACCGGGGATGATCTCTATTCGAGCGTCGCTGCCGAGCTTTGCCAGCGACTCCTTCAACAGGATCGTCGCTCCTTCCAGGTAGAACGTGTCCTGATCCCCCATGAAAACATGCAGCTTGCCACGAAGCTTCGGCTCCAGCTGAGCCCAGTTGTTCTCAAGGACGAGCCGGATGTCATATTTTTCCCAGGTCTTTGCGACCTCCGTGAAGACTTTTCCGGTTTCACGATCCCATACCAGTTCTGGTTTCCCGTCTTCTCCTCGCGGACTGAACACGGCTTCGAAACTGTGCAGCTGCCCGCCTGGGCCGAGTGCCCATTCCATGTCGGCGAAGCCTTTGTACCACAGTCGAACCTGCCCGCCGATACGAGCCAGCGGTCTCGGCTGTCCATCGGCGGTCACGTACATATTCTCATTGGCAGCGTAGAGATTGATCCTTTGGAAGTCCCGGAAATCCACCGGATCCGGCGCGGTACTCCAGACTCCGCCAAAGTGATCGGGATAGGTCACCTGAATCCAGAGGCTGCTCCAACCGCCAGACGAGTGGCCGGTCACAAACCTTGCCGTCGGTTTCGGGATGCTGCGAAACTGTTTGTCGAATGCGGGCAGAAATTCTTCGATGAGACTCTGTCCGCGAGGCCCATTGTTCGCAGAGTCGGCAAACACGTGATGACCGAGCGGGCAGCTCGGATCCAGCATAACTCGAATAAACTCGACGCCATCCTGCCGTGACTCAGCAGGAGGCTCCGCACTTTCCCGGTAATTGTGATCGCCGCCAAATCCTGGAACTTCGAAGATGGTCGGGTAACGTCGCGCAGGACTGCCTGCATAGCTGGCTGGCACGGTCACCGATGCTCGTAGAAAAACGTCGTGACCGTAGAAATCGCTGAGCAACGTCGATCTGACTTTCAGCAACTTTGACCACTGCGTCTCCTGAAACTCTCGCTTCGGGACAAGCGAATCGATCACCAGTTCCGGCTGACGACCTTCTGCAGCAACGGTCGCCGTCGCACTGAACCCGTTGCCTTCCCCCTTCCCGATCTCACGCTGCCAGGAATTAAACCGAGCCAGTGCCTGCACGTGGTACCCGGCAAGATCGAGTCTGGAAAACGCTTCCGGATAGGATCGCAACGTGTCCGCGACACCGGGCGAAGCTGAAGCTCCACTGGCGATCGTCAGTGGTGTGTTCGGTAGCCAGTTCTTCACTTCGGCCGAAACGAACAGTTCAGGACTGAACCAGCTCGGTCCCAGACGCGGTTCGCGCTCGCGTTTGGTAAAAATCAGATAAACCCGACCAGAGTACGCGGTTTCGCGAACACTCTTCGAAAATCTGATCGGGAATTCCCACCGATCCGCAGCTGAGGCCGAGCCTGAACTGCTCCCGACCGTCACGACAGCAACAAGACTGAAAACGGCAATCGCGCGAAGATGCTGCGGCATGGCTGCGCCTCTATCTCTCGTATCGCCGATGTTGTCGGCTCAGGATGGCAGAACGTCTGATATGCAAAACAAATGTCGAATGATTCTGCGGTGTATCGTAACGGCAGCGACAGCTCAACCGGGAGCGACGAAACTCGTTCCTGCAGGAATCTACCGAATCCTGATTTGGTCGTCAGAAGGGATCAAGACTATCATCTGTCGCCACACGATACGCCGTTTCACGGATTATCGAAGAAGCATTCGAAATCGATCGTTCAGACTGATTAGCGTCCCACAAACAAACTCCTGATGCCTGCGGGCGGGCGGGAGAGTTCTGCTTTTTTCAGGAGTCACCGTTCGCATGGAACCGGAAGTGGCGGCCATCCTCGCTCTGGCCATCTATCTCACCGCGGCCATCGGTCTGGTTGTACGCAGCATTCGCCGCTGTCGTGATGGCTGGGGAGTCTGGATTCTCTACTGTATTCAACGACTTTACGGTGGCCTGATTTTTCGATGGCGCTGCAACAACGGCCCCTGTCCCTTGCCCGCTCAAGGCGGCGGTCTGGTCATCGCCAACCATCGCAGCCCGGTCGATCCGATGATGGTCTGGACGAACCACCATCTTCGAGGCGATGCCACCAGCCAGTCGCGAGACATCCGTGTCGCTGGCTTCCTGACAGCCAGCGAGTACTGCGACGTCCCTGGCATGCGCTGGCTCACTCGAACCATGCGTTCCATTCCTGTCGAGCGCGACGGACACGACATGGCTCCCACTCGCGAAGCACTGCGGCGGCTTAAGAACGGCGAGCTGGTCGGGCTGTTCCCGGAAGGCGGCATCAACTGGGGAACACGTCTGCGGTCGGCCAATCCAGGCGTCGCTTTTCTGGCGCTCAAAGGTCGCGTTCCGGTTTACCCGGTGTTCATCCACAACGCACCACAGCCTGTCACCAGTATGGTCGCTCCATTCATCCATCGCTGCCGTGTGCGGGTGACCTATGGAGAGCCGATCGACCTTTCAAAGTTTCACGGAATGAAGACCACCCCGGAACTTCTGAACGAGGTCACCAACCTCATTATGTCCCGTCTGGCGGAAACCGGAGGAGTCGACTACACCCCGGTCGGCATGGAAGACGAAGAGGGGGCAGACCGGCGAATTGTTCCGGACACCCGGCAGAAATCTCGCACGGCGTAGCGTGATCTTTCCACTGGCACTCACTCGAAAACAGTTTTGACTCGCCAGTCATTTAAAAGGCAACCTGACGACGATGCTTCTTCGGCGAGCAAACGAACTTCTGACGCGTGCCTTTCGGTCGCCACGGAATCCTCCGCGGCGCTGGAATCTGCTCGCCCACCGAGTTCATGCCGACTCACAAAAACTGGCGTCACGTTCCGCGTCGGAAATGAGACAGGCCGCGGCGGCACTTCGTTACCGGGCAAGGTCCGGCGAACCGCTCAACGCACTGTTGCCTGAAGCGTTCGCCGCCGTTGTCGATGCCTCGCGCCGGCACCTGGGACTCACTCATTACCCCGTCCAGATTCTCGGCGGCGTCGCGCTGCATCACGGGTGCATCGCGGAAATGCAGACAGGCGAAGGCAAAACTCTCGTCGCGACATTGCCCGTCTTCCTCAGCGCGCTGCGAGGTCTCCCCATTCACGTCGCCACCGCCAACGATTACCTCGCTCACCGCGACGCCAACTGGATGCGCCCGGTTTACGAATCGCTGGGGCTGACAGTCTCGGCGGTGACCGGTGACATGGCCCCGGCAGAACGTCGAGCGGCCTACGAGTGCGACATCACCTACGGCACCGCCAAAGAATTTGGATTCGATTTTCTCCGCGACCGCCTGGCACTTCGCGCCAGCGGTCAATCAGAATCTCTGCTGTTCGCCGATTCGTTGACTGCGTCTGCATTCAATTTCGCGGCGTCCGGGATCGGGCCGGCAGTTTCAAACCGGACAGACCAACGCCCTACCGTGCAGCGTCACCCGCTGCACTTCGCACTGATCGACGAAGCTGACAGCCTTCTGATCGACGAAGCACGCACGCCGCTGATCATCAGCAGTGAATCCAGCGACCAGAAAACGAAAGCAGCCTTGTTTCGCTGGTGCGCGTCGGCGAGCGAAAAGTTTCTCATTGGAGAACACGTCTCCCGTGACGACGAGTCCGGACAGTTTGATCTGACGCCCGCTGGTTACCGACTGGTACGAGCCTTGCCACGACCGCCGCTGCTCAACGAACTCCCCATGTCCGACATCACCGACGGTGTCATACGCGCATTCTACGTCGCGCACTCGTTGAAACGAGATGACCATTACGTCGTTAACGACGGCAAAGTATTCATTGTGGATGAATATTCCGGTCGAATCGCCGAAGGTCGAAAATGGCGAAACGGCGTCCATCAAGCCGTCGAAGCCCGCGAGCGGATCGAGATAACGCCGCTCACCACTCACAGCGCTCGAATCACGGTTCAGGAACTGTTCGGGCAGTACGATCGAATTTCCGGCATGACGGGAACGGCCGCCACCGCCGCCCACGAATTTCTCAGCGTCTACAACCTCCCGGTGATACGAATCCCGACCAGACTTCCGACGCGACGGGAAGCGTGGCCCGTTCAGATACTGTCGACTGCAGACGCTCGCTGGGAAGCCGTCGCTCGCGAAGTCAGGCAGCAACACGATTCCGGTCGCCCCGTGCTGATCGGAACCCGCACCATCGAGCAGTCCGAACAGCTGGCTTCGTTGCTTGAGGATACTGGTATCGCCCACCAGCTTCTGAACGCCCGCAACCACGCCCACGAAGCACAGATTGTGGTTGAAGCCGGACAGCCGGGTCGTGTCACCGTGGCCACCAACATGGCTGGCCGAGGGACCGACATCGCGCTGCAGGGTGACTCGAAACAACGTGGAGGCCTGCATGTCATCTGCGGCGAGCTTCACGCCGCTGCACGAATCGATCGACAGCTGATTGGTCGCTGCGCGCGACAGGGGGATCCTGGTTCGTACCGACAGTTCCTCTCGCTGGAAGACGACATCCTGAAAGAGGGTCTCGACAACCTGGATCACGCACGCCTTCAACGACGCGGTACAGGCTCGGGAATCGCTTTAAATAGTGTGCTTCCGGAATTCATCCGGGCTCAAAGAACCATCGAACGACGCCACGAGCAGGACCGCGAACTCCTGCTGGTTCACTCCCGCCAGCGCGCCAGCCAACTGGTGCAACTCGGGCAGAATCCCTGGTTGGATGCCGCACAGGACGACTGATTACCAGACTGCTATCGGACTTCCGCTGCGAATTTCACCGCTGTGAGATTCGCCACAACCGTTACGACCAGCCCTGACACATTCCGCCGCTTCCGCCTGCCTTGCCGGATTTCCACAGGAGTTTGCTTCTCCAGATTGTGTCCAGGAACGTGACTGGTCTCAGCCTTCTCCACAACCGGATCGTTCGGATCATTCCGAATGTGCGGACTGCAAGAAATCTCCCCCAGACGACCACTTGAACTGTCAAAGTCGACGACCGGTCGCAACGGCCATACGAGTTGCGACGATTCCTCGTATCGATCGGCTCGTTCTGCTTTCAACGAGCAGCACCAGTTCTGTCAGATTGTCCGTCCGCGCCTGCCGATTCGAATCCCGGAGTCTTAGCACCTGGTACGGTTCCGCCGTGCCACCGCTTTACAGCTGTTTCCGCACTTTGATGACTCAGACTTGCAGCCGCTCGGGAGCACACGATGCCCAGAAACTGGATGGATGGACTACGTCAGAAACTGGCCCGCACACCTCGTCGCAACCAGGCCAACTGGCGTGGAACGACACTGCAAGTCCTGGAAGAACGAGCTTACCTCTCAGTGAGCAGTCTGTTCTCCGGGGGCGAAATTCAGATCGCCGCCGACGCTGACGACAATATCACGCTGGGGATTGACCCGAACTCACCCGGCTCAGTCCAGCTGACCGTGAACAATGTCGTTGACACCTCGCTCGGGTCCATCCAGGCCAGCACGGTCCGCGCTCTGACCATCATCGGCAGCGACAGCGACAACGTGATTGATATCAGCAGAGTCACTTCTGCTGACTTCTCGTTCGTCGATCCGGACACACTGCTTGGGCTGCAGATCTTTATCGATGGAGACGACGGCAACGACACGATCATCGGCAGTCGCGATCTGAACGACACCCTTGTCGGAGGCAATGGAGCCGACTTGATCAATCAGAACCTGACTGTTGTTCCGACCGGAAATCTGACCATTGATGCGGGTGACGGCGACGACACTGTGACTGGCGGAACCGGTAACGACAATATCGACGCGGGCGACGGTGCCGATGTGATCTCTGGCGGCGACGGCAACGACACGATCAACGGCAACGATGGGAACGATTCACTCACTGGCGACGACGGGAATGACGTCATCGACGCCGGAGACGGAACGGACACTGTCGATGGTGGAGCTGGCAGCGACAACATCAACGGAATGTCAGGCACCGACTCGCTGAGTGGTGGTGCGGATAATGACACGATCTTTGGCGGTTCAGAGAACGACATCCTCGAAGGCGGCGACGGTGACGATTTTCTGAATGGCCAGGCAGGCAATGACACAGTCAACGGCAACGCGGGTAACGACATTGCTCTGGGTGGAGGCGGCAGAGACTCGCTGTTGGGCGGGGATGGCGACGACATCCTGAACGGCCAGTCTGGCAACGACACGCTGGCCGGTGAAGCCGGGATGGACCGTATCTACGGCGGCAGCGGCGATGACGCGCTGGACGGCGGCGATAGCAACGACACCATTTTGGGGCATGGTGGCAACGACACGCTGACCGGTGGCGGTGGGGCAGACTTGCTGAATGGCGGCGGTGGCAATGACCGCGTGGAAGGCGTTGGGACATTTGTGTCGACTGGTGTCACTCCGGTGATTAGCTTGCTCGCTTCGATTAACGATGTGACACTCGCCGAAGGAAACGGCACAACGTCTTTTGACTTCACGGTCACATTGAACACGGCACCGACGCAGGTCGTGACGGTCGATTACAACGTCGCCAATGGGACCGCTCAGGCTGGTGCGGACTTCCAGGCTGCGTCAGGGACAGTCACCTTCACGCCAGGTGTGACGAGTCAGACTGTCTCGGTGTCGGTCACCGGTGATGGCAACCCCGAAGATGACGAGCGGTTCTTTGTCAATCTGATTGCGTCCGCGGACGTGGCACTTCAGGACGGACAGGGCATCGGAACCATCAATAATGATGACGGCCCGTTGCCATTCGGACAGCCGGTGAACTTTGATCGGTTCACCGACCCGAATGAAGGAGTGGATGCACGACGATGGATGACAACCGCCACCGATGGCACACCAGGTTTCGTTCAGGGAGATCCAGTCACGCTGACGTGGGGTATCGTTCCAGACGGGACTCTCGTCGGCGATATCAATGGTGGTACAACATCCAGCGATTTGATTGCTCGACTTGACTTTATCTATTCCGAAACGGCGACGGGACCAGACGTCACGAATCGCACTTGGTTCGCACTATTTCAGCAAGTGTTTAATCGCTACCAGGAGATTTCGGGACTCACGTACGCCTACGAGCCGAATGATGATGGCGCGGCAACGGCCACGTTTACCACGATGGGGGCACCAGGTGTACTAGGAGTACGCCCTGACGTGCGAATCGGCGGAAACGCGATCGATGGTGATTTTGGAATTCTTGCCTTCAACCAGTTCCCGGATGAAAGCGACATGACCATTGATACGGCGGATACCGCCTTTCTTGATCTGTCGCAGAATTCGATCCAGCTTCGGAATACGGTATCCCATGAACACGGACATGGACTCGGCCAGAGGCACGTTCTTGGATCAACGGCGTTGATGAATCCGATCCTCAACGTTTCAATTGATGGACCGCAGGAAATTGACATTCTGTCCACACAGCGACAGTACGGTGACTTACTGGAACGTGGTACCGGCAACGACAATATTCCTGTTGCAACTCCATTGGGAGTCGTTGATGCGGCGACTCCAGTGACCTCACCAGACAATGTCAGTATCGATGACGACTCAGACATTGACGTGTATCAGATTACGGTTGGCGCAGACCTGGCGGTGTCGATCAACCTGACGCCAACGGGGTCGTTGAATCTGAATGTTGGACCTCAGAATATCGCACTTGATCCCAATAATCAGAATCCTGGTACTACATTCAACGCTCAGACGCTGTCAGACCTCGGGCTGGAGCTGATTGATTCCGACGGGACAACGGTGCTGGCAAGTTCGTTCGGCGGTGGCTTCGGGCAAAGCGAGTCGATTAACGGTTTCACGGTTGCCGCCGCTGGAAACTATTTCGTGAGGATCAGGGGCAGTGAGAACTCCATTCAGGCTTACTCGCTGTCTGTGACAGCAGCGACGGTGCCACCAACGACTGGCGACCTGTTGCCTGACACGCTGATCGGCGGCAGTGGCAACGACACGCTGATTGGTGCTGATTCCGACGACCTGCTGAATGGCGGTGACGGCAACGACTCGATTGATGGTGGTGGCGGGAATGATTCGATTCTTGGCGGTGCCGGGAACGATACGCTCAATGGTCAAGCCGGGAACGACACGCTGGATGGTCAAGGTGGAGACGACGTGCTGAATGGTGGAGACGGGGACGACACCATCAACTGGTCCGGCGATGGAGACGGCGACGACACTGTCGTGCCCGGCAACGGTGGTGACACGCTCACGGTGACCGGCAGCGGTGCTGCTGACTCGTTTGATATCAGACAGTCCGGCAGCGACCTCGTCATCCGACGCGGAACGTCTTCGATCAGTATCCCGACGACGGGTCTGGCCGCGGGAATTGAAAACGTGGTTGTCAACGCTGGCAACGGCAACGACATGATCACCGTCGGAAACCTCAACCAGGTGGGCTTACTGGCCCTGTTCGTGAACGGCGACGATGGCAACGACACCATCACGGCGTTCGGCGCGAACATTGGGTCAGTCCGATTCCAGATTGATGGTGGAGCCGGCAACGATACGCTGACCGGCAGCGACAACGCCGACACGATCCGCGGTGGAGCTGGCCTGGATGTTATTTCCGGTGGCATTGGGAACGACACCCTGCTGGGTGGTGCTGACGATGACTCCATCTCTGGCGGCGACGGAAACGATGTCGTCGATGGGAATGACGGAAACGACACGGCACTTGGAGACGCCGGTGACGATTCAATATCCGGCAGCTTCGGTAATGACATGCTGGTCGGAGATGTCGGCAACGACACACTCAACGGTGGGTTCGGCGATGACCTGCTCAACGGTATGGCCGGTGATGATTCATTGCTCGGCAGCAATGGAAACGACCGGATCGCGGGAGGTTCCGGTGACGACACCATCGACGGCGGCAACGACAACGACACGATTCAGGGCCATAGCGGTGCCGACCTGATCAATGGTGCCCACGGCGACGACCTGATCTTCGGTCAGGCCGGAGACGACACCATCTTTGGTGACGACGGAAACGACACCATTATGGGTGGCAATGGCAACGACCTGATTTACGGGGAAGACGGAGACGACGTCGTCGACGGTGAAGGAGCTTCCGACACTATCGTCGGCGGCGACGGAAACGACACTCTCCGCGGTGGCGGATCGGACGACACAATTCTCGGGCAGGATGGCGACGACGTCATCAACGGAAACAGCGGAAACGACACCGCATCAACCGGAGAAGGAGCGGACACCGCAACCGACGTCGAAATTATTGACGAAAGCTTTGTCCTTTCCGCCACTTTGATGCAGGACTTCGACACACTTTCCCGTCGGTAGTGACACGACAAAGCCGACTCGTCGACTTTCTGTCATCAACCCGGTTCGACAGACAGCCCCGGATGAACGGATTACCGTCTCCGGGGCTTTTTGTTTCACGCCGAGGGTGCATGACACATCTCGATGAAAATCCTGGCCGCGGGGCCGCCGTACAGTTCGTGCGAAGTTGGTTTACCCAGAGCTTCCTGCAGCAGCGTCGTCACTTCGCCAGGAAGTTCATTCAGCCCGGAGCATCATTTCCGGAAGCCACCTGATCACGTTTCATCTGACGTCGTTCGATATCGCGTAACTGCCGGATGAATCAATCCAGGATCGTGTTCGCAATTACTTTCTGAAATACGCAATGGAAAAATAACCACAAAGGCTCAGAGACACTGAGGACTACAGGCGATCGAATACCTCTGTGTCTCCGTGCCTCTGTGGTTCCAATCGGAAAGTTATTCTGAATTCATTTCCCAGTCGGTGATCTTCCTGCCGCATTCGCGTGCTCGCGATTCCTGCGTCGCGCACAACGTCCGACTGAATCCCACATCACCGGCAAAACGGTACTCCACCGGCGGGCCGCGTACGTTAAACTCTCGATCCGGTTCAAATGAAACACAGCCCATCAACGAAACACCCTCGAAACCAGTGGCACTGTGATCGTGTCGCCTCACGGAATTGTGGGCGTCGCGATCACGGCTTGGGCATTCGATGAAAGTTAACGGCGAACATGTCGCGCCGCATTCTCAACAGAATCCACTCCTGCCGACGGCGATCGTCGTTGATCACGACCGTCCAGCCGCAACGCTGCGGCCACGCGACTCTTGCCGTACTCATCCTGCTTTTAGTGCTGGCGACGCTCCCTACTCAATTGTCAGCGCAACAGCCGGATCAGCTCGAAGAATGGGAACGCACCGAAACGTACTTTGAAGGTCTGCGTTCGCGCGGTCTCTTCTCGCTGGCCGAGACGGTTTGCCTTCGAAAACTGTCAGATCAGAATCTCGATCTGATCGAAAAAGCCCGGTACGCCGTGGAGTTGTCGCGCTCACTGACTCAGCACTCGCAGGCGGCTCCGACCGTTGATGACCAGACCGAACTTCTGAAGCAGGCTCGCCAGGCGGTCACACAAGTCATTGAATCCCGACCCAACCATCCGCAGCAGATTCTGCTGGAATCGCAACTGGCATTTGTCTCTGCCGATGAACTCGAAAGTCTGCGCTGGCGTGTCGATCTGTCGCCGTTCGACCGGGACCTGACCAGCCGTGCTCAGCGACTGGCGGATTCGTTGATCCCCATGTTGCAGCAGCTCGACCAGCAGGCGGATGAGCAGGCTCGCAACAGGAAGCCCGATGTCCTTAATGAGAAGCTGCGTCCACACCAGCTTCGCTCTTTGCAGCGATCGATCCAGTTGCGACTCGGAACTGCGTTCTTGAATAAGGCTCAGATTTTTCCGGAAGGATCGGCAGACCGAGCTGATGCACTCGTCAAGGCCAGCGACGTCCTGCGCCAGCTGGCAGCAATCTCCACGAATGATCAGACGATGTGGCAAAGTCAGCTCGCTTACGCAACGACGTTACGTCTGCGGGGAACTCCGGCGGCGGCATGGTCGATGATCAATGCGATGCGTGAAGATCATCCGCCAGCTGACATTCAGAACGCTCTGGATGTCGAACATGTCGAGCTGCTCATCAATGAGAATCGCTATACCGACGCTGCGGACTACCTGCGTCAGCTGCACAAAGAGCGTCGTCAGTTGAACGGTCCGTTGAGCTTCCTGACGGCCCGTGTGTTCCTGAAGCTTTCACAGATTGCCAGTGAGAAGAATCGTCCTGACCTTTCGTCCGAACTTTTACAGGAAGTCCATCGAGCTATTCAGATTGCGAATTCCACCGGCAACGTTTACTGGGCCGCGCGTGCTCAGAACCTGCTGGCTGATGAGCAAAGCCGCAACACTTACGGAGCCGAAGTCGGAGCCCTTGTTCGAGACGGACAGTCACTCTTCGCGACTGGAAACACGACTGGAGCCGCCGGAAAATATGCGGAAGCCTTCGCCACCGCCCGGAAGCAGAACGCCAACGAAGCAGCCGCCGAAATCGGCTACACGTACGGATCCATCCTGCTGACGCAGAAACACTTCGCTGAAGCGGTCAACGTCTTCGGACTGGTCACTTCACTTCACCCCGCCGGTAAACGAGCGGCCGACGCCGACCTGCTGGCTACCTGGTGCCTGGGGATGGAATTCCGGGACGACCCGACCAGCGAACGCCGGGAAACCTACATGGCGGCGTTGGAGCATCATCGAACAACCTTCACAAAATCACCAACTGCTGGCGAAGCCACCTGGATGCTCGCCCAGCTTCAGGAACAGCGTCTGCAGACAACTCAGGCGTTGAAGCTTTACCTCTCCGTGCCCAGCGGCCACGAACGTTCCCACGAATCAATGATCGGAATTGCCCGCTGCTCGGAAACCATTCTGATTCGTTTGCGGCAGCTCAATCAGTCCCGTTCCGAATGGGAACCCGCCATCGTGGGTCTGCTCTCACCGTACATCCAGACGACCCTGAATTCGCAGACCGAGTTAACTCCATTGGAAGCGGATTTTCTGATCCGCACCTCCCGAATTCTGATCGGTCTTGAACAACCCGACTTCAAATCCGCTGACCGTTTGCTGCAACACGTGCTGACTTCAGCCTCGACCGACAATCCAACGCGTCAAACTCCGTTACCGCAGAACATGCTTGAAGCGGCCACCGGCCTGAAAATCGTCTCGCTGGCTGGCCTCGGAGACACAGACGCCGCCATCGGTCTTCTGAAATCGACCATTCTTCTCAACCGTGATCGTCTGACAGGCATGCTCGATGGCCTCTCTTCAGTCGCCGAATATCTTTCGCCGGATCAACGAAAAGATGTTGGCCGAATTCAACTGAAGACGATCGACCTGGCTGGCCTGAATCCTCAGGCACTCTCTGACAGCGAACTCGAAACCTTTGGCCCGGTCATCGCTTCCGCCTTCGAGCAGACCGGGCAGACCAGTGACGCCGTTCGCCTGCTCGAACGCCTGCTCGCCAGTCACCCCAAAGACATCCCGATGCGAAAACGAGTGGCCATGCTGCTGGTCGACAGCGATAAGACTTCCGACATTGCCTCCGCTCAGTTGCAGTTCCGCAAACTTGAAGGTGTCCTGCAGGCCGGCTCCGACGACTGGATGGATGCCAGAATTCATGTGATCGAGACGGCGATCCAGCTGAAGAATCTCGACGAAGCACGCAAGCTGCTGAAGGTCACCCAGCTTCTGTATCCGGAGCCGAAGACGGATGAACTGAAACGGCGACTGAGTGAAGCGGCGGCGGCACTGGCATCGGTGAAGTAGTTGCCTCACAATCCGTGCTCTGCTGCATTGACAACCGAAGTGGCCTCGCCGGATCCGATTCGTGACGACTCCTCAACAAGCCATTCAGAATTTATATGACAGCCCCTGGCAAATGGCACTTTGCCTGACAGGAGGTGGCAGCCGTATCGCCAGCGACCTGCTGACTGTCCCAGGAGCATCCAGCACCATTCTCGACATCGCGATCCCCTATTCAAATGCCGCACTGACAAGTTACCTCCAGCAGCAACCCGACCAGTTCTGTTCACGCAAAGCCGCGTTGAGCATGTCGACGGTCGCCTGGCAGAGGGCGATGCGATTTTCAGCATCGGCTCAAAACGACGCGGCATTTCGCATCGGCATTTCGTGTACGGCGTCGCTGGCCAGCTCCCGTCCCAAACGCGGTGATCATCGAATCTGGATCGCGACAGAATCTGCAGCCGGCAGCCGAATCGTTTCGCTCCTCCTCAAAAAGGGGCGACGCACTCGCCTTGAAGAAGAAAAGTTAACAGCCGCTCTGCTGCTCTATTCCATCTGTGACGCCTGCGGAATCACATTGCCATTGCTTCCCACGCTGGACATCGACGAGACCATTTCCATCGAACTGGAATGCGTCCCGCCGCTGGTCGCCGAACTTCGCTCCCACAACCGCATGGTCGTCTGGTCGCTCCCCGACGGAAGTCTGACCGACACCATCCCCGAACCACCCCGTGGCCTGCTCTCGGGCTCGTTCAATCCTCTACACGTCGGCCATCGCCGTCTGAGGTCGGTCGCCGAAGAATTTCTCGACGGACCGGTGCATTACGAGTTGCCGTTCCTGAACGCAGATAAGCCGCCGCTCAACAGCTTTGATATCGAGCAGCGACGGCAGCAGTTCGATGACGCTCCCGTCGCTCTCTCGACTTCGCCAGGGTTCGTTGAGAAAGCGCGACTGTTCCCAGGCACAACGTTCGTCATCGGTTTCGACACGGCGGAGCGCATTCTTCAACGCCGCTTTTACCACAACAGCGAACACGAGATGCGAACTTCGCTGGAAGCCATCGGCTCGCTCGGCTGCCACTTTCTCGTCGCAGGCCGCCTGACCAACTCAGGATTCCAGTCAGTCGGGAACCTGCCGGTCCCGACTGATTTCCAGGATCTGTTTCTAGCCATTCCGGAAGAACGATTTCGCGAAGACATTTCATCGTCCGGCATCCGGAACGCCGCGAGCGAGAGGTAGAAATCACCTGGTCGATGCTTGAACTTCCACCAAACTACACGGCTGTTATCGAAGAACGCGGCTTCACAACCGTCGAAAACGTTATCTCACTCGCCGAAGTTGAAGCACTGCAAACGGCCATCGAACGAGCGCTCATCGAAAGTCGAGACGACACTTCCGTACGAGACCGAGGAGGCGTCTACGCCATTCGAAACGTCACCGAGGTTGTCCCCGAAATCCGAGCGTTACACAGACACCCCCGCATCGCACAGCTGGTGGCACCGATACTGGGGGATCACGCACTGCTTGTCCGAGGTCTGATGTTCGACAAATCGCCCAAAAGCAACTGGGGAATTTTCTGGCATCAGGATCTTTCCATCGCCGTCCGGCAGCGAGAAGATGTTCCGGAATTCGGCCCGTGGTCGGTTAAGGCCGGCATCCAGCACGTGCAGCCTCCGCCAGACATCCTTCAGACGATGCTGA
Source organism: Rhodopirellula sp. (assembly GCA_013203845.1). GTDB lineage: Bacteria > Planctomycetota > Planctomycetia > Planctomycetales > Planctomycetaceae > JABMPE01. The sequence goes on along the minus strand of JABMPE010000349.1, from coordinate 3,409 downwards.
CAGTCAGGCTGCACCTTGACGACTGCATGGAATCAAACGGCGCATTGCGTGTTCTGCCCGGCTCACACCGTAGCTCACGACTCAACATGTTCGAGTCAGAAAAACTCCAACAAACTACTGCCCCTGTCACCTGCTCGGTTCGGGTCGGCGGAGCTGTCATGATGCGACCGCTGCTGCTGCACTCGTCCCACCGAGCGACCGACATCGCCCGACGCCGGGTCATTCATCTCGAGTTTTCCGCCGGACCGCTACCCGAACCACTGCAGTGGTACTCGGCAGACAAAATTACGAGCCTCACAAACAAGTAGACTGGAGCGAGCGCAGCGCTGTTCCGGCAAGATTCAATTCACCACATGCCGGAACAGCGCGGCGCTCGTTCCAGCCTACGACCTACATCTGCTTCGGAGCGTCGATCCCAAGCAATGCGAGCCCTTGTGTGAGCGTTCTTGACGTCAGATCGCAAAGCAGCAACCGGCTGGTTCGAACCGCCTCATCCTCTTCCTTCAGCACCGGGCAGTCCTGATAGAAAGTCGAGAATCGGTTCGCTGTATCAAACAGAAACTGTGTCAGCATATTCGGGCGCATTTCCCGCTCGACGACGGCAAGAGCGTCGCCAAACGAAAGTATCTGCTGAAACAGTCCACGCTCGGACGCGTGTTCTAAACGCAGCGACTCAGCATCTGATCGAAGCGATTCAAGGTCGATGTCGCCCTTTCGAAAGATGCCGTTGATTCGAGCGTTCGCGTACTGAATGTAAGTCGCGGTGTCTCCATTCTTCGCCAGCATCTTGTCCCAACTGAAGACGTAATCGCTTTCACGGTTGTGGTGCAGATCCGCGTACTTGATTCCACCAATGCCGACGGCTTCTGCCACAGCTCGGCGAGCGTCTTCATCGAGACTTCCGGATGGATCATTCTCAACGACGACGTCATACGCTCGCGCGACGGCTTCGTCGAGAAGACTTTCCAGGCCAACCGTGTCACCGGACCGAGTCTTAAACGGTCGACGGTCGTCGCCCAGCACCGTGCCGAAATTCACGTGCTGAATATCAACGTCGCCGTAGCCCCATCGCCGAGCCGTATCAAACAGGAGCTTGAAGTGTTCGCTCTGCCGAGTGTCGACAACGTAAAGCATGACCTGCGTGCCGAACTCTTCGACTCGATACCGAATCGTCGCCAGGTCGGTCGTCGCGTAGGTAAACGCTCCATCCGATTTCTGAACGATAAACGGAGCGTCGTTACCTTCCGCAAAAACGCAAACCGCTCCATCGCTTTCCGTCGCCAGACCACTGGCCTGCAGGTCAGAAACAACGTCCGCCAGCATCGGTTGGTAAAAACTTTCGCCCAGCGTCTTATCAAACGAGACACCCAGCTTCCCGTAGACGTGATCGAGAGCCTTCAGACACTCGGGCAGAAACTCGTCCCATAACGCTCGGTTTTCCTCATCCCCGGAATGCAGCTTCGCGGTTTCGAGCCGCGCCAGTCTCGCGATGTCCGCGTGATCAGCCGCGAGCTGCTTGAGTTCAGCGTCGCCGTCGACTGCTTCCCGCCTGGACTGCATACCAGCCAGTGTCTCTCGCAGACCGTCCCGTTCACCCTGCAGTTTCTTAATCGCCTTCTTCTTTTTCTTCGGCTCTTCGTCCGACGCTTCAAGTTGTGCAATCTGTTCGGCACATTCTGCAATCTGGGTTTCAACACCTGACTGCTGGCGACAGGCATCGTGATAGTCAGAAAGCTGATTCACTAACCGGTAGAGTCTGGCCAGCTCAGCGACCGGTTCGCGACCGTAAGCGGCCTCGTCCACAAAATGACGATAACCGTAGATGATCATTCCGAACTGCGTTCCCCAGTCGCCAATGTGATTATCTGAGATCACATCGTGCCCGAGGAACCGCAGCACTCGTTCGAGACAGTTCCCAATCACGGAACTTCGCAGATGCCCCACGTGCATTGGCTTGGCCACGTTGGGAGACGAATAATCGATGACGATTTTCTTCGGCGCGACTCGCTGAACTCCCAACCGCTCGTCAGAAACAATCTGCCTGGCCTGCTGCTCCAGCCAGTCGGTTCGCAGTTTCAGATTGATAAAACCCGGACCGGCGACCTCGACCGTTTCGCACAAATCATCAAGCTGCACCTGATCGACTATCTGCTGCGCCAGTTCGCGGGGAGCGACGCCGGAAGTTTTCGCCAGAGGCATCGCACAGTTTGCCTGGAAGTCGCCAAACTTCGGATCCTGCGATGAGCGAATCATGCTCAACGAGGCATCAACGTTGTCCGTCAGACCAGCCAGCACGGGAGTAAACCGATTTCGAATTTCCTGGAGCGCGCTCATCGAAGATTCCGCATCAGTGAATGTAGTCGTGTTGGTTGTCGCTGGTCCGCGGCACCAGTACGAGCCTGTGAGGCATCTTTAGATGCAGGCTGGATGCGAATTCCAGCGTTATCCGCCGGACTGATAAAACGCCCCCGAAACGGGCTACTCTTCGTCCACGCTGGCTGACTCTGAATCTTCCGAAGAATCAAAGGTCGTTGCCGCCGGGTGCTGTGAGAATCCAAGGTCAAGCCGTGGAGCGTCGGCCCAGAGCCCTTCGAGGTCATACAGTTCGCGTCCTTCCGGCGAAAACACGTGCAGCACGATGTCACCAAAGTCCTGCAGAACCCAGACGCCATCGCCATCCGCTCCCTCTTCGCCGAGACGCTGCTGACCGCGTTTTTTCATGACGCGAGCCACTTCTTCCCCCAACGCCTTCATCTGTCGCTGGCTGGTCGCCGTCACGATGATGAAGAAATCGACGATTGGCGTGACAGGCCGCATGTCGAGAAGCAGGATGTCTTTTCCGCGAAAATCGTCAGCGATCCGGGCTACCAGCCTGGCGGTTTCAATATTTTCGTCGACCTGACTGTTTTCGGTCACTGACATATCGAGTGCGGTTCCTGAAGACACGGAATGCTCTTAAAAGAAGTTGAAGATACAGTATTTCACGATCAGCCCGGCGAACACCACCGACACCATACTCATGAGTTTGATCAGAATATTCAAACTGGGGCCGCTTGTATCCTTAAACGGATCGCCCACCGTATCGCCGACGACAGTGGCCTTATGGACGTCCGTGCCTTTTCCGCCATGAGCCCCTGATTCAATGTACTTTTTCGCATTGTCCCAAGCTCCGCCCGAATTAGCCATCATGATGGCCACAGCAAATCCGGATGTAAGGCCACCCGCGAGCATGCCCATCACACCCGCAACCCCCAGAAGCAGGCCGACCACGATGGGAACAACCAGACCAAGGATAGACGGAAGCAGCATTTCCTTCTGAGCCGCGACCGTACTGATAGCGACACAGGCGGCGTAATCAGGGACACCGGTGCCTTCCATAATTCCTGGAATTTCACGGAACTGGCGCCGG
>JABMPE010000348.1 GCA_013203845.1 Rhodopirellula sp. | reverse complement strand
ATATTTGGCTTAATACGCCACAACCCCCGCTGGAGGCGTCCGGCACCAGTGGTATGAAAGCTGCTCTGAACGGAGTTCCTTCGCTTAGCATTTTGGACGGCTGGTGGATTGAAGGTTGTATCGAGAACATCACCGGCTGGGCCATCGGAACGGACACCTTCGCTGAAGGCAGCCCCGACAGCCGCGTAACTGCCGCCGATTCCCTCTACAGCAAACTGGAACAAACGGTTGTTCCGATGTTCTACCAGCGGCAGGATCAATTCGCTGATGTGATGCGGCACACGATCGCGCTGAACGGATCCTTCTTCAATACTCAGCGTATGATACAGCAGTACGTGCTGAAGGCGTACTTTGATTAGCCCACGCGATGGACGCTCGATCGTGACGGACATGGACCCCGGTTTTCGAACCAGTGGTCAAGGTGAATTTCGCGGCTGTTGCCTGCAGGCAACTCAACGGGTTTCTGCTGTTACGCGGGCCAGCCTTCGGGGAGTTCGCAGCGGTTGCTGGTGCAGACTTCGGCAAGGCGGCTGATCTGATCGCGGTGGAAAGGGATGCCTGTGTTACGCCACTGTTCGGCGCGTTCCCATTCCAGTTCGCCAGCGACGCGGACTTTGTCGACACCTTCGGCAGGAGTTAGTTCTCTAATTGCAGTAATTGTCGCGTCGATTTCTTTGAGGAACCGGTCCGGTGCTCCGAAGTGGGTCGGATCGATTGCCTGGAAGAAGTGGTCGGAGCCGGGGCCGAACGGGTTGGGTGATTTATGAATCGGTGAGCGACGTCCAATCAGCGCGGACGTCAGTGCAGAAGCCACGAAACCCAACGCCGAGCCTCGCGCGCCCGACATGGGCAGTAACGTTTTCGCAGCGCTGGCGTCGGTTGTTTCGACGCCAGCCTCGTCGAGTGCCCAGCCGGGAGTGATCGGCAGCCCGAACATGCCCATCGATTCGATCTTTCCCCAGGACGATTCGGCAATGGCGGTGTCGAGAACAAACGGCGCTCCGGTGCTCGTTGGGATCGCCCAGGAAATCGCGTTGTTGGCGGTTCCCGGTTGAGTGCTGCCATAAGCGGCAACGGTCGCCGTGCCCGTGCTGGTGGTCGAAAATCCGATCATCCCTTCCTTCGCGGCGAGCATCGTGTAGACGCCGGCGGCTCCGTAGTGCTGACCTTTCTTGATGACGACCGTGCCGGTGCCGACTTCGCGAGCTTTGGCGATTGCCAGTTCCATCCCTCGCGTGGCCGAAACGTGTCCCATGCCGCCGCTGGCTTCGATGACCGCGATGGCTGGCGTTTCGCAGGTGGTCATCGACATGGCTCGCGGATCGATGTCGCCAGCATCGATCGCGGCGACGTATTTGGCGAGCGTTCGGCTGCCATGAGAATGGATGCCGCGCAGGTCCGCTTCGGTCATGCGGGCAGCGACGATGTCGGCTTCGACTTCGAACATCCCCTTTCGCAAGAGCAATGTGACGATCAGCTTCTTCAGAATGTCGACCGGAACGGAAACTTCCTGGTCGGGATCGCGAGGAATATCGAGAGTCGCTGAAGTCATGGTTAAGGTCTCGTGATGTTGCTGCAAAAACGACTCTGTTGCTGTACTGACTTAACCGCGATCCCAAGGCTGTGCCGGTCACACAACCCACTTGAAACCGCCGGACGATATCGAATGGCCACACGAATGCCGACCGGAGACAAGTCACAGATTTTTGATCTGTGGTACGGACAGAACAGAAAATTGGCCCGCGGATTGGCGCAGATACACGCAGATCAGGCAAGTCATCTGCGTGTATCTGCGCCAATCCGTGGCTTACTGAACATAGAAATTGTTGCAGGAAACAAACCTTATCAAATCTTAGCAGCAGTGATCTTCCGCCATGGCCAGGATGCTCCACGAAGCCATCCGGTTTATCCGTGGTTCTTTCCCCGACTTTGTCGAAGAATTTGTGGTCGAAATTCTGCCTCGCGTCGCGGTGACTTTCTGATCAAACTCCCTACATTACGCACTCGCGAAGAGCGTGGCAGCGGTGTTTCGAGTCCGGTCGACAAGAGAATCGCAGCTCTATTTCAGGTAAATTCCTGATT
>JABMPE010000347.1 GCA_013203845.1 Rhodopirellula sp. | reverse complement strand
CGATTGACGTAAGTCCTTATCTGGTAAGAGCGGAGAGGGAGGGATTTGAACCCTCGGTACCTTGCGGTACACCGGTTTTCGAGACCGGCACAATCGGCCACTCTGTCACCTCTCCGATTGCAGACGCGGATGATAGAAGTCATCCTGCCGCCGCGCCAAGCGTTGCCGAAGGGCTTGGCATTGGTTGTCGTCGCATCGTCTTTTGTGTTGCGAACTTTTGTTGTCGTCCGGAATTGCAGCACGCATGAGCTTGTTCCCAGGTTTCCCGGTCCTGCGGATTCAGTGCTTTTTTCGGAATGCTGAAACGCTGCAGAACCGAAGTATCTCTGCGGCAATGAACGCAAGCCACTTCAGGACAGTCATTCGATGACACCAGCATCAAGGATCGCGATGGACAAGAGCGAGAGTCACCCGCAGAAACGGTCACCGGACTGGCTCCTGCTGGAAGACGGTCCTTTGATCGCGGTCAACAAGCCTGCCGGAATCCTGACCGAGGGGATACCAGCGGGCGAGCAGACTATGGTTGGACTCGTGAAAGCGTGGCTTTCTGAGAAATATCAGAAGACCGGTAACGTTTATCTCGGAATTCCACATCGCCTCGACCGGGCGACATCCGGAACGCTGGTGTTTACCCGTAATTCCAAAACCGCGGCACGTGTGGCGGAGCAATTTGAGAAACGACAGGTTTCAAAGACCTATTGGGCGTTGCTGGAACAGCGTCCGGATGAGGAATCAGGACTGCTGGTTGACTGGCTGCGGAAAGTTCCGGACGAGGCGATTTCGGAAGTCGTGACCGCAGAGACGCCAGGAGCCAAGGAAGCACGTCTGGAGTATCGAATTCTGCGGGAAGTCGCCGGACGCTGGCTGGTTGAGGTTCAGCTTCTGACCGGCAGAATGCACCAGATTCGCGTTCAGTTTTCGTCGCGCGGTTGCCCGGTCGTGGGAGACACCAAGTATGGTGGCGGCGAATGGTTGAACGGCGACAGCATGCATAGCGGAATAGCGAATCCAGGAAATGCGGGCGCAGATTCGAGCAAAACCCCACTGATCGAATCCAGTGGAGTTTCGGAGGCGGTTGAGGAATCCGTTCGGCAACCCGTCTCCGATGTCCGCATCGCGCTGCATGCTCGTTCGCTGAGCCTGCTCCACCCGATTCGATATGACAAACTGACGCTGGAGACGCCCGTGCCTGCGTATTGGGACCTGTCGGACGAATCGTTCTATGCGAAACTGCGGAGCTGATCAGGGATGGCGTTTCCAATTGTCGTGCAGGATTCTCGCATCACAGGATTCAGTCAGTTGCGATGTTGAGCAGCACTTTGCCACCTCGCCCTGGCATTTCCGCAGTTTGAACGGCGGTAGTGATTTCTTCGAGGGAAAAACTGGCACCAATCTCACTGGCAAGCACGCCTGCGCGAATCAACCCGGAAACGGTTCTCACGAGTTTCAGCTTTGCCGGGAGCTTCAACGTTTCCATATAGTTACCGAGCCAGAAGCCAGTGATTGATGCTCCTGGAGTCATCAACGCTCGGGAAGGAATCTGCAGCGGTTCACCTGACAAAATCCCGAAAACCAGCATGCGAGAATTTTTTCCCAGAGCGCTGACCACCGCGGAACCGGTCTCACCACCGACGCAATCGATGGCGAAATGGATGACGCTATCGTTGACGGTGGCTCCGGTTGCTGTGGCAACGGCAGCTTGAAACTGGTTGAGAGAGTGTTTCTGCGGATCGAACCAGATCACCGCATCGGCACCCGCGGCGCGAAGTTCGGTGATCTGTTCTTCCCGCCGCACGACGCACAACGTTTTGAATCCGAAACGTTTTCCGAGCCGGATGATCATGTGCCCGAGGACTGAGCCAGCGGCCGTCTGAAGCAGCCATTCGCCCTTCGGAACACGCAGAACTTCGCGACACATCACGAAGGCGGTCACTGGATTCACGAAGAACGTTGCCTGCTGTTCCCGACTCAAGCTGCCGGTCAAGAGGTTCGAAAACGGAATCACTTGCGAGGCGGGAACGACATTTTTCTCTGCCCAGTTTCCCGCCTTGACGGGAAAGAACAGCGACACGTTTACCGAGCATCATCTTTGCTCGAAATCCGCCCCCAGCCGTTTCGACAATGCCGACGCCCTCAAAGCCGGGAGTGGCCGGGCAGTCGGCACTGAGCGTGTATTGCCCGCGGACGAACATCAGGTCGGAAGGGTTGACCGGGCAGCACAGCATCCGCACTTTCACCTGACCGTGTAGCGGTTCGGATTCAGGAATATCCTGAACGGAGAGCACGGCATCAGGAACGCCTGGGGTCTTAAAGACGGCAGCTTTCATGGGAGTCTACTTTGCAGGTTTCGACAGGTATTTTTTCATCGTTGCACCGGCCCTGGTGGGAGTGACTCAAGGCTACAAACTAATTGGGCTTATGCTCCGATCAGCTCACGGACTTTCGCGGCGATGTCGTTCTGACGCATGAGAGTCTCGCCAACCAGGATGCCTCGAATGCCGAACTGCAGGAGATGTTCGACGTCGGAGCGTTGTCGAATGCCGCTTTCGCTGACCAGGTAGACCGAGTCCGGAACTCTGGTGGCCAGATCGGTCGAGTGTTTCAGGTCGGTTACAAAAGTTTTCAGATTGCGATTATTGATGCCGATCAACGGAGCGTCCAGTTTGAGGACTCGGTCGAGATTCTCGGGATCGTAGACTTCGACCAGGCATTCCATACCGAGTTCCGACGCGTAAAAGTAGAGGTCCCGCATGGTGCAGTCGTCGAGGCATTCCGCGATCAGCAGAATGCAGTCGGCGCCGGCGACGCGAGCTTCCAGAACCTGATACCGGTCCAGAATAAAATCTTTCCGCATGACCGGAATCGAAACGTGACGACGAATGGCCGTCAGGTATTCCAGCTTACCTTTGAAGTACGGCTCGTCTGTCAGGCAGCTGATGCAGGCGGCTCCCGCTGATTTGTAGAGGGTAGCGATTTCAACGGGATCAAAGTCTTCGCGAATCAGGCCAGCTGATGGCGAGGCCTTCTTGACTTCAGCAATCAGGCCGATGCCCGGTGCAGCCTGAAGCGCTCCCAGAAAATCACGTGGCGGATCAACATCGGACAGACGAGCCTGCAGTTCCGTGGCGGCGATGAGGCTTCTGGCAGCTTCGATTTCGCTGCGTTTTGTTTTGCAGATTTCGGCGAGGACGTCCGACACTGGGCTTCTCCGAGGGACTGGATATGCAGAAGGTGGTCAGCAGATTGCGGCCTGGTAGTTGCTGGCCGTTCGTTCGACCATCTGGGTGGCATTGAAGCCTTCGATGACCTGCTGCCGACCGGCGCTGCCGATGGCGCGAGCCCGAATGGGATCCTGTATCAGTTCCATAATCCGCTCGGCCAGAGCGTCGGTGTCCGAAGGTGGAATGACCAGGCCGGTCTCGTTGTTATGAACGATCGACGTGATGCCTCCGACGCCGGTGGCAATGACCGGTCGCCCCAGGGACATTGCTTCGAGCATGACAGTGCCCAGCCCCTGCATCAGGGAAGGCAGGCAGAAGATGTCCATCGCTCCGATCGCTGATCGGAAATCCGGCAGGTTGGTAATGAATGTCAGGTGTCTGGTGAGATCGAGCTTTCTCGCCAGGGCTCGAAGTTTTCGTTCTTCGGGGCCACTTCCGGCGATGAGAAATTCGACATCGTTTCCGGCATCGAGCACCCGGCGAGCCGCGTTGATGAAGTACGGAAATCCTTTTGACTCTTCAAGTCGCCCGGCTGTGCCGACGACAGGAATCCGTCGACCGCCGAGCACTTCAGAGTTGTCGACGAGATCAGGAATGATCACTCCGCTATGGATGACCGTAATCAGGTCTTCGTTGAGCGAGCGAGCTGAAATCAGGTTGTCCTTAACGGACGAGCTGACAGCGATGATTCGCTTCAGCTTTGGCTGGCAGGCGGCCAGCATACGGGGCAGGGCCACGTCGTGGTCATGGATGGTTACGATGCACGGAAGATTCAGGCGATTCGCCAATGTGAAGCCGAACGTCAGGGCGTGTCGCGACTGAATGTGGACCAGACTGGGTTTGTGCGCCGCCGCGTCCTGGGCGACGAGACTGCTGATCAGCGGACGAAACAGCGGCGACGAAAGCAGCAAATGTTCGTAAATCGGACACTTCGGTCTCGCCTCTTCCGGCAGTGATACGAGGTCCGGAGTAACGATCACGGGGAAATAGCCGTAGTCAGGCAGAAGCTCCGCCAACCGCAGCGTGTAGGAACTCGTCCCACGAACCTGCAACGGTCCAGCGACGAGAATGACGGTTTGCGAATCAGTGCTCATTGATTGTCAGCTGGCTTGCCCATGATAAAAGCGAATGGAAGAAGGCAGCGTACAGATTTCCTGCTTCGATTTCTCCAGCGCCGGCGGCACACGCGGACACTCGTTCGGTGCCCCAGTCAACCATGGGGCCGATCCAGTGTGGAGCCACGTCGGTGGCCAGCGCGACGGTTCGACCGGAACCGTGAGTTCCTGTAACCAGCAGGGGCGTCGTTGACGGCTTTCGCAGCTGCACGATGTCGCCATCAAACCGAGCTTCGAATCGGACGGCCTGCAGCAGCGTCTGGCTGTCTGACTTCGGAGTGAACGCGTTGAAGCCACCGATGAGGGGAGGCCGCTCTGACCAGGGCAGCCCGTCGGTGATCGGGTGGAGCGTGCTTGTCGGGCGAGCGAACACCGGCTGATCACAGTTGCGACGGTCGTCGTGGTCGGCGATGTCGACCGGTAACACCGCGGCGATTGGCGTTCCGTTCCAGTTTCCACCGAGTCCGTGGTACGACTCCCAGCCGCCGATCATCAACAGACCGGCTCCGTTCCGTACCATTTCCACAATCTGCGTCTGCAATGCAATGTCGATCTGCTTCGCCGGATAGTCGCTGAAGACAAACAGGCTGCAATTCTGCGGAATGTCGACGACGGCAAGTTGTCGATCACTGGCCACGTAGATGAAGTCCCAGCCCCAGTTCGACATCAGCCCGGCCAGATAGGCCGCAGCACCATCCAGCGACGTGTCACCACAATAAAGAACGCGAGGTTGGCTCATGATCGGATTCCTTAAAGTGGCGGGTCACGGCTGCGAAATTCTGATCGGCGAACCTGCCGAGTAACCACTGCCTCTTCGCGGCTGACCACTCTGCATTGTCATCCGGTTCCGTAGTCGCCCGTGTCGACATTTCGTTGTCGGAACTCACATGATCTGTGGACATTTGTGTTCAACGGCCTGTTGTCCTTTATGCGGCTTTGAATGAGTTGTTTCCGGCAAAGCTTCCTGCCGTGCAGGCGAGAGTCGTCGGATCGCCAATGACTCAACTTTGCTCGCGAGAGCTACAAGGTGAGCCATTGAGCCACCAAATTCTGCATCAAGGTGAAGTGACCAGTTGGCGTGGTTACTCGCCGTCGTCCGGTCCCTGCTTCAGGCACCGGCCAATTTGTCGCACAGCCTGCCGCAGGCGATGTACGTTCTCGACGATGGCCAGTCGCAGATATCCTTCACCGTCCTGACCAAAGCCGCCCCCCGGACTGACGGCAACACTGGCTTCTTCGAGCAGCTTCATCGAAAAATTGATCGAACCCATTTCCCGCCAGGGTTCAGGAATTCTGGCCCAGACGAACATCGTGGCTTTCGGTGGATCGATTTCCCAGCCGAGTCGTGTCAGACCGTCGCACAGCACGTCGCGACGAGCCTGGTATTCAGCGGCGACGGCATCGACGGCGTCGTCACAGTGTCGCATGGCGACGATGGCGGCGATCTGAGCTGCCTGAAAAATTCCGTAGTCGTAGTAACCCTTGATGGTGGCGAGGGCGCGGACCATTTCCGGATTGCCAGCGCAGAAGCCGATTCTCCAGCCGGCCATGCTGTAGCCCTTGCTCATCGTCGTGAATTCAACGCCGACGTCTTTAGCGCCGGGCGTCGTCAGAAAACTCGGAGCCTTGTACCCGTCAAAGCAGATGTCCGCGTAGGCAAAGTCGCTGATCACCATGAAGTTGTACTTCTTCGCCAGAACGACCAGTTCCGCGTAGAAGGCCTGTTCGACGCAGGTGGTCGATGGGTTGTGCGGGTAGTTGACGATCACGAGTTTCGGACAGGGAAACAGGTGCTCGCAGGTGTAGGCAATCCGGTCGAGAAACTGCTGCGGATCGCGGCAGTCCAGGCTGATCACGTTGCCCGCCGCCAGCACGACGGCATAGACGTGGATTGGGAAACTCGGAGCTGGCACGATGGCGGTATCGCCTGGTCCCATCAGTGCCAGACAAAGGTGGCTGAAGCCTTCCTTTGAACCGAGACACGCGATGATTTCGCTGTCCGGGTTGAGTTCGACGTCGTACTTCCTCAAGTACCGGGCGGCGACTTCTTTTCGCAGATTGCCAATCCCGTTTGACACCGAGTAGCGATGGTTTCTCGGGTCCGCAATGGCTTCCGAGAGTTTCTCGCTGATCAGCGGGTCCGGTGAATCGGTCGGGTTCCCCATACCGAGGTCGATGACGTCGATACCGGCCACGCGTTTGTTGTATTTGAGCTTGTTGATTTTGCCGAACATATACGGCGGCAGTCGTTTGACACGTTCTGCAACCGGAATGGAAAACGGCTGATCTTCGAATGGAACTTCTGATTCGCTGCGCATTTGGGCTAACCCTGTTTGATGAGATGGATTCCCTGGCGGGATCGAGCGAAGTCTAACAGCCCGCGGAATCCTTGAAAGCATCGGAATCATCGGACTTTATGTTGAGTGAACTGAGCGAATTTCTCATTTCCGACTCATCCGTCTGGCGGAATTGTGCGACACGCTGAGTCCTGAAAGTGTTCACTCGGAAGTCTGCGGCTATACTCGGCCCGAAATTGTGGTTGCACCGGAAACTGTTGTTCCTGGTGTTTCCGCCTTCAACCTTTCCTTTTCAGCCTTAAAATTCTGGAGCACTTGCCCGTGACACAGTCACTGATCGGAACTCACAAGCAGGAGCTGGACACCCCGATTCTCTGCATCGATCTCGAGACGATGGATGCGAATATGAAAAGCATGTCCGACTTCATCCTGTCGCGAGGCAAGGAATGGCGTCCTCACCAGAAGTGCCATAAAACGCCAGCCATCGCCTGGAAGCAGATGGAATACGGAGCGACCGGCGTCACGTGCGGCAAGGTTTCAGAAGCGGAAGTCATGGCGGCGGCAGGGATCGAGGACATCCTCATTGCTAACATGATCGTCGGTAAAAGAAAGGTCGAACGCGTTGCCGCGTTATGTCAGCACGCTGATCCAATCGTCGCTGTCGACCATTTCGCTCAGGTCGAACCGCTGGCCGCGGCCTGCCACGCTCGCGGAGTTCTCTGCCGGGTCATTATCGAAGTGAACATCGGACTCGATCGAGTCGGCTGTCGACCAGGCAAGGACACGCTTGAACTGGCTCAAGGAATCGATCGGCTGGAAGGTGTCGACCTGGTCGGCATCATGGGTTACGAAGGCCACCTGCTGTGCATCCCGGATCCGGTCGAAAAACGCGAGAAAATCGAGCACGGCATGAACGTGCTCAAGCACTGCCGCGACCTCCTGCTCGACGCAAACCTGGATTGCTCGATCGTCAGCGCCGGCGGAACCGGCTCGTACCAGATCACTTCCGACTGTGAAAGCGTAACCGAACTCCAGGCCGGCGGCGGAATTTTTGCGGATCCGTTCTACAGAAATCAGTGCGGAGTTGTGGGGCTTGAGTACGCGCTGACCGTCCTGGCGACCGTCGTGAGCCGACCAGCACTCGAACGAGCTGTCCTGGATAGCGGTCGAAAAACGCATTATCCGGACCTGGAACCACCAATCGTGAAAGGCCACCCCGGCGCGAAAGTCACACGCGTCAGTGCCGAACATTGCCAGCTCGACCTGGAAGGCGAAGCCCGTAATCTGAAGATCGGCGATAAAGTTGAACTGATTGTCGGTTACGCGGATCACACGACGGTTCTTCACGACGCTTTTTACGGTTTCCGCAACGACATTCTGGAAGTCGTCTGGCCGATCGCCGGTCGCGGCAAGCTGCAGTAGATCTCGATGGAATTCAGAGTGGCCTCGATCGCCGTTGAGCTTGGGGCTGAATCGAGCTGGTGAGGCTGGCATTGATCGCAAAAACGATCGATGCAACCATTTGTCTTGCTGGAAAACGTCGCTCCACGCTCACGGTCGCCGTTGTGAGTGATCGACTTGATTTATGACTTTCGCACTTCAAAAACGAAACAAAAGATCATTGCTATGGGAAGAAGTTTCGAAAACCGCAAGCACTCGATTCTCAAGACTGCCGGTCAGAAATCCAAGCTGTATTCGAAGTATGGCAAGCAGTTGTACGTGGTTGCCAGAAGCGGCGTTGCGGATCCCGAGGGCAATCCGGCTTTGCGGAGTCTGATTGAAAAAGCCAAGCGTGATCAGGTTCCCAGCCACGTGATCGAAAAGGCGATTGAAAAAGCGAACGGGACGGGTGGAGAAGATTACTCGGCCGCCCGCTATGAAGGTTACGGTCCCAGCGGATGCTCCGTCATCGTCGATTGTTTGACCGATAACCCGAACCGGACGATCACCGACGTCCGCAACTGTTTCACGAAAGCCGACTGTAAATTAGGGACCGCAGGCT
>JABMPE010000346.1 GCA_013203845.1 Rhodopirellula sp. | reverse complement strand
CCGATGTCGTTGGCGATGTTGTAAAGCTCGATTTTCAGATTGCCTTTGGTCATGTTCTGACGGACGGCTTTCCAGTCTCCGACACGAATGGTCTGCTGACCGCCGTAGCTGGGGAATTCGCGGTACAGGAACGGTCGTTCTTCCTGCTGTTTACCCAGGAGCGTCGGGGCGAGGCTGATTCCGTCGATCTCTGCCGGAGCCTTGACGGTTGCCTCCGTCAGTTCGAGCAGCGTCGGCATCCAGTCTTCAAAGCCACTGATACGATCGCTGGCCGAACCGGCAGCAACGTGTCCCGGCCACCGTACGAGTGTTGGTACTCGAACGCCGCCTTCGTACAACGAGCCTTTCAGACCACGCAGTTCGCCGACGCTCTTGAAGAACGTGTAGTCAACTTCCTTGTCCAGGTGAGTCGTGCCGTTGTCCGAGCTGAAAACGACGATCGTGTTGTCGGCGAGTTTCAGTTCGTCGAGCAGCTTCAGCAGATTGCCGATGTAACGATCCATCCGCGAAATCATCGCCGCGTAGGCCGCTCGGGGCGTGAAGTGCGGCGTGTATCCGTAGCCGCCGTCGCGAGTGAACGGCGGGTCGTTCCAGCCGAGATCCGTGTAAGGCTTCAGCTCTTCGTCGGGGACATGTAACGCGACGTGAGGGATGACAGTCGGGTAGTACAGGTAAAACGGTCGATCTTTGTTGGCTCGGACAAAGTTCAGGACCTGTTCGTTGATTCGGTCGGGAGCGTAGTCCTGACCTTTGAAGATATCGAAGCTGCGCGGGTCTGCCGGATTCGCACCTTTCGCCAGACTCGCATGGCCGGGAACAGGCGGTAAGTTCTTCAGCGGGAAATGTCTGTAATCGTCCCAAAGATACGACGGGTAATAGCTGTGGGCGTGTCCCTGGCAGTTGTAGCCGAAGAACCGGTTGACCCCCTGACTCAGCGGTTCACCGGAAGAAGCCGGACCGCCCAGTCCCCACTTGCCGAACGCTCCGGTGACGTAACCCTGCTTCTGCATCAGCTCGAAGATGGTGACTTCGCTCGCCGGAATTGGTGTCTGGCCTTCCGGCGGAGTGGACAGGTTGCTGCGAACCCAAGCGTGGCCGGGATGTTTCCCCGTGACCAGGACACAACGCGAAGGAGCGCACACCGCGTTGCCGCAGTAATGTTGAGTCAGCCGCATTCCCTGTGCTGCGAGGCGATCCAGATTTGGAGTTTTGATCAACTGCTGACCGAAGCTTCCAAGTTCGCGATATCCGAGGTCGTCGGCCAGGATGAAGACAATGTTGGGGCGAGTGGTTGACTCAGCGGCAAGCGACTGAGTTGAAAGCGCGAGCAACGACAAACAGAAAAATGCCGTCCATCCGGATGCGGCGACTCGGTGCTGAAGGTCACGCGAACAGGCCCGGCGGCGAACCACGGTCTGGGATTGGTTGGCCGGTGTCGTGGTCAGTAACTGATGCATGGTGATCCCTTTACTTCGCGATGCGGTTCCGGTCTGCGGTTCCGGTCTGCAGACCACGCATGGCTCTGTGTCACGAGTTTCGACTTCCGCTGCACATGAAACAAAAGATCGCTGCGGAAAATACTTTGGGTCTTCGTGGTGGAGCGGTACCGAATACGGCTCCGATCCGGAGTATCCAACCATCAAGGCAAACCGTCAATTCGCGGGAGTCTCGATCTCAGGTTGGTCGGCACAACCTCGCATGGTGAATTCACAGACGGCAGAGAGAAGAATCGCTTCGCCAGGCAGAGTGTGTCCCGCTTCGGTCGCTTCACATCGCTGACCGGATGTGTTCCATGAATGTCCTGAGCGCTTTGGCGGTGTGGCCGGATTGCGGGGCAGCCGCAAATTCAAGTGGCGTGCCGGTGGCGACGATCTGCCCGCCGGTTTCTCCACCTTCCGGACCAAGATCGATAATCCAGTCGGCGGCCGCGATGACGTCGAGCTGGTGCTCGACGACCAGCACGCTGTTTCCGTTTTTGATCAACCGCCTGAATAAGACCAGCAGGCGAGCGACGTCGGCAGGATGAAGGCCGGTTGTTGGCTCATCGAGAACGTACAGAACTTTCTGCTCGCCGCCTTTGCCGAGTTCCGCCGCCAGTTTGATGCGTTGAGCTTCGCCGCCGGAAAGTGTCAGAGCTGACTGCCCGAGTTCCAGGTAACCCAGCCCGACATCGCCCATGACCTTGAGCGTTGAGTTCAGCTTCGGAAAGTCTTTGAAGAATTCGCACGCTTCGTCGATTCGCATTTTCAGCACATCGCCAACGCTGGATCCTCGATACTTCACTCCGAGTGTCTGACTGTTAAATCGAGAGCCGCGGCAGTCGGGGCACTCGATGTGTACGTCGGGCAGAAAATTCATTTCGATGCGTTGAGTCCCGCGTCCTTCACATTTCGGACAGCGGCCATCTTTCGCGTTAAAACTGAATCGTCTCGCTTTGAAACCTCGCACGCGCGCGTCGCGAGTCTTCGCAAACACCTTGCGAATCTCATCCCACAGACCGGTATGAGTAGCAGGGTTCGAACGTCCGGATCGACCAATCGGCGACTGATCGACAACCACCAGGCGATCAACGTGTTCGGTTCCTGAAATGCTGCGGCAGGCGATATCGAGTTGCGAAAGATCGGTCGCGGGCGGTGTCGCCTCTTCCGCGGTCAACCGGGGCCGGCGATAGAACTCGTTGATCGCATGTCGCGCGGCAGGGATCAGCGAGTGCGTGATCAGAGACGATTTCCCGCAACCGCTGACGCCGGTGACCACGGTCAATACGCCGAGAGGAATCTCAACGGTGACGTCGTTCAGGTTGTGGCGCCTCGCTCCTTCGAGTCGTATTTTCTGTTCAAAATCCGCGATCGCTTTTCGATCGGTCGTTGATTCGCTGCGTGCCCTGGGAGCGTTTTCAACCTTCGAAGTTGGCGACAGTGCGACCGCTGTCGGGGAATCTCCGATGATCTCTGCAGGAGGCCCCGACCAGATGAGTGTCCCGCCTTCCTTGCCGGCTCCGGGGCCGAGATCAACCAGCCACTGCGAAGCACGCATTAAGTCGACGTCGTGTTCGACAACCAGAACGCTGTTGCCGCGGTCGCGCAGATCACGCAACACGTCAATCATCCGGTTCGTGTCACGTGAATGCAGCCCGATCGTCGGTTCGTCAAGCACGTAACAGATGCCGATCAGACCCGAACCGAGACTGCTGGCCAGGCGGGCTCGCTGAAATTCGCCGCCGGAAAGTGTCGGCGCTGGTCGATCGAGCGTGAGATAGTCAACGCCAACGCTCAGCAGAAATTCGAGTCTGGATGCGACTTCGGGGAGAATACTCTGCGCTGCCAGGGCCACTTCGGGAGCGACGTTCAGTTCAATGGTCCTGACGAACTCATCCGCCTCGGCAACCGTCATCGCCGTCAGTTCGTGCAGCTTCGTGCCAGCAAACGTCACGGCACGTGAGACGGGGGCGAGTCTTGCTCCGCCGCAATCTGTGCAGAGTGGCTGGTGCGTCAGCTCTGTTCTTAACTTGTGGGGTTTGGCTTGAATTTCCGGTGAGACTTTGCGGCCGAGGCCGCGGCACGCCGGACACGCACCGTAGGGGCTGTTGAAGCTGAACGAGCGAGGCTCCAGAGGCGGGAAACTCGTCCCGCAATCAGGACAGCAGTAGCGGCTGCTGAAGAGCTGATCGTTCCAGCCATCATCAACCTGCTCGCAGACGAGGCAGGAACCATCGCCGTGTTTCAGAGCCAGCTCGACAGATTCCCGCAGCCGACTTTCAATACCCGGCTTCACGATGATGCGGTCGACGACGGCTTCAATGGTGTGAACTTCGCCGCGCGGAAGGTCTGGTGGCGAACCGGCGTCGACGATTTCGCCATCGACACGAGCACGAACGAAACCAACTTTGCAAATCTTCTCGAAGACGTCGCGGTGAGCCCCTTTCCGTCCCACAACCAGCGGGGCGAGGATCATCACTTTACGCCGATCACCAAGTGCCAGAATTCGCGCGACGATCGTGGCGACGCTTTGCTGCGAAACCGGCACGTTGCAATCGGGACAGTGTGCCTGTCCGGCTCGTGCATAGAGCAGTCTCAGGTAGTCGTAGATCTCCGTCGTCGTGGCCAGCGTGCTGCGAATTCTGGCTGAACCAACTTTCTGATCGACACAGATCGTTGGAGGCAGGCCGGTGACAGAGTCGACGTCCGGGCGTTCGAGTTGCGTCAAGTGTTGCCGGGTCCGTGCGGAGAGGCATTCCAGATAGCGACGTTGTCCTTCGGCGAACAGAGTGTCGAAGGCCAGTGAACTCTTCCCACTTCCACTGACGCCGGTGATGACGACCAGTTTGTCTCGCGGGATGTCGACGTCGATGTTCTTAAGATTGTGAACTCTCGCACCACGGACTCGAATCCAATCGCCGGACAACTGCTCACGGTTGGGAAAATGTGTTCCAGGCTGCTCAGTTATTTCAGGCATACTGAAAACATCTCACAACAGCGGTGCTGAGCCTGTTTCGTCATTCCCGCGCAGGCGGGAATCCAGAGTCGTACCAGAACTGGGTACCCGCCTGCGCGGGTATGACGTGGGTGTGATTCGGGTAATGATTTCAGACGCATTACAAAGTCAGGAACCAGACGCTGATTCTGTCTGCTGAAGTTTCGTGCTGAGTTCCAGCAGTTCTTCCAGTTCCCGTACGCAGATCTGTGTCGAGCGGATGGCCATCATGAAGTTGGTGTGGACCGAAACCTGCTTCGCGTCCCGTTCGAATTCGACGGTTGCCTTTTTGAGCCGACCGATTTTTTTGCGGAGCATGTGCAGGTACTTCGCTGGGTTGTCGACCTGAGTTTCCAGAGCGCGGCAGGCATCGAAGATTGTCCTGGCGATGCCCATCAGCCCGTCGAGTTCGGGGTAGTCTTCAACCTCTTCGCTGTGTTTGACAAACGTGCGCACCATCCACGCGTGCGACATGATTTCGTCGCAGCGGTTTACAACTTCGGAAAGTGTTGTGAATTCAGCCATAGAAAGTGTTTCTGGATTCAACCACGAAAGACGCGAAAAACAAGAAAAGGAGTTCGTGGAAGTTTTTGCGTGGAACGGACGGATGCCGTCAGTCTGCGGGAATGATTTTCGTGTCTTTGGTGTGTTTCGTGGTTCTAACTTGCGAGAACTTCGTCAGACGCGGTCTGACCTGTAGGAAGCTTACCGGGGGCCGGGGGCGTTGGTCATTGAGGCGTTGCGATCCTCGCCGGGAGTCGTGCGGCTATAGTTCTTCGTGTTCAATGCCTTGCCGGTTTCGCGGTCGAATGAGTCGTGAGAGATTTCTTCCGGCACGCTGTCGTGAGTTTCGTCGATCCACTGATCCAGCACGACGGCCAGCCGCGTCTGCTGAGCGGAGAACTTTGCGTTGCCCGCCAGATTGTGGAGCTGATGCGGATCGGCTTTCAGATCGTAAAGTTCCAGTACAGGACGAGGTGCCAGAAACACGTCAGCCTGCGCCGCTGTTAGCTTGCTGGCGTCCCGCTGCGATTGAAGAGCGACAAACGACGGCGATCGCACCGAATCGGCCGGACCCTGCAACGCAAGATTCGGGCGTGAATTCTTCATCAGCAGAAATCCGTCTCCGCGAATTCCGCGACCGTGAGCTTCGTAGTCGTGCCAGTTGTGTTCGGAAAAAGCGTACCGGCGAATCGAGGGAGCCGTGTTCTGCAGCAGCGGCAACATGCTGACGCCCTGCATGGTCGGTGCGGCGTTCAGACCTACCACAGAAAGAACGGTCGGTGCCAGATCGATCACGCTGACCAGGCTGTCACTGGCGGAGCCGGCTTTCTCAATTCCCTTCGGCCAGTGCGCAACCAGAGCCGTCTTCATACCAGAATCGTGAATCCGCGTTTTTGCTCGTGGGAAAGGTCGACCGTTGTCAGCGAGGACGAAGATCAGCGTGTTGTCGAGTTCGCCCTGTTCTTTCAGTTCGGCCACGACCGCTCCGATGTAATGGTCGAACCGGGTGATTTCGTTGTAGTACGACGCCAGGTCTTCGCGGGTCTGCTGATCGTCGACCAGGAACGGCGGCACAATAACATTCTCTGCTTTGTGCATCGGACCGTAGCGATCGGAGTTCCACTGATTGTCGGCATCCCAGTCGCGGTGGGCGTCGTACGAGGCGAACCAGAAGAAAAACGGCTTGTCCTGCGGACGGTCCTTTGTCACCTGAACCCAGTTCGCGTGTCCGCCGCTGTTGCCTTTACTTCGGCCTCCATCGACGTGGTCAAACGGTCTGGGGCGAGTTTCGCCGTTTGGCCCCTTCGTTGAAGTCATGTGATGTTTTCCACTGATCGCCGTGTAGTAACCGGCGTCGCGGAGCAGTTCGGGAAACCACGGCAGATTCCACGAGATCGGCTGGTGTAACTCAGCAGCCTTTCCGTTGTTGTGAGGGTAGCGGCCCGTGATGATGCTCGACCGGCTCGGACTGCAACTGCTCGCTGTCAGGTAGGCCTGGTCGAAACGGATTCCGTCTTTCGCCAGAGCGTCGATATGCGGCGTTCGAGCTGCTGGATTTCCGTAGCAGCCGTAGTCGTTCCAGCTAACGTCGTCGGCAATGAAGAAAATGACGTTCGGTCGTGTTGCGGCGTTTGCTCGTTTTGCGGGATCGGCGGCGATGCTTTGAGCGGCCAGTGCCATCGAAAGCAGGCCCGCCAGGGCCAGAGTCTGTCGAGTCATGGAGCTTCTCATGGAACGTCGTCCTGTGGAGTAATGATCAGAGAGCCCGGAGGTTAGCTCACCGAACGTTGACCGTGAAGTTTCCGGTGCGAACGTCCAATGCAAGGAGTTCGGAGCACAGGTTTCTCGCCAGCACGGGCCTGACAGAATTTGGAGACTCGACCTGGTTTCGTAACCAATTGCCCAAATAGGCTTTAATCTGCCGCCAGAAGAACGTCTCGACATGAATTCGAGGATGCTCGTATAAAACCGCCTCTCATCACTTCGGGAAGATTCTATCTCGGTCTGGCGTTCTGCCTGTCGACTTCCTGTTTCAACCACGGATGGTTGCCCTCATGCGAAAAATCACAGCATTTGTCGCTTCTGGCCTGTGTCTGCTGCTTGCCGGATGCCAGACGCCGCTGTTCAGCGACGGACTCTTCAGCTCGCTCAACCCGAGAAAAAAAACGCTGACGGCTCAGAATTCGTCGGCGGATTCGAGCCAGTCAGTTAACGCGACGAAGCCACGGATCGGGGCTCGCGGCTGGCGGAATGTTTCAACCAGTGCCGCCGAACGGGAGGCACAGGCAGCAGCCACCGGGCTCAACAATATCGGTCGCCTGCGGGAATTTCTGGCGAAGGGCAACGACGCCATGCAGAAGGGCCTGTATGACGATGCTCGAATTCAGTACGAAACGGTACTGAGTCTTGAACCTCACCACGCGACCGCTCACCACATGCTGGGTCGGATCAGCGACATGTCGAAGAGGTTCGGCGACGCCGAACGTCACTACCTGGAAGCTCTGAGTGCCAATCGCGAAGACGGTTATCTGTTGAGTGACCTGGGCTACTCGTATCTGCAACAGGGCAAGCTGGACGAAGCGCGACAGTACCTCACGCAGGCCATCACGCGCGAGCCGGACCTGGCGATTGCCAAGGTCAATCTGGCTGCCGTTTACGCTTATGCGGGTGACCAGCGAGGGGCACTCGCGTGGCTGCGTCAGGTTGGTACCGAGCAGCAGGCTCAGGAAACGCTGGCCTCGATCACTTCGAAACCCGCTCCGTGGATCATGAACGGTACGTCTGAGACGCTCGCCAGTTCCCAGGAAAGTTACTCGATCAACAAAGACGGACAGGTTCTCGATGCGAACGGCCAGCCACTGACGACCTGGGATGAGGTCCAAGCGGCGATGAAAGAGATCCGCGAACAGGGATCCAGGAAAAGACTCGCCGAGAAACAGCGAGAGGAATTCATCGAGAGACAGCGGATCGACCGGGCGCTTGCCCACCAGAGAGGTTACGACCCACGCAGCGGTGCCCTCAATAATGACGCCAATCTGAATCAGCAGATGCAGGACATCGAGCAGGCATCCGGAACTCAGGAGAGACAGTCACCCCGCTCAGGTCCGATTTACGTCGGTCCTTCGGGGCAGGACAGCAGACCGGGACCAGGCAATTCCCCGAATCAGCTTCCGTCTCCGTACTATGGCGGCACCGCTCCAAACCCTGGTGGGAATCCGCAAGGACAGAATCAACAGTATCCGCCGGCTGGTCAGCAGAGCCAGTTTGCAACGTCGCCGGATCCGTACGCTCACCTGCTGAACCCTGCCGGCCCGAACGGATTCCCGCAACAGCCGGGATATCCGACTCAGCAGACACCTCAAGGGCCAGCGAACGCTCAAGGTCCCACCGTGCCGCCGCAGTTTCCAGGTGCCCCATCCGCCTTGTCGCAACCACCCGGCGTGTTGACTGTTCCTCCACAGCTTCAGCAGCCATCACAACAATATCCGCAACAGCAACAGTATCAGCAGCAGGGTGGCAATTACGGGGCAGTCCCGAATAACGGTTTCCAGCAGGGACAGCCGCAGAGGTTCGGACAGGCTGCTCCCGGAAATCCACCGCGGCAGCAGGTACCGTCTCAACCGCCAGCCAACCAGGTCCCAGTCGACCAGTACGGAAATCCAATCCAGCGCTATTCACCAGAGAATCCTGTCTGGAACGGGCCATCGGGATATCTTCCGCCAGGGCAGGGGGGGAGTGCTCCAGATCCCGGCTACTTCGGACAGAGTAACCCTCAGGGAAGCGTGTCTCCACAAACAGGGATGTACGCGGGCAATCCGCAGCAGCAGCAATACCACGCCGGGCCAGCGAGCCAGCCAGAACAGTATCCCAATGGGAATTCGAATTATCCGCCGCACGCGGCAGCACCACGAAACCAGGCACCACCAGATCATTCGTGGAACAATCCACAGCAGCAGCCGATTCAACAGCTGGGATTCGAAAGCCAACGACCGTTAGCCCCCATCGTTCGCGGACAACGCATCCCGCAGTATTCGGAAGCAGACCGACAGGCCATGCGACTCGGATTGGCGGCGGGTTCTGGCGTTCTTTCACCACTGGACAGCAGCCAGAGCGGCGGAACACCGTCGAACCAGCCGATGTCAGGCCAACCAATGTCTGGGCAGATGAATGGCAACGGTATGCCTCAGAACGGCATTCCTCAAAACAGCGTCGTCCCGAACAGCGGCCGCCAGACATGGCCAGACGGAACCCCGGCAAACTCGGGCTTCAGTTACGAACAGTCCGGTCAGTTTCAGGAGCAGGAGCCGCAATCTTTCCAGCAGATGCCGCAATCTTTCCAGCAGGAGCAGCAGTCGTTTCAGCAGATGCCTGACCGAGGTTATCCCGGAGCCGTTCCGGCGACATCGGGGCAGCTTCCCGGACAGACCGGCATTCAAGCTCCGGACCGACAGATACCAGGTCAGTCAATCGCCGCGGGAGCCGGTCAGGATCCTCAGATGGACCAGCCCTGGTTGCGTATGCCGCAGTCGCAGGCTGATGTCACGATGCCGATCGCGTTCAGTAGCAGCACACAGCCGACTCTGCAGCAAAGCCAAAACTGGCAGCGGCCAGGCCAGACCGGTCAGGAGTGGCGGGACGCAGATTTGTCCTCGCCGACAACTCGCCCGGAATTTGGCCAGCCCCACATGACAAATCCTTATCTGCGTCCGGCAAACACTCAGGCCGGACAGCAGGCCGACGGTCAGGGCGTTTCAACGATCTCGTGGGGCAGTCAGCAACCCGAGTCGGGAACGATGAGAAACTGACCGCCCACTGCCACAGGCGACCGCGATCGCTTACAACTCGCTGTGAGCCCAGGCCTGACACCGTCGAACGCGGCGTGCAGTCGGCAATTTTGACATCCCAGAACCTGCATTCGAGGACTTTTGATATGGCCAAAGACAAGAAAACCAAGCAGAAAGAGCGCGAACGCCGAGTCGCCAAACAGAAATTAGAGGAACGAAAAGCGGCTCGGGATAAGGCCGCCGAGGATTCGCAGAAGCCGAAAAGTCAGTTTGCCAAATTTGTCAAAGAAGCTATTGGCACCGACGAAAAAGAAGCGGACAAGCTCCCCGGATTTGGTCCGGGAAAGTAATCTGACGAGCCAAACTTGTCCTGACGAATATCCGGTCTCCTTGATGGAGCCTTGCATCAACGGCCCCGCGTAGTCGTGACGCTGTTGGCGTCTCTTTAGTTTTGAAGGTATCTCGAATGGCTGCCCAGGAAGTCCCGCTCGAAATCGATTGCCCGTCCGTCAAAGCCAGGCTGGATGCGGACGCCTCGTTTCTGTTCATCGATTGTCGGGAAACTTCCGAGTACGACGCCGTCAGGATCGAAGGCGCGTTGCTGATGCCCATGAGTGAGCTGGCCGAGCGTGTCGGAGAACTGGAAGAGCATCGCGAGTCGGAAATCATCATCCATTGCCATCACGGTGGGAGAAGTCTGCGGGTGGCCAACTGGCTGAGACAGCAGGGATTCTCGACGGCTCAGAGCATGGCTGGTGGAATCGACGTCTGGGCGATCGAAATTGAGCCGGGCATGTTGAGATATTAACTGGCCAGGGTGGAGCCGCGGGCGGTCGTGCCTATAATCCCGAACTCGATTTTTGAGCGGTTGAACTGCCTCGCTCAGCCCGGTGTTCAGAATCAGTTCGAAGATTGATCTCTGACAGCCACCTGAACCTCAACCAGTATGGGACGCCCGATTGATCGCCGGCCCGATTTTCAGTCGCGAAGTTCTGACGCTGCCGCGGCAGTTTCGACACTACCTGATTCGCTCAGGTTATATCGGGCTGCTGTTCGTATTGCTGTGGACCGCCGGGCAAGTGACGTTCGGTTTTCAGGATGTCCGCGGTATTTCGGCGATGGCCAGCTTCGGCCAGCAGGTCTTTCAGATCCTGGCCTTCGTGCAGCTTTCTCTGGTGCTGTTTTTCTCGCTGCTCTTTACCGCCGGAAATATCGCCCAGGAAAAAGACCGACAGACGCTCATCCTGCTACTGATGACCGACCTGACCAATCACGAAATCGTTCTCGGAAAACTCTTCGCCAGTGTGCTCCAGGTGGGAACCCTGATTCTGATCTCGGCTCCGGTGTTCTTCTTTCTGCAATTGCTGGGAGGCATCGCCGTTCACCAGATTCTCTGGCTGATTGTCATCTGCTTCGTGACGGCGTTGTTGTCAGGCAGCTGGGCCGCGTTGATTGCCTTCTGGAAAGAAAAGACGTTTCAGACACTGGCCACCAGCGTGCTCGGGCTTGTGGTTTACCTGGGAGCGATCGAGACCATTATCGCTCTCACGCCGGCTCACTCATTCGTCTCGGAATGCGCGACAGCATTCAGTCCGTTCCGAGCCATTCTCGAAATCACGTCCCCGCTGGCTGATCCGCTGGTCACCACGCCGGGCTCGCTTCCCGCGATCGATTCCGTGATTGCTCTGTGTCTGCTGTCTGTCGCCCTGACGACAATCTCGATCAATCGACTGCGCGTCTGGAATCCATCACGAAAGCTGTTCACTCAGCCGGAAACCGAAGCCGGAGCTTCCGAATCCGGCGAAGCGACGACTGTGGTGCGGCATCGTCGCATCTGGTCGAATCCAGTCATCTGGCGGGAAATGAGAACTCGCGCTTACGGTCGCCGAGTCGTGTTTATCAAGCTGGCTTACCTGCTGATGGCCGCGACAGTCTTCTACAGTGCCATCCTGTCCGGCGATTCCGGCGACCTGATTCTCGGTATGGTCTCACGCCCCGTATTCGCTTTCGTCAGCCTGGGAATTCTGGGGCTGATGCTGATTAACGCTCAGGCGGCTACGTCGATTACCAGCGAACGCGATGGCCAGACGCTCGATCTGCTCGTCGCGACGGATATTACCGCGAAAGAATTCGTCTACGGAAAGCTCGGCGGCGTGCTTTACAACACGAAAGAGCTGGCCCTGATCCCGCTGGCCATCGCCGCGTGGTTCGTTGTCGAGGGGGCCATGTCCGTCGAAAACGGCATCTATCTGGGAATCGGTTTTCTGTCGCTGGTTGCTTTCGCCGCCATGCTCGGCCTGCATTCCGGGCTGGTATTCTGGAGTTCGCGTCAGGCCATCGCCAACAGCATGGGAACAATTTTCTTCCTCTTCATCGGGATTTTTATCCTGATGATTCTGCTGGTCGAAACTCGCGGTTCGTTTGGAAACCAGATCGGTGCCTTCATTCTGTTTATTGGAGCCGGCAGCCTGGGACTGGGACAATCACTGACGTTTCGCAATCCGTCACCGGCTTTGTGGCTGGCCGGCGGATTGCTTCCCGTTTTGACGTTTTACGCCATCACCACATTCCTGCTGGGTGGAACTCTGGGCGTCGCCCTTTCAATCGCTGCTGCCTATGGATTCACAACGCTGGCCATGCTCGTTCCGGCGGTCAGTGAGTTCGACGTCGCGCTGGGCCGCAGTACCTCGGACAAGGGCTAACCCACGGACAGGGGCTGACGCAGTCAACAACAATGCAAGCGTTGCTTGAGAATCCTGAAACTCTGCTGTTGCTGTCGGCCATGTTGTGTCTGCTGGCGGGCTCCGGATTCTTCTCCGCCAGCGAGACGGCACTGTTCTTTCTCTCGACCGAAGAAGTCAAGGCGTTTCAGCACAACAACCGACCCAGCGAACGAATCGTTGTTGCATTGCTCAAGCAGCCGGATCGACTGCTGACCGCGGTTCTCTTCTGGAACCTGTTGATCAACCTGTCATTCTTCGCATGTGCCGTTGTGATCTCTGGCAGGTTGATGGCCACCGGCAACAATGCCGCAGCGGGAGTCTTCAGTCTCCTGAATCTGTGCGTGATGATCGTCTTCGGCGAGGTCGTGCCCAAAAGCAGCGCCGTCATGTTTCGCCAGCCACTCGCTCGGTTCGTCAGCTTCCCACTGGCATTTGCCGTGCAACTGTTTGATCCGCTCGCGCCGACATTTGAGTCAGTCACGCGAATGCTTCGTCGAGTCTTCTGGCCCGACATTAAGCGTGAGCAGTATCTGCATCCGGAAGATCTCGAACAGGCCATCGAGAACTCAGCCGGAAACAAATCAGTGTTGCTCCAGGAACGACAGGTGTTGCATAACATTCTGAATCTGTCGGAGATCACTGTCGAAGAGGTGATGCGACCGCGCGGCACCTATCGAGCGGTGGCAGCCCCGGTGCATTTATCCGATCTCGCCGACACTCCAATTCCGGCTGACTATCTAGTCATTCTCGCGAAAGAGGGTGATGACGTTATCGGAGCGGTCCCGCTCGCGAATTTCACCGTGCTGGCAAAGCAGAATCTGGAAAATGCGGCGGAAGACGTAATTCACGTTCCGTGGTGCGCGCCCGTCGCCCGGGTTCTCCAGCGAATGGAAGATACTTCTCTTTCACTGGCATCCGTTGTGAATGAGTATGGCGAAACCATCGGCGTCGTGACCTACGAGGACATTGTTGACTCCATTCTTTCTGCAGAACCAAGCCGTGCCCGACGCGTTCTTCAACGCGATCCGGTGCTCAACATTGGGCCGGATACGTGGCACGTTGATGGCATGACATCGCTACGGTACCTCAGCCGCCGACTGAAGATTGAGTTTGAAGCCGAAGTCGATGGTCACGTGACGGTTGCAGGGCTCTTCCATGAAAAGCTCCAACGTATGCCCGAGCCTGGTGACAAGTGCAAATGGCAGGGCTTTCAGCTGTCCATTATCGAGATGACTTCAAGGCAGCATTTTCTGGTGCTGCTTCAACCGCAGCCATCAGCAGGCAGGAAGAAAGGCCGTTAAGCAACGCATGAATTTCTGGCTGCTACTGATGATCGCCGGTTCGCTGTTTGTGGTGGGAGTGCGTCTTTCCGCATTCTTCAGCGGCTCAGAAACCGGTTTTTACCGAGTCAGTTTTCTGCGACTCAGTATCGATGCGCATACCGGCGACACCGTCGCCCAGCGACTCTTGTGGTTTGTTCAACATCCTGAATTTTTCGTAGCGACCACGCTCGTCGGCAACAACGTCGCGAACTATTTGACGACCGTTGCGATCGGATTTGGAGCAGACGCGTTCATTCATTCAGGTGGCATCACCGTTGAAGTCGGAGTGACATTGCTGTTCGCGCCCGTAATCTTTGTGTTCGGGGAATTGATGCCCAAGAACCTTTACTTCCGCGCCCCGACAAAACTTCTTCGCAGCAACATCCGACTGTTTCAGTTCTTCTATCGAGCACTCCTGCCAGCTTCGATGCCGCTGGTCTGGATTGCTCGACTGCTCGAAAAACTCAGCTCATCACCGTCCAGCCAGGTGGATTTTCTGCTCGGAAGGCACCGACTGATTCAGGTACTCAGCAAGGGACATGAACACGGAGTTCTGACCAATCAGCAGGGAATTCTCGTTCACGGATTGCTGCATGATGCGACTCGCCCCGTGGCGGAAATCATGATCCCGACCGCCAGGATTCTCGGCCAGACCGAAGGAACGCCTCGCGACGTTCTGCTTGAGTACGCAGGAAAGAATCATTTAACACACATTCCGATCAGACGCCGCAACTCGTCAGCAGACTGGTTCGGCTTCGTCCGAGTGCTCGACCTGGAACTCGGATCGGGCTCTGCCGATTCCATGATTCGTACCATGCCGAGAATCCCGGCTGATGCAACTCGCCTCATGACACTCCTGGCAATTCGCGATTCCGGCGAAAGCGTCGGAGTCATCACCGATGGCGACGAAGTACTTGGAATCGTGATGGAAAACGTGCTGATCAACCACCTGATGAATCCGCTTGGCGTACAGACGGCGCGGTCGTCGACAGGGATGGTTGTGGATGCGAACACAGCGTCCACCGAAGTGCTGCCGTAACGCACGCGTACCGGACACTGTGTAAGATAAGCGGTCTGTTGACAGAAAACCGCGATGTTCAGACCTGAAAATGATCCAACTCGCTGCGGCGTTTGTTCCACCTGCTATTCAAGAATGAATCAAGACGCGACATGAAGCACATCATCGGCCTGGACATCGGCGGCGCGAACCTGAAGGCGGCACACAGCGATGGAGCGTGCCGATCACAATCGTTCCCCCTGTGGAAAACTCCCGAACTCCTGGCGGAAACTCTCACCCGCTTAATCGGCGACTGGCTGCCGTGTTCCGGCGTCGCCGTGACGATGACCGGCGAACTGGCAGACTGTTTTGAAACGAAGGCCGAAGGCGTTGATTGGATCCTCACTGCCGTCGAACAGGCGACCGGCAAAACTCCGATCGCAGTCTGGCAGACCGTTGGCGAGTTCGTGGACGCCGCCACTGCTCGCGAGTTCTGGCAACTGACCGCCGCCGCGAACTGGCACGCACTGGCGACGTTCGTGGGTCGCACCGCTCCGCAGGGAACGTCCCTGCTGCTTGATATTGGCTCCACAACGACCGACATCATTCCTCTGCAGGACGGCTTGCCCAACCCGGCAGGCAGAACAGATTCCGAGCGGCTCATCTCAGCAGAACTCGTCTACTCAGGAGTTCGCCGTACACCAGTCTGTGCCGTTGCCTACTCCGTTCCGATTGAGCGTGAGGTCGCCGGCAATGGTTATTCGCAGCTGGCCGCTGAAGTCTTCGCGACAACGCAGGACGTCTACCTGCTGCAGGAAGCCATCGCTGCAGACCCGGACGATTTCGACACGGCCAACAGTCGACCGGCAACCATCGCGGGCGCTCATGATCGACTGGCCAGACAACTCTGCTGCGACCGGTCCGAGCTTTCGCTCGACGAAGCAAAGTCGATTGCCGACTTCCTGGCCAATGTCCAGCGTCAGCGAATCTGCGGGGCCATCGATCGAGTGCTCACCACGCTGGAGACTCCCTGCCAGGCCGTCATTGTTTCGGGCGAAGGCAGCTTTCTGGCCAATCAGATTCTGGATAACCACGCCAGGCTGAAGGACGTCCCGCGACACTCGCTTGCCAGAATGTTCTCAGCAGCAACATCGACCGCGGCCTGCGCCTTCGCCCTCGCTCGACTGGCTGCTGAGCGACCGGGAACCTTCACCGACCAGCAACTTTCCGATCTGCTGTCACCGTGACCTGGTCTCTGGGACTTGAGCGAAATTCTGCCACGGAATCGTCAGGGGCTGAAGATCAAAACCGGTAACGAACGACAGACGTCAGTCGGTGACATTGCGGCAACGGTTCTGGCCGCCAGAGGCAATCCAAATTCCGGGATGGACGCGGCGAGTGGGGCGACTTGCGTCGAGGTTTTTAGAGTTGGACATTCCCTCTTGACGCCGACGACCGGTAGCTGAGAGCCAGACCATGCCGGATGTCTCTTCGCGTGTTACCTGCCAGTTTAAGCGACGTCGTGAAGAAGCTTCGTTGCTGATTGCCTACAGAGTGGTATCAAGGCTTTCGACTGCACTCTCAGCATCAGCCCGGAAGTCCCGGCCTTTGAAATGTTCGACAAGCTCAAGCACCGGTGCTCCAAAAAGAAGCAGATACACGGGCGGACTCAGACAGAAGATG
>JABMPE010000345.1 GCA_013203845.1 Rhodopirellula sp. | reverse complement strand
TGGACGGCATGGACGGCATCGCGTCGCTGCAGGGGATGCTCGGGTTCGCAACGGTAGCGGCCATCGCCGCTCTCCACGGAGACGAAGCGACAGTCACCATCTGTCTGTTGCTGGTTGCCAGCGTCTTTGGATTCGCCATCTTTAACGCGCCCCCGGCGTCAATTTTTCTGGGCGATGCCGGCAGCATGACCATCGGATACCTGTTGGGAGCGTTCACGCTCAGTGCGTGCCACATGTCTGACGGGCGATACGGTCTTGCCATTCCGCTGGCGGTGATGATCATTCCGGCATTCGACACCACGATGGCCATCATCCGCCGAGCTCAGAAGGGCAAAGGCATTATGGCCCCCGATCGAGAACACTTTCACCACTGCCTGTTCGATGCCGGGCGATCAGTCTGGAAGGTGCTCGGTATCTTTGCCGTCATGTACGGATTCTGCGCCGCAGCGGCAATCGCCGGAGTCTGGACGAGCAGCAGCCTGATCGCTTCTCTGGCCTGTGGAGTTGTCCTGGCAACCTGTGTTGGCATGCAGATTTTCGGTCACAAAGAACTGAGTTTTCTGGCACAACGGCTGGCCTCAAAAATTGCCAGTCTCAACACACCGAGTTCGAATCCGGGCATGTTTGGAGTCTCGCCGGGTAAGACCGCAGACCCGTCTGGAATGAGCGGCGAAGGTGGCGATCGGGTGGCGATCTCGATTTCGGCCGTCATGGCCCACTCAAACGACGACTCGACAGACCAAACGGCTGACGAAGAAATCGGCGTTCGTCGCGCTGCTTAGGAAAAGTCCCCCGAAATGCGTGTTGATATTCGACATGAATCAACTCATCCGTGGCCGCGTCAGGTTTCGTCCGCTGATCGATCACTCGTTCGACGACGGAAGTGAATCCGTCAGCCAGCGACGATTTCCCAGCTCTCTGGCTCTCAATTCCCGGCCAAATCTGATGTCTGAGGCACGTCGCCGCCAGCTGGATTGAAATTGAATCGTCAGCCTGTAGCATCATCTGTTTGCCCCCGACGCTTCGGGGGTATTTTTCGTTTCTGGCGGCCGTTTCTGCAGGATGCTTGCTCGGCCTGTACCCCGGCTCGGCTGCGAATAGCTCGCAGCGGCAGCGAAAGATCCAAACATGGCGGCCATTTCACAGCCTTCCCCGTCGACTGCGGACACTTCTGGAATCGGTGTTGATCTATCAAACGAGGACCAGATTCTGGTTCTGGATTTCGGCGGACAGACCGCGCAGCTCATTACTCGCCGCGTCCGCGAAGAAAACGTTTACTGCCAGCTGGTTCGACACAATCTGACGATTGAACGAATTCGCGAGATCGCTCCGAAAGGCATCATCCTTTCCGGGGGCCCGGACAGCGTTTACGGAGCAGGTGCTCCACAGCCGGATCCTGAAATCTTCAACCTGGGCATTCCGATCCTCGGAATCTGCTACGGCATGCAGCTGGCCTGTCGATCGCAGGGCAGCCAGGTTCTGCCTGGCAAGTCCCGCGAGTTCGGACTCGCGGCCTGCCGGTCCCAAAGTGACAACGCACTCTTCAAAGACATCCCGACCGAATCCCGCGTCTGGATGAGCCACGGTGACCAGGTCGAAAACCTGAGCGAGTCGTTCAACTCGATCGCAACCACCGAAACCTGCCCGCACGCCGCCGTCCAGCACAAATCCAAAGAAATCTACGGCCTGCAGTTTCACCCGGAAGTCACACACACCGAATTTGGCGGTCGTCTGCTGCGGAACTTTGTGCGCAACATCTGCGGCTGCGAAGGCACGTGGAAAATCGAATCAATGATCGATCGTGAAGCCGCCGCCATCCGCGAACGTGTCGGCAATGGCCGGGTCATCTGCGGACTTTCAGGCGGCGTCGATTCATCCGTGGTCGCCGCGCTGCTTTACAAAGCGATCGGTGATCAGCTGTCGTGTATTTTCGTCGACAACGGCCTGCTGCGAAAAGGAGAAGCCGATCAGGTGCGCGAGCACTTTGGCGAGCACTTCAAAACGGACCTGCACGTCTCAGACGCTCGCAAGCTTTTTCTCGATGGTTTGGCGGGCGTGGTCGATCCTCAGCAAAAGCGGAAAATCATCGGCAAGCTGTTTATCGACGTGTTCAAGAAAGAAGCGCTGTCGATTCCGGATTCCCGCTTCCTGGCTCAAGGCACGCTTTATCCGGACGTGATCGAATCCGGAGCCAGCGCTGACGGCCCGGCAGCGACCATCAAAGCTCACCACAACGTCGGCGGCCTGCCTGCGGAACTCGGCTTTGAACTGATCGAGCCGCTACGGGACTTCTTCAAAGACGAAGTTCGGCAGATGGGAGCGGCACTCGGACTGCCCGAACACCTCGTCTGGCGGCATCCGTTTCCGGGACCTGGCCTGGCCGTTCGATGTCTGGGCGAAGTGACTGAAGAACGACTCGTCATCCTGCGGGAAGCGGACGCCATCGTCATCGAAGAGCTGCACAGAGCCAACCTGTATCGCGAGATCAGTCAGGCATTCGCTGCACTGCTGCCGATTCAATCTGTCGGAGTCATGGGCGATGCTCGAACTTACGAAAGCACCATCGTCGTCCGAGCGGTCACGACAAGCGACTTCATGACCGCTGACTGGTTCCGCATGCCTCACGAAGTGCTGCAGAGAATTTCGACGCGAATCACCAACTCCGTCCGCGGAGTCAACCGGGTCGTCTACGACGTCAGCTCCAAGCCACCCAGCACGATCGAGTGGGAATAGCAGCCTGCACGAACCGTCCATTCGTAGGGTATGACGAGCGCAGGCCTACCATCTGGCGAGAAATCCAACGAACGACAAACATGGCACGCCAGCGCTTCGCTCGACATGCCCTACTGAGAATTACCAGAGAAAAGACTTCGAGTAATCCCATGAAAGCGATCGCCGTCAAGCCGCCGCAGAAGAACAGCGTTCACCTCGTCGACATTCCGAAACCGGAACTCAGCAGCGTGGCGAACGGTCGTGGTGTTCTCGTCAAGGTCTTGCAGGTCGGTGTCGATGCAACGGATCGCGAAGTCAACGACGGGCTGTATGGCAACGCGCCGGATGGATCCGACTTCCTGATCATCGGGCACGAAGTCTTTGGTCAAGTGGTCGAAGTCGGCGACGCTGTTCGAAAGGTCAAACCCGGCGACTACGTGGCCTGCACCGTCCGACGTCCCGGCACATCGATCTACGACCGCATCGGCAGAAACGATATCACCAGCGAAGAAGTCTACTTCGAACGTGGCATCAACCTGCGGCACGGCTACCTGACCGAATACTTCGTCGACGAAGAAGTGTACTTCGTCCGAGTTCCCGCCGGCCTGAAACACATCGGCGTGCTGGCGGAACCAGCCAGCGTCGTCGCCAAAGGATTGGAACAGGCCAACCTCGCGCAGCAGAGACTGCAGGTCTGGGAGCCGCGAACCGCCTTCGTCATGGGCAGCGGACAGATCGGGCTGCTGGCCACCCTGATGCTTTCGCTACGCGGCTACGAAGTCTTCACGTTTGCGCGAGGCGCCGCGGAAGGAAATCTCAAAGCCGAAATCGCCACCGCTTACGGCGCCCGCTATGTCAGCACGAAAGAGCAGACGCCACAGGAATTGATCGCGGAGATCGGTCGCAAGCCGGACATCATCTTTGAAGCCACCGGCAACAGCCGACTGGCCTTTCAGGCGATGGAGTTTCTCGGTTTGAACGGAGCCCTGATCTGGAGTAGCGTGACTGGCGGCGACAAACAGGTCGAAGTTCCGGCCGACAAGATCAACCTGGAATGGGTGCTCGGCAACAAACTCCTGGTCGGCACCGTGAACGGCAACTGGAAGCACTTCGAACAGGGCATCGCCGACCTGTCACTGGGCGAGCAGATGTTCCCCGGCGTCACCGAGCGAATCCTGACTCACCCGATCGCTGGCCTGGAAAACTACCAGGAAATGATGGGTCTCCTGGAGTCTGGCAAATGCCTGAAAGTCTTCGTCAACGTCGCGGGTGAATAAAAATGCCCATTACCGTTCGTGATCGGCGAAGCCAATGTAGTTATGGTGGACGGATCGCGTTGTCGCTGTTGTCCTGTCCTGGACTGCCAACTTCCAACAACTCTGAAAGCGCACACGGTCCGTCTCTGCGTCAGCAACTCAGCGTCGTGTGATTGCACAAGCTGACGCAGCAGCCAGGCGTGATCCTGATGCAAGAAGGCCCTTCATTGCTGCCTGATTCTCACGCAGTCACGCGAAGCCTGAATGGTGGATCTTCCACGAACAGCCCCCCGGACAGCCCGTAGATAACCACGTTCCATCTTGCTTTTCGCATTTCTCCTGGCATTGGCCTCACTTTTGCTTTGACCAATGAGTGCCAGCTCGCCAACGAATCAGAGTTCAGGATTCAGGATCACTGCCCCGCCTGCAACTGCTTCCCCCCCGCTGTCAAAACTCATTCTGCTCCATGAAGCGCCCCACGCGCCTGTTGTTTGTGCGCGTCCCACCTCAATCGCTGCTTGAAAGGTACGTACAGTGAAACTGCTCAGAAGACACAGAAGAGGCTTTACGCTGATCGAACTGCTGGTGGTGATTGCCATCATTGCGATCCTGATTGCGCTACTGTTGCCGGCCGTGCAGCAGGCCAGGGAAGCCGCACGTCGCAGTCAATGCAAGAATCAACTGAAACAGCTTGGACTGGCTCTGCATAACTATCATGAAATGAATCAGTCGTTTCCAATCGGTGCGAGAAGCCCGATCAGCGCGCCCAACTGGCGTGTTGGGATCCTGCCCTATCTCGACAATGCCAACCTTTATTCGGAGCTCAATATCGACTCCAGCAGCACTGTCGGTGGATTCTCCAGCCGTCGCGAAGACAGCGGATCGTATGGCTATGGCAGCGGTCCGAATGCCGCCCTGGCGGGCCTGCTGCTGCCGGGCTGGAATTGTCCATCGAATGGAGCTTCAGCAAACGCCTTAGGCCAATCACCGACATACAACAATGCGGAAGCCGGGCAGACACACGACTATGTCGGAATCTCGGGAGCAGCACCTGACCCGGGCGGCAAGGTCGGAACCACTTCGATTGTGACGGGGTACGGTGGGATCTTCGCGGAAAACGGCATGCTGTATGCCAACGGCGTGACGCGAATGCACCACGTTACCGACGGCACGTCAAACACGATGATCGTGGGCGAACAATCCGGGCTTGTAGGAACGCTTGATATCCGGGCTAACTATCACGGCGGATGGGCTGGCATCACCACCGCAGGTAACCCGGCATCAATGACTGGATCACCTTACGGTGCCGGGATCACAACAGTCCGTTACCCGATCAATTCTTCAACGGACGTCTGTACGACCACATCCGGTTGCGACACTGTCTACGACGCAAACACCGTTCTGAATTCGATGCATTACGGTGGGACTCACGCATTGCTGGTGGATGGTTCCGTGCGGTTTCTCGCCGACACCATTTTCTTCGACACCCTGCTGCAACTGTCGGCGAAGAACGATAACCAGGTACTCGCCGACTTTTAACGGGTACCTCACACCACACACTTACAAATCTGCCCAATAGACACTTTTCATTGATCTGAAGGAATAACCCATGACACGCTCATGTTTCCTACTCGTTGCTCTGGTTCTGTCGGTCACTGGCTGCGGAAGCACTGGAAATGATGATGATGCCGCTTTGCGTGCGACCGTCGAAGCTGAGCAACTGCAGGATCAGTTGCAGGCACTGACTGCAACGCAACAGTAACCAGCCACAAGGCAGAGGCGCACTCTGCGCTGTGGAAAAGCTGACGAACGCTCGATGAACGCGTCAATGACACTGTTACAAACGGATTTCTGACATGAATGCGGTAAAGAGATACGGCTACCTGCTCGATATGGACGGTGTGATTTACCGGGGGAATGATCTGATTCCCGGGGCGGACAGGTTTGTCCAGCATCTCATCAACACGGATACGCCTTTTCTGTTTCTTACAAACAACAGCCAGCGGACGCGACGAGATGTTGTCACGAAGCTGTCTCGCCTGGGAATCGACGTGGAGGAGCGTCATATCTTCACGTGCGCCATGGCAACTGCCAGGTTTCTGTCAGCACAGAAACAGGGAGGGACGGCGTTTGTGATTGGTGAAGGCGGATTGCTGCAGGCTCTTCACCAGAATGGCTTCTCCATCGTTGATCACGATCCTGATTTTGTCGTTGTCGGCGAGGGCCGCTCGGTCAACTTTGAAATGATCGAGACTGCGGTGCGGATGGTTCTGAACGGCGCCCGGTTGATTGCCACAAACCTGGACCCGAACTGTCCGACGCAGGCCGGGTTGCGTCCTGGGTGCGGCGCCATCGCAGCAATGCTGGAAGTGGCCACAGGGCAGAAAGCGTTCAGCGTTGGTAAACCGAGTCCTCTGATGATGCGTGCCGCGCGGGAAGAGCTCGGACTGTCAACGGCCGAAACAATAGTGATCGGCGACACCATGGAAACCGACATTCTCGGTGGCGCTCAAATGGGATACCGCACGATTCTGGTGCTGACGGGCGGAACTCGGCGATCAGATCTCACCCGCTATGCCTACCAGCCGGATCAGGTTCTCAATTCGATTGCGGATGTGGCTATGCCTGCCAGGTCACTGGCAACCGTTGCAGCGAGCGCATAGCCGCGAAATTCTGTCACTGCCAGATCGTTGAGTTTGTCTATCAAAGTGAGAGTACAGATGAGGATTCAAGCCATTCAACATGTGTGGACGAAACGGTGTTCGTTCCATGAAGAGACCCTGTTCACAAGCCTGCTGCGTTGGTTCGAATCGCATCAACATTACTGTCTTGCGATTACGTGGCTGGTGATCGGTGCGATCGCCGTGTTCGGCGACAATTAGCCTCTCGGTTTAGCGACAATTAGAATTCCGGTCTGGTTCCAGGAAGATCGTTACGGTGAAGGCTTCGTTTTGGCGTTCTTCGCCGTTTCCACGCGGTAGC
>JABMPE010000344.1 GCA_013203845.1 Rhodopirellula sp. | reverse complement strand
GCGAGTTCGACATGCTCGGGCGGGTAAACGTGGTTCAGCCCGGTTGCTGAAACAGCGATGGTTCGCCCGCCTGCTGCCAGGGCTCCGCGATGAGCCGCCGCATCAATCCCGCGTGCCAGGCCGCTGACGACGGTGATCCCGGCCATCGCCAGTGCTCGCCCGAATTTCTCTGCCTGCTGAGTTCCGTACAACGTGCAGCGACGCGAACCGACGATGGCCACCGCGAGATTGTCCTGCGGTTTGAGTTCGCCTCGGCAGTACAGAATGAGTGGTGCATCGCAGACCTCGACCAGACTCTGCGGGTACTCATCGGTTCCCAGCCTCAAAAGTCGAAAGCCGTTCTGCTGACAGGTTCGCACTTCGGTTTCAGCGTGGTCGGTCGTTCTCGCTGCGTGAATCAGTCGAGCGAGTTTCGGGCCGACTCCGGAGACTCGTTCCAGCTCGGTCAGCGATGCTGCAAAGATCGACTCCGGATCGCCGAAGTAGTCGAGCAACGATCGCTGATGCCGGGGACCGATTCCTGGTACCAGATTCAAGCGGATCGCCATGACCAGTTCGGAATCCAGGTCCGCAGAATTACCGTTGGATGATTCTGATTCGATGTCAGCCTGAAAGTCGCTCAAAGTTGCCCGCCCGCGTCTGAGAGAGTGAACGTTTGAGCTGAGATTCTAGCCAGAAGGTGGCGGTGGCGTCTCCCTGACGGGACCGCTCGCCAAAGAACTTTCTGGAGCAAAATCGCAAATCCTGTCAAGACGCATGACGGGTAAAACGGAGAAAGCCGTATTGACCCTGTTTTTGCGTTGAAATAGCATCGCCCGCATCCGTAGGTCGGCATTCTCCGTTTTTTGAGTCGGTGGTTCAGGCGTCGTCTCAGTCTCCGGATGCTCCTCCAGACAAATCGTTTCACAACTCTTCAAAACGGGAAGTCAGTTTGAACTTTCCTCCCAGGGCGTGACGTCTCATGAGACTTAGGCAATCCGGCGATTCCTGGATTGTTCATACCCCGGCGAAGCTCAATCTGTTCCTTGAGGTTCTTGGCAAACGGGCGGACGGTTTCCACGAGCTGGAAACGCTCATGGTTTCGGTCAACCTTTTCGACACCCTGGTATTCACACAGGAGTCTTCAACTCAGGTTTCACTACGTTGTCACTACTCGGGTTGTGTTTCGCGAAAGGTTTCCACTGACAGTGCTTCGGCATCGGATGAGGTTCCTGACGGGCGGGACAATCTGGCAGTAAGGCCGCGGAGCTGCTGAAGTCGAAAACGGGTGTCTACAAGGGCATTCATGTCGAACTCTTCAAGCGGATCCCGGCTGAAGCGGGGCTGGCCGGAGGATCCAGCGATGCCGCCGCCGTTCTTCTCGCTCTCAACCGAATCTGGCAACTCGGTCTGAGTCGCGACGAGCTGCAAAGGTATGCATCCGAAATCGGAAGCGACGTCGCCTTCTTCCTCTCCGAATCTCCCGCTGCCATCTGCCAGGGGCGAGGCGAAATTATTCGCCCGCTGAGGTCCGCTCCCCGTCTTCACTTCGTCATTGTTAAGCCTGACAGTGGGCTTTCGACGGCTGCCGTTTTTCGGCAGTGCCGACCGGAAGCGAAGCCTCGCGGAGCGTCGAAACTCGTCGAGTCTCTGCAACGTGGTGACCTGACGGGTGTGGGTCGGAATTTGTTCAACTCACTGCAGGCACCGGCGGAGTCGCTGAATCCCGAAGTGAGACGACTGATCAACGAATTTAGCCGGCAACCGTTTGTTGGGCACATGATGACTGGTAGTGGAACTTCCTGTTTTGGTGTCTGTCGGCACCGCAATGAGGCCAGGATGGCCGCCGCCCGGCTCAAGGCACTACGCCTTGGTCGCGTCTTTGTGGGGGAAACCTCATTCTGACGCGGCCTGTTTCAGGAGGGACAGCTGTGGAGATTTCAGAAGTCAGAATCAAACTCATGGACGATCCCAGCGATCGTCTGCAGGGGTTCTGTTCGATTACTTTCGACAAGTGTTTCGTCGTCCGTGATCTGAAAATTATTCGAGGCGCGAAGGGTTCCTTCGTGGCGATGCCCAGCCGCAAGCTGACCGATCGCTGCCCGAAATGCGGTAACAAGAACCAGCTTCGGGCTCGGTTCTGCAATGACTGTGGCGTCGAGCTTTACGAAGATCGAGCGATCAAAGACGACGATGGTCGAGCCAAACTGTACGCCGACATCGCGCACCCGATTAATTCCGGCTGCCGCGACATGATCCAGCGCAAAGTGCTGGAAGCTTTCGAGAAAGAAATCATCCTCGCCCAACAGCCCGGCTACCGGTGCTCGTACGACGACTACGGCGAAGACCGCATCGCCGGCCTGAAGCATCCGCAGGAAACCGAAGCTTCGGCTCCCACCGCTTCCGTGGAGCCTGCGGCTTCGCCAGCGCCAACTCCGGCACCAGCTTCAACAAACGAAGGTCGAACGATCCGCATCGACGGGCCGGACGGTTCTCACCGGCGCATCGAACCCGCTCAACCGGACGTCACCCGCCCTCACCATTTGGCCGCTCCCGACCGGGCACAGTCTGTCACATCCGATGGGGAAACCGACGATGGTTTTGGGGTGGGGGTTACTTAGAATATTTCGCCGGTTTCGGGAGAACCAGTTCCTTGCCGGGGCATGTGGCAGGAACGCCATGAGGAAATTAGCGAAGAAACAGGAGCGGTGACGGTCGTGGAAACGCTCGACATCGTCTTCATGCGAACGTGGTGGCGGTACACGCCGGAAGACGGTCAGTGGTTCACTGTGATTTACCACTGGTTCAACATCGCAGAAGGCGGCGCGTGGGTGGTCTGTTCCTGCCTCGTGTTTCGTCGGTTTGTGAAGCATCGCAATTCGCGTTCAGAGGTTTTTTACGCGATCGCCTTTCTGGCATTTGCAGTTACCGACTTTCGCGAAGCGTGGGAGCAGTCCTCGTGGCTCATCTGGCTTAAACTTGCAAACCTCATTGTTCTGTTCCAGCTTCGTCGTACGATCATGTCGCGGTATTATCCTGCGGCAAAGCTGTACTGACCACGAAGTGCTGTCGATCAAAGTCAAAGTTGTTCAGATTCTGAGGAACGGTCGAACTTCTCATGAGCCGCTCTCGTCAATCGCGTGCTGCCGGCAGTGGCTCGGTTCCCTTTCTGGTGCTGGACGAAAACCGTCTGGCGTGGACGGCGATTGACTCGCTACGCCCCGGTCATGATGCGGAAGTGTCCCGACCGGTTTCCACCCTCATCTACGGACCGTCGGGTTGTGGCAAGTCGCATTTGTGCGACCTGCTGGTAGCGGCTTCTGGAAATACGGCGGCGATTGTTTCGGCTGCAGATTTCGCCGAGCAGGTTGCTCGAAATTACAAAGCCCCAAACGTCTTCGATCCGGCTGCTGAATACTCGCCGCTGGGACTGTTGATCCTGGAAGACGTCCAGCATTTGTGTCGCCACCCGTCAGCTCAGCGAGTTCTCGCCACCCTGATGGACGATCTGCGTCGCGCGGAGACGACGATTGTCTGCACGTCGAATCAACCGCCCGCTGAGCTGAAAGGCCTGATCCCGCGGCTGGCCAATCGATTCCGTGGTGGGCTGTGTGTGTCCATTCGAAATCCCGGACCGGCGTCGCGGGTCCAACTGCTCAGCCACTTCTGTAGTCACCTGCAAATTGGGATTCCGCTGCCAGTGCTCAGGCTGTTCGCCGGCGAGCTGGCTGTTTCGCCGCGCGAACTGCTGGGGCTGCTGTTGAGATTCGAAGATCTCGCCCGGCAACAGAAAAAGATTCCGGATGCGAGGCTCGCGCGAGCGTTCCTGAATCAGGAGATTGCTCCTCAGCAGGTTACGGTGGAAGATGTCGCGAAAGCCGTCGCCCGGCAGTTCGGAGTTCGCCTTTCTGATATTCGGTCGCCCGCTCGTGATCACGTGGTGGCTGTTCCGCGGCAGTGCGCGATGTTTCTCTCGCGTGAACTGACCGGCGAGCATTTCTCGAAAATCGGCGACTACTTCAGCGGTAGAAGTCACAGCACGGTACTGCATGCGTGCAACAGAATTCGCCAGCAACTCGACAACGATGCCGGTTTGAGGCAGCAGCTCAAACGGGCTCGGCAGATGCTGCGCAT
Organism: Rhodopirellula sp.; assembly: GCA_013203845.1. GTDB lineage: Bacteria > Planctomycetota > Planctomycetia > Planctomycetales > Planctomycetaceae > JABMPE01. The sequence continues at coordinate 4,754 of JABMPE010000344.1, read as the reverse complement.
TTCGTGATCACGAACGCTTGCGAGTCATCGAACCTGTAACGAGTGAACGGCGTCCGGTCGGCGGCTCTTTGATCGTTTGGAACTATTCTTTAAACTTCTGCCGTTAATCAGGTTCTTGCGGTAGAATCAGCGTCACCGTCTGCTGCGACCCAATCAACGTGTCCGACTTCGCAGCAGACTCAGAAAGAATCGCCTATGGCCCGCGCACAGCTGACTCGACACGAATCCGGACTTCTCGCCGCCGCGAAGACGCTGGCCAATCAGGAAGGAGCTTCCGCGATCGTGATGCTGTCCGAGCGGGCGTACAACTTTCGAGACATTCAGAACGAGCTGGGCGAGCTGCGTCTGGTCGTGGCTTCTGACAAAGAGGATGTCATTGAGACCGCACGTAAAGACGACGTCAATCACGTTCCGCTGCTGGAAGAGCCCGAAACCCGGCAGCTGCAGTTGATCTCCGCATTGCTGGAAGCGATCGCGGATGAATTGATCAAGAGCGGCGACACCATTGTGAACTTGTACGCCGCATACGAGCATGAAGTGATCGACACTCTCAGCGTGATCGACATGTCAGAGCATCTCACCAAACTGACGTCTAGGGATTTGCAGCGACTGGAAACGACGGTCCCGCTGGAAACCCTGCGGCTTGTGGTCAACATGGCGACTGAAATCGGCAAGGAAGGTCGCGAAGGGAAGGCGGTTGGAGCTCTGTTCGTCGTCGGCAATCATCGCAAAGTATTGAAGCAGTCCCACGAGCAGATTCATGATCCCTTCAGAGGGTACAGTAAGAAGGAACGCGAACTCCGTCTGGCGCGTGTTCGAGAAAGTGTGAAGGAACTGGCTCAGATTGATGGGGCGTTCGTCATCTCGGCTGACGGCCACGTGGAAGCGGCAGGTCGGATTCTCGACGCCCCTGCCGAAGGTCTGACACTGTCAAAGGGCCTGGGAGCCAGACATTGGGCCGCGGCTGCGATTTCGAAAACGTCAGGTGCCATCGCGATCGCTGTTTCCCAATCCACTGGCACGGTTCGCATCTTCAAGGACGGCGCCGTCGTTCTCAGAATTGAGCCAATCGAACGGGCCATGAAGTGGAGCGATCAGGAACAGGACGGCGATATCACTTCGGGTTAACGCCGTTGATCCAACCGTGGCGAAAATGGGCAGTGGCGGAAACGACGTCGGTGTCGAAACAGATTCATGCCGCGTTTCAGCTTCAGCTCATGCGTATGATGCGTGATTCCCGAATCGTTTCCGGACGTTGCCCCGATCGGGGACCTCGAACTCTGTGGAATGACTGCTACCTTTCAGTGAACAGCATTTTGAAATGGCCAGCAAAATCAACGAGCCGTTGAACGTTCTTTGTCGGTGTTTTCGGCAGGTTTCCAGTTGGAATGCCGTTCAGATTGAAGCGGTCTCTGGTGGATTCAGCGGCGCGGGCGTGTTCAGAGTTGAGGATGCTGACGCCAGTTACTGCTTGAGGCGATGGCCGGTGGCACAGACGTCTTCGGCGCGTGTGTTCGCGATTCATCAATTGCTGGCATTAGCGCATCGCCGAGGTGTGATGGTCGTCCCGGTTCCTTTGAAGTCGGAGGCGGGGACGACTCTTCCTGAGTTCAACGGCGAGTTCTGGCAACTGGAACCCTGGATGCCAGGTGCCTCGGACTTTCTTTCAGCACCGGGCGGCAAACGCCTGAGGTCGGCGATGAGTCAACTCGCTCGATTTCACAACGCTGTTCGTGATTGGGTTCCGACAGTCAGGACACAGCAATGGTTTCAGCCAGCGAGCGTTCGGCCATGCCCGACTCTCAAGCAGCGAATTCATCTGATTGACGGTTACATAACGTCTGTTGGCGGTTTCGAAACGGCGCTCAGTCAGGACGGTGACGCTCGCTTCCGTGATGCAGGTAGTCAGGTGGCTCATCTGTTTCGAAGGTCGCATTCAGCCGTCAGACGCGAGCTGGTATCCGTCGAAGAATTGCCCGTTCCACTTCAGCCCTGTATTCGCGATCTCTGGCATGATCACCTTCTGTTTCAAGGTGATGAGTTGTCCGGCATCATCGACTTTGGAGCGATGGCGACGGACTCCGTTGCGTGTGATTTGTCGCGTCTGCTGGGGAGTCTGTTCGGCGATGATTCGGCGGAGTGGCAGCGTGGGCTGGGCCACTACGAAGCTGTGAGAATTCTGTCTGAATCCGAACACCGGCTCCTTCGGCCACTCGACCGGTCCAGTGTCCTGCTGAGTGGCATGACCTGGCTGAAACGCCGGTATCTTCTCAGAAATACGCCGGTGGATCTTTCGAGAGTCAGCGACCGGATGGAAGCCATTGTTTCACGTATGACCACACTGGCTCTCGACTCTTAGTCGTTACCGGCGGACTCTTTTCGGTTTCGTCGACTCCGCTGGAAGGTGGCGGTAGGATCTGCGTCTCAGTTGAGATTACTGAGATTACGAATCTGCATGAGAGGACAGTCCGGTGAATGATTCCCAGTATACGTGCCCGCAGAACCGCGAAGAGGTGATCAACACCTACTTCATGGAACATCGAGCGAAGCTGATTGACGTCGCGGCTTATCTTGATCGACTCGATCGAGCCAGGCCTGCTGGTGACGAAGCCGATTTTCGTGACGTGGCGTTTCGAAATGCAATCGCCATTCTGACGGACGGTGAATCGCAGCGTGCTCGGCGAATTCTTGAATTGTTCAGCGACCACACGACGGACATGCCACAGTCAGCGGAGGGGATGAAGGGAGCACTTGGTGCTCCACTGGCAGTTGTGGCAGTTGCTCAGACAAAGGCGTCCACGGAAGGCGGTGCCGCATGAGGTACATCGATCCGCACATTCACATGGTGTCACGCACGACCGACGATTATCAGCGAATGGCTCAGGCCGGTTGCATTGCTGTTACCGAGCCCGCGTTCTGGGCCGGTTTCGATCGCTCGTCGGCTCAGGGATTTTTTGATTACTACCGGCAGCTCACTGAGTACGAACCGAAACGTGCGGCTCAGTTTGGCATCAAACACTTTACCTGGCTGTGCATTAATCCGAAGGAAGCCGACGATCCAGGTTTCGCGCGTGAAGTGATTTCGATCATTCCGGATTTCCTCGAACGGGAAACGGTTCTTGGCATCGGCGAAATCGGTTTGAACAAGAACACCAGAAACGAACTGATCATTCTCGAAGAGCAGATTGCGCTCGCCGAAAAGTACAACCAGATGGTGCTGGTTCATACGCCGCATCTGGAAGACAAGCGGAAGGGAACCCGGATCATCATGGACGCCATCAGTGCCAGTTCGATTGATCCGGGCCGAGTGCTGATCGACCATGTCGAAGAACACACTGTGGCCGAAGTGCTCAACCGAGGATTCTGGGCGGGGATGACACTTTACCCGGACACAAAAGTCACGCCTCAGCGAGCAACCGACATCATCGAGATGTTTGGTACCGAGCGGCTGTGGATGAACTCGGCTGGCGACTGGGGTTGCAGTGATCCATTGGCCGTTCCGAAAGCTCGCCTCGAAATGGCGAGACGTGGCCACTCGGCAGAGACGATCGACCAGGTCACCTTTGGAAATCCTCAAAGCTTCCTTGGGCAGAGCCAGAACTTCAAAATCGACTGAGAACGGCGGACAAACGATGAATCAGTGGTTTCAGGAAGCACGGATCAACGTGCTGACAATTTGTGCGTGATGCACCACAGATTGACAGGCAGCGCATTCGGCGCGTCAGAGCCGCATGCCGCCGATTGAATTTCATCACGCCGCTGTATCAAGACGTCTGTGTGTGGCCAGCCGAACGAAATGGAAACTTGTTTTACCGGTGCAGTCTACGGTCAACTGATCACACTCTGCGGCTGAAATCTCGCGGTCTTTCACGTTTACGAGATGTCGAGATCGTCCTTGCACAGACGAATTGATGCGGGTCTGTGACGAAAGTCAGTGGGGCGGAGTCGCCGGAGAAAGAAACTCATCCATGAAGATCACCGATGTTCGAGCCTGCCAGCCGGTCACTCCGACGTCTCCTGATGACTGGCGGACGAGTATCGGTCAGATTCTCGTCGCCGTTGATACGGACTCGGGCGTGACTGGCTATGGCGTCGGTGGCGGCGGATTTGCCGGCATCCACGTTGTTCGAACCGTGCTGCGGGACGTGTTGCTGGGAAAAGATCCGTCACAGATCGAGACCCTCTGGCAGCAGATGTTCGATTCGACGCTGGCGTACGGGCAGAAGGGGCTCGTTCTAATGGCCCTCTCTGGAGTCGATCTCGCGTTGTGGGATCTGCGTGGCCGCGCTGAAAACACCAGCGTCTGCGACCTGCTCGGCGGTGCCCGACAGCGTCGCCTGCCGACGTACATTACCGTCTGGGATAACGACGCGCTGGACGAGGTGGCAGCAAGTTCGCATCAGGGATTCAAGTTGCATCTTGGCGGACATCGGTCCGAACAGGACGACAGCACGGACGCTTTTACCGATCGCATCGCCGAGCAACTGACGCGTGCACGGTCGGCAATCGGTCCGGATCGCGAGTTGATGGCCGACGCCTGGATGAAGTGGAATCTCGAAGAAACTCAGGCGGTGATCAGTCGAATCGCTGACCTGAACCTCAGCTGGCTGGAAGAGCCGCTGCCTGTTCACGACGAAGCGGGCTACGCGGAACTCGTCAGAACCTCGCCAGTGCCGATCGCGGGTGGCGAGCACGAATACACGTCAGCTGGCTTCAAACATCTTGCTGAACAGCGTCTGCACACGGTGCTGCAG
>JABMPE010000343.1 GCA_013203845.1 Rhodopirellula sp. | reverse complement strand
TAGCCGACCAGGTCCGAGGTCATCGCCGAAACTTCGACTTCGGAAAGAGCCACCAGCCGCGAAGATTCTTCACTCGCCAGATTCGGGTTGTAGATCGACGGCAGCAGTGCCCCGATAATTCCCGGAATGGCCGGCGGCGGAATGACATTGATCTGGGCTCGCGGATGTCCCCAGACAAACATGCCACAAAGATGGTCGGTCAATTGCCGCGTGACGTCTTCAACGGACTGCGTCCCGGTGGCCATGCGCGCCTGCCGCGCGGCATCGAAGTTCAGTTCCCGCGGACTGCCCAGAACTGGTGACACGGACTTCATGGCGTCGACCTGATCGAGCGCCCTCATGATGGAAAAAACGAAGTACGCATCGTGGACGCGATCAGAAACCGGCTGCGGAAACGCCTGGCGAAGCGACTTGACCAGCTTGTAATACGGGGCTGTCATCAGCGGTGTTTCTGGTTGTTGGGCATCGAACATTCAACATCGAACATACAATACCGAGTCTGGTGCCAGCCCGATGGAGCGATATGCAATTTCTCGGTCGTCGTAAAAGAGTCGGCAGCGTTCACTGACTCGTCTGTTCTGAGTTGTTGATTTGTTTTGGAATGTGTTTGATTGGACGGTATTGGCAGGCGATATTGACTCGAAATGATCATCCTGACTAACGTCCGGCCCTGTTGGTTATTTGCCAATCGCCGCCCGGAAGTAGTCGGAGTCCTGTGCCCCCCCTGGGACCTGCTGCTTCCGGGTTTTTTCGTAGAGTGAGAACGAACGTCACATGGGCCAGTGATTCCCCTGTTCTGAGACCTGCCGTCAGGCGGCGGGTTAAATGCGTACGTTTTCTGCGGTTGACTTTCAATGATCAAGGCTCACCTACCTTTCATTGTTTTCGCAGTAGCAGGATTGGTCTCTGGACTACTCTCAGGTCTGTTGGTGATCTTGCAACCGCTCGGAATCATTGCTCCAGGACTATTGTTTGGTGCGGCGCTCGGCCACTCGTTTAACGCATCCATTACGCCCATTTCACTCAGGCAGCGAGCGGCACTGAATATTACGTCAACTTTTGCGTTCTGGTGTGCAATTGTTGCCACACTGTTGTCTGCGAGACTCCCTGGATTCGGCAATGGTTTTCTCTATGGCGCATTCGCCGGTGCAATCGGTGGTGGCGTTGGTGCGATGATCGTTGCTATCGCTCTTGTGGTCATCGTTCCAATGCTGTCCCGACGACGCACTTTAATCATCGTTACGGTTGCGGGTGCGTGTTTCGGGGCGATCTTCGTGCTATGCGGGGTCTACATTTCCGACTATACAACCTTTGGGCATCCATTCGACAACATCGTGTCATTTCCGCTCTGGCAAACCGGAGTTGCTGCAGTCGTGCCGTTCTGCAAACGTTGCTCAACTACCGAGAGCAACGCATAGGTGTTGCACGGAGCACCCGCTGAAAAACAGGTCAGGGTGAGTGGCCACACTGCAACTTCTGGCCCTTGGTATCTTGCCTGTAAGCTGGACTTCAGCCGGACTGTTCGGCGAGGTCGGCGGGGGAGGCGAAGGCTTTTTCGAGTTCGGACACGAGCTGGTCGACTCGGAACGGTTTGAAGAGAACCGATTTGCAGCCGGCCTGACGAGCCTTCACGATCGAGTGGCCAGGGTCGTAGCCGTAGCCGGTCATCAGAATGACGGGAACGTGTGGGTCGATCTGCTGCAGCTGGTTGAAGATTTCGTACCCTTTGTAGTCGGGCAGGCGGATATCACAAATGACGGCATCGTAATGGTACGAGCGTGCCAGCAGGAAGCATTCCTCGCCGTTATGAGCGGTCTCGACGTCGCAGCCGAATCGGCGTAACAGCTGGTGAGCCGCTCGCCGCACTTCGGGATCCTCATCCACAACGAGCACTCGTTTGCGATTCATGAGTGGGCGGATATCCGAATCCGGCATGGCCGAGGAGCCGGATTGCGGATAGATCGTGACACCGACCGTCTGGATCAGCTGCTTGATATCTCGCGTGTATTTCAGCACGCCTCGCAAGCGTTCCGTCACGCCAGTATCTGCGCCGACGGTGTTTTCCAGCAGCCACGTCGTGTCCTGAATGATCTTGTCGACCGGGTCGACGACTTCGCGAAGTATAAGTTCGGTGTTCTCGGTTGCCGTCGAGATTTTCTCGACGGCGAGCAATTCCAGCGTGTTCAGGGCGACTGCGATTTCACGAGCAAACAGTTCGAGGAACTGCAGGTCGTTTTCAGAAAATGCTCGCTTCTTAGGGCTTTCGACGTTGAACGTGCCGAAGACTTCGTCATGCAGCATGAGCGGCACTGTCAGTGAACTTCGAGCTTCCGAGGCACCCAGTAGATAAAGCGGGTCGCTGCTGGTGTCTTCGCAGAGGTAGCTTTTTCCTGTCGCCGCTACGAAACCGGTAACGCCATTGTCCTGTGGGAACGCGTGCAGACACCGCGACTCCGCTTCTTCTTCCATGCCGACGGACAGCAGGGGGTCAAGACGTTTTGTCTCGCGATCCAGCAGTCGAATTTCGACGGTATTGTATTCGAGGAGATCCTGAGTGAAGTGCAGAATTTTCGACTTGAGCAGATCGACGCGATCGTCGACGGTCATTTCGAGAAGTTCCTGCGGCGTCAGGTCACCCAGCTCCAACCCAGCCTGATAGATAGCGTTAAGTTTTTGCCGCTGCAGGACCTCGACCGAAATGTCTCGCACGACGACGATCAGGAATCTCGCGATGTCGGTGTGTCCGTTATCGCTGTCAAAAACGGGAGTCGCTTCGACTTCGTAGTAAGTCTTGTCACCGACCCGGAGTGTGCTGCGAGCGGTTTCGCCCATCCCAAACGCGGTGTTCAGCGGGCAGAAGTCAGGACCGAGGATTTCCGGGCTGCCGAAACATTCGTAGAAGCTGCGACCGACATGCGACTCTTTGCTGTCTGTCAACTTGAGCAGGCGGGCGTTATGCCACAGCACTTCCCGACGATGTCCGACCAGAGCGAATCCGTCCTGAAGCTGCTGCAGAATTCCGCCAGCCTGAAGCAGCAGCCCGGCCGATGTCATCTCGCTGCCGCACAAAAAAATCCCTGAGAACTGACCTTCGTTCAGCGTCTCAAGACTGTCTTCAAGCGACTCTGGACACACAACGTCGTAGTGATCCTTCAGGTTCTGCGCGAACGAGCGGGCCTTTTCAGGCTCCCGGCTGTAGCACAGGACTCGAGGCATGTTCGATTCGGAAGTCATCGACAGACGCTGCCGGATTTGTGTTGCACTGTGTTCAAGAGTGCGAACAGGAGTTTCCGGTGACTTGAGTACCATCCAGTTTGCGGTTCATTGGACGTTTCTGACGCCGCGACACTGCGAGCGGCAACCGCAGACGTACGTTTCGGAATCCATACGGTCTCTGACGTAGCGGATTCGTCAACAAAGACTCGAGGCCCTTTTTTATCCGACTCGACCTCCGGCCGGCAACTGGCTGAACGTCGACTTCGGTAGAATTTTCAGAGGTTCACGGTAACTTCACTGCCAACTTGAATCGATTTTTCTGTCCGGACTGAAATTGGACGTGTTCGTCCAAACGCCGAGTCAGGAAAGAAACTGCGAAGAATCTACTCAAGTTCTTCCTTCAGTCATCGGCGCATCAAGCGTTCGACGTTCAGTCCGAGCTTGAAGAATGTCCGTGAAGATCAGAAACAAGTTGTTCGGAAGGTTCAGGAAGCGGTGGGCTACCGTGATCGATCATTGTCTGGCGACCTTCGGCGTGTTTCTGAGTTTCTGGGCAACGGCACCAGCTAACTGCGGGCAGGACGGAAACGTTGAGCCCGAATCTGAGTTGTCGTGTGGTCCTGCGTTTCGAATTCAAACGGTCGACGGCTTCACAGAAGATGCCAGGTTTATTGGCGACCGTCTCAGACTGGCTGAAGATCGGCAGCTGCAAAATGGCATGCGACTCGATTTTGCCACGACAACCTGGCGATCTCGAAGTTGCGAGCCGATAACAATCGCCACTTTCAATACGGGTGAGGTTCTGCCCGGCCACTGGCAGGTTGCTGATCGACTGGATGACGATTTCGTTCCGGTATCAACGCTGTTTGGAGAGCCGCAGGATGCACGGATCGCAACTCCGCGATTCTGGCCTGCGCACGCCACCTCTCCTTTATCGGTTGCGCGTCGCATTCAGCCGCAGACCCAGGAACTCGTCACAACTTCGCAAATGGCGGGGGCGATGATGGGGGAGCGTCCAGGTCTGTCGTCGATTCGTGTTCCGTCCGGGTGTGTCGACAGTTCACCGTCGGACGTGGAGTTGCATCCAGATCATCAATGGCGAATCGAATCATCACGGCGCGTTTCCGATTCGGAATCAGCTCCACTCAAGTCGCCGGAGTCAGACGAAACGTCAAATGCTCGGTCAAGCCTCAAATTCTGGCGACGTCAACGGTTCGAGTTACCAGCTCCTCTCGAAAATGGCGTGGTCGTGCTGGGGCTGGAATGGCCGATCCTGCCGAGCGAAATCACGACGAATCCTCCCGAAGCTCCTGGTTTTTTCCTCGCCGACACACAACTGAGATTTCTGTTCGGAACAGCTGACGGCAACACTCTGCCGCTCGAAGTCACTGCGGGTGCGAATCAAATTTCTGTCCGCCTTCCGAACGGGCGTTTGAGTCACACGAAAGTTGCTGCGCCGTTTCCCGTGTTCTCGATTGTCCGCGTGACGTTGGCTGATGGGCTGTCACTCAGCATGAACGAATTCTCAATCGCGCGCATGAAATCGGTGCCGGGGCAGTTGTTTGCTGTGGAAGCCGACGGCGTGTTCGCTGCGATGGTTGACACGAAAGAGCAACGAGATCGTCTGCCCCGGCTGGAAGTTCCGTGGGTCAGGCACGGTGACCGGTCTGCTGTTGATGCGCTGAGCGGCAGGGATTTGGTGTGGCACTCACTGGATGATGACCGCCTCGTGCTGAACTCGGGTGATGAGTTGTTCGGTCAGGTCACCGAGGTCACTCGAAAAGTAACATTCGGAGACTCAGGTTTAACCGGTCAGATTCGGCAGCTTGATCGAACTGCCGTGAGAGCGGTGACCTTTCGGAGAGCGAACGATTTCACGCCTCGTACTGTTGACGGATTCTTTTCGCAGATTGAACTCGTGCCCGATTCGTCGTGCGGGCTGGCGGCTCTCGAAGAGCCATTCTGGATGAGGACGGCGCTGGTGCAATCTGGTCAGGACGGTCTGCGAACCAGACATCCCCTGCTCGGAGACGTGTTGGTCCGCTGGTCAATGATTCGCCGAATTCGACCGTTCTTTCACGGTTCGTACACGCTGATCGATCCTGGTCCCCGGCACCTGGGCAACGGATTCCGCGAGAGCTTTTCGCGAGTCGAACCTGACGGAACGGAATTGTCGCTCAACTTTGATGTCGACAGGACTTCGTTGGAGCTTCCGGTATTTCTCAGTGGCGACGTCGCCGAGTTGATTCCGTCTGGCCTCGGCACGCTGCGAGCCACGCCGTTTCTTGATGATGTACGAGCGGGTTTTCTCGCGACGCGAGTGTTCCTGAACGGCGAACTCGTCGGCACGCTGAACGATTTGATCAAGGTGCGATCGCCAGCGACCGATCCTCATCGCGTGCGATTGCGGCTTCCTGCTCGGCAGCTCAAAGCTGGAGAAAACGCGATCCAGATTCGTCAGACGTCTGCAAAAGATGACGCGACCAGTTTCGACGACTTCGAGATCCGGGCGATCGCTATCGAAGTCGAACATCCAGCGTAGGCTGAAACGAGCGTTGCGCTGTTTCAGCCTGCTTCTGGAGTCGAGTTTTTACTTCCCGTCGGGCTTCGCAGCGCGAGCTTTCGCCTGAGCCTTCTCGATGTAGACCTTTGCGATGGCTTCGTACGGCTGAGACTTCAGCCCGACCTCTTTGGCTTCTTTAATGGCTTTGTCATACGGGATCTTGTCGGTGAGCACTCGATGCGCCAGCCAGATGGCTCCCACTCGGTTAGCCGATGCACAGTGCAGCAGGACCGGCTGTTTTTTCCTGTCGCCCAGAACCTTCAGCGACTTGTCGAAGATTTCGTCCTTCAGTGTTTCCGGAGCGGCAAACGGGATGTGGTGATATTCCAGGCCCAGACCTTTGAGGACGGCCTTCTCGTCGAACGGAAGTTCGCCGGGCGTTCGCAGATTGATGACGGTTTTGATGCCGTCCTTTTTCGCGGTGGCAAAATCGTCAGCCGACGGCTGGCCAGCGAGGTAGATTTTTCCGAGCCGGTGAACGTTGTAGGTGCTGCCCAGTTCGCAGGCTTCCAGCTTCGGTTCCTGTCTAATCTTTGGTTCGGCCTTCGGTTCTTCGGCAGAAGCTGGAACGCTCAGCAGGCAGAGAAATGCGACGAATCCAGCGAGACGTAATGTCATGTTCATGATGAAGCTCCTGAGAACACCTGATGATGGGTTTTTCCGGATGGCGATTTCCTACGGGATGCCCTGACAATCGGGCTCTCGCGCAATTCGCATCCCACGAAATGAAGGCCGATAACCAGCCACACGGACTCCAGCCCCTTATTCGTGGGTCGTGTACCTGGTCATCGGCAGAGGATAGCGATCGTTGATGCGGAAACACATCATCCGTTGCTTCCCGGCAACTTTGGTAGCTGGCGAGGTTTTGCGACTGTGGAAAGCCGGCGGCAGTTGAACGTCCCGTTTGCGGATGAATTTCGGTCGACTGTCCACAACGGCGTTTTGCGGGTTGAGTATTTCGCGGCGTCGGTACAATGCTTGCGTGGCCGAAACTGTATCAGCAGGTTAACGAAGTATGCAGACGCAAGTTGACGAGGCGGTCATTGCGTCCGGCACCTTTGAGGCTTGAACCAGTTCTGGAGTGATTATGATCGATACCATCCGCGTTGAGCATCTGGTCTCTCAGTGGGAAGAGTTGCTGGCGCAGGGGCAGTATATCCCCCCTGAAGAACTCTGCATGGACTGCCCGGAACTCCTCGAAGAAGTTCAGAAGCGGATTGACGCAATCGGGCCGCGGAGCGTCGAAGAAACCGCGGCGCCGGAAATCGGCGGGCTGGCGACCGTTATCGAGCCCGAAGGTCCGAAAAAGTCAGATGTCGGCGCTCTGGTTCTGCAGCAGATGTATCGGAAGCTGAGGTTCCATGCGCGAGGCGGTCTCGGCGAGATCTACATTGCTGACGACGAAGAGTTGCAGCGTGACGTCGTTCTGAAATTTATCCGACCGAAACATCGCGACCGAAGTGACTGCCGTGAGCAGTTTCAGCTGGAAGCCGAAGTCACCGCGAGGCTCGATCACCCTGGAGTCGTGCCGGTTTATGGATTCGGCAGGACTCCGGACGGGCGATTGTGTTACGCCATGCGCTTTATTCAGGGGGAAACACTTGAAGAGCGTATCGCGAAAATCCATCGCACGGACCTGGACTTGTCGGCGGCTCGACCTCGTCGAGCGGCGTCGTTATTCAGCACGTCGCGTTCGGTCGAATTTCGTGGGCTGTTGAATCGTCTGGTGACGGTCTGCCAGACCATTGCTTACGCTCATAACCGAGGCATCCTGCACCGCGACATCAAGCCGGAAAATATCATGCTCGGCAAGTACGGCGACACACTGGTCGTCGACTGGGGCCTGGCGATGCCGATTGACCGTAACGAATCGGCGCGGGCCAGTGGCGAGCAGACACTGATGCCCACCAGCGGTTCAGGGACAAGCTCAGGCGGCTCCAGTGGAGGACCGGTGGGAACGCCAGCTTACATGCCGCCCGAACAGGCGGCGGGGATTCCGAATCTCACTCCGGCGTGCGACATCTTTTCACTCGGAGCGACTCTGTACAAACTGCTGGTCGGCCAGGCTCCGTATACGGGTGATTCCGCTCGCGACACGTTGTCACGAGCACTTTACGGGACCTTCACCGCACCTCGTGAATTGAACAGTGACGTGCCGGTTGGACTGGAAGCCATTTGCGTAAAATCGATGTCGATGGATCCTGCGTCGCGATACATCACGGCCAGCGAAATGGCCGAAGACATCGAACGCTGGCTCGCTGATGAGCCGATCCATGCTCGAAAAGAAGGCCGTCTGGAACGCTGCGGTCGCTGGATTCGGCGTCATCGCGAATGGACGATGGCGATTGGCTTGACGCTGATGGTGATCTCGACGGTTGTCTCTCTGGCTGCGGTCGGTCAAGGCCGACTGGCCGGACGGGAGCACGAGGCACGGCTGGTGGCCCAGCAGGCGCACGCAGACAGCCTGCAATTAACCGCTCAGTTTGTGGCCAGAGCCGTTGGCAAGGACCTGCAGTCCCGCTGGCTGATTCTTCAGAAAGCGGCCAGCGATCCGGCATTTCTGAAGATGGTTGAAAGAGCATCGGCAAACGGCGTGATCCCACCCGAAGGCGATCCGGAAGTCCAGCTCTGGTTGAGCGAGCATCGAGCCGTCTATTCCGAAGAAGGCGGACCGGCCATTGCTACCAGCTGGTTTGTGACAATGGCTGATGGCATTCAGTTGGGACGTGCGCCACGCGGACCCTCGATCGGAAAGTTCTTCGGCTACCGCGACTACTTCCACGGCAAGGGTCGGGATCTTGACCCCGAGGAAATCGCTCAGAATCCGTTGCCTCTTATCGATCGCCCGTACCGCTCGATCGTGTTTAAAAGCAAGTCCAACGGTGAGTTCATGATTGCACTCAGCACGCCGGTCTGGGGAGACGTCACTGAGCCGGACGGTACAAAGTCCCGAAAAGTGCTGGCCATGCTGGCGATGTCTCAAAGCCTGGGCGACTTCGAAGTGCTCAACGCCCGCATGGGTGAAGATCGAGTCGTTGTCCTCGTCGACACTGGACTGAACGCTTTGGGTGATCGCGGGACGGTGCTGCATGATTCCCGTACCGGCCGACCGGAGTGGGTCGAGTCTCAACAGGAAGCTCTGGCTGATCAGACACGCCAGGTTCCCGGCAACATTCTGGATGAAATGACCGAACTGCGAGCCTTGCGGAAGCTCCAGCACGAGCAATCGGTTGGCAGCAAGTCACTGACGTCACGAGGCTCCGTCAGAGACGACTACGTCGACTACGCCACGCCGGACGTTGCCTGGACCGCGGCTTTCGAACCCATCATCTTCCGCCGCCCCCGAGACATGCACGAAGGTGCGGAAGACGGCTCATTCCTCGAAGACACCGGCTGGGTCGTCGTCGTCCAGGAACCGGCATTTGAGTAACTTCGCGCACGCCGCCGCTTCTGAGTTGGCGGCGCGACCGTGTTAACTACTCATTGAGCAGCGTCTTAAGATGCTCAGCGAGGTCGGTGGTGGAGACGTCGGACTGGTCGCCTCGGACCTGCAGGTTTTTGACCTGCCAGATGCCTTTGGCGAATTCGTCGTCTCCAGCGATGACGGCGATCTTGTGACCCTTCTTGTCAGCATACTTGAGTTGTTTGCCGATCCCTTTGGCTTCGGGGAAGACTTCGACTCGCAGGCCGGCGGCTCGCAGGGTGCGGGCGATAGCCAGGTAGTCTCCCAGACGTGAACTGTCGAACTGCGGGATGAAGATATCTGCGGGAGTCGATGCGGACTCCACCATTTCCATCGACTCCATCGCGGCCAGCAGTCGGTCCAGGCCCAGGCTGGCACCGATGCCGGGCAATTCCTGCTTCGTGAACAGTCCGGCCAGGTTGTCGTAACGGCCGCCAGAACAGACGCTGCCGATGGTTGGCAGATCGCCCAGAAACGTCTCGTAGATGGTGCCGGTGTAGTAGTCCAGGCCTCGCGCGATCGACAGGTCGAGCCCGACGCGATCTTCCGGCAGACCGACCTTCGCACAGCATTCGAAGAGTTCCCGCAACCGGGCGACGCCTTCCAATCCCGCGTCGCTGCCCGCCAGCATTTCGTCGAGTGAGTTCAGAATCTCAGCGGGGGCACCGGTCAGTTCGGCGAGGTCCAGGACACTCGCTGCCTGCTCGGCGGTGGTTCCGACGAACTCGATCATTTCAGCGATGACCTTGTCGCGGCCAATCTTGGGGAGCTTGTCGAGTGACCTCAACACGCCGACTGACTTGTCGGTCAGCCCGACTTTTTCCAGCAGGCCGTTGAGCACGAGACGATTGTTGATGCGAATGCTGAAACGTTCGAAGCCGATTTGCTCCATCAGGTCGTTAATGACAAACAGCGTTTCGATGTCCGCGGCGTTGGCGAGCGTGCCGATCGTGTCAAAGTCGCACTGCATGAACTCGCGGTAACGGCCCTTTTGTGTGTTCTCGCCGCGCCAGACTTTGCCGATGTGATACCGCTTGAAC
>JABMPE010000342.1 GCA_013203845.1 Rhodopirellula sp. | reverse complement strand
TCCGTGGTTAGTGTGATGTAGGTGTCAGGCCGACGTTCGATGAACCGAATCAATTCGGCGTTGACGACGAACTCGTCTCCGTTCAGCTTCGTGAGTTTGATCATTCAACGACTCCGGAGTGGCTCAATCGGGATCGATGGTTCTAACGACCCAGAACCAGCAGTTCGTCGACCAGCTGCTGCACAGAACTGATCACTCGAGCGTTTCCTCGGTAGTTTGTCGAGGAAACGATCAGGTCGACCAGACTTCGGCCGACGTCCGTATTCGACAGCTCGATTGCTCCGGAGCGAATGCTTCCGGTGCCTGTCTGTCCCGGTATCGTGATCTGTGCGGGTCCCGAACTCACGCCTTCGAAGAGCGTTCCGCCACCGTTTTCAACAAGTCCCAACGGGTTCGCAAATCTTGCGAGCACAAGCTGTCCCAGTGGCCTGATCACGCCGTTGGTGAAGACTCCACTCACGACTCCCAGGTCGTTGATATTAAAATTGGTCAAGGATCCTGCGGGAGCACCGTCTTGAGAAAGCAGCGCCAACGAGCCTGAACTTCCGTTTTCGGTGAGGCCGGTAATCCGCGAAATATCAACATCGACACTCATCGTCTTAGCGGCCGTACTATCGCGATCAATAGACAGTGTCACGGTTGAATCACCAGTCAATTCTCCCGCTTCATTCAGTGTGTATGTGCCTGTGGTCAGGTTGGTGTTTATGTCACTGTCCTGACTGCTTTCAAAATAATATCGGTAGGTTGTCGCTGTAGCCGACTTGGCCTCAAGGATGGAGTGCATCCTGACGAGAACCTGCTCACCCAGTGAGTCAAAAACGGGAAAGGTCACCACGGAGCTTTCACCGATTCCATCGCGTACCGAGGCAAAATCGAGATCGACTGCCGTGGTACTGGACTGCCCGGCACCTAATTGTGATTGTTTGAACCGTGAGGGAGTGATTTCTACCGCTTGCGATGTTCCTGCATTCCCGACAATTTCGAATCGGCCATCGGTGGTGATGTTGACTCCTGCGGGTCCAAACGGGTCGCCCGCGACGCTTGCTGAAGATTCGAGACCAAACGCGTCGCTTAGAAACTGAGCGAGGTCGCCAGCTGTTGATGTGGCGGTAATTGCGAAATCTGCAGGATCGTAGTCGGCGCCACCTTTTCGAGGTGTAAATGAAATCGTCTCACCGTCGACAAATACTGGAACGCCACCGGATGATGTTCGAATGTCGGAGATAAGCGTCGAGGCTGTGATGGCTGATCCTGAACCGTCAAATAGTGGAGCCGACTGAATGACTTCGGATTCTGAGGCAATTACAGCCGCTCCGTCAGTTCGAACCGATCCTTCGATACTGACGTTTCGGGTCTCCTGAGCAACATTGAGTTTGCCCAGCGGGATCTCAATATTCACGAGCTGCGTGGTGACAACATTGAACTGATCGTCGACGCCGTATCCCTTGACGCGAAGACCGTCCGCATTGATGAGTTGGCTCTGATTGTTGAGCGTGAAGTTTCCGTTTCGTGAGTAACTCTGTCCGTTAGAACCACTCAGGACAAAGAATCCTTCACCTTCGATTGCCAGGTCTGACGAACTCGTGCTGGTTGTAATTGCACCTTGAGAAAAATCACGGCGAATGGCCGCGATTGTTGATCCAAGGCCGACCTGGCGAGGATTCGTGCCACCGTTCTGCCCTTGAGGTGCCGAACCAACCGTCAGCGTGCGAGACAGTTGCGTTGTGAACTGAACGTTGGAAGCCTTAAAGCCGTTTGTGGCGGCATTGGCGATGTTATTGCCGATGACTTCGATCGCAGTTTCGTTCAGCGTCAAGCCATTGAGCGACGTGTTCAGAGCCGATGTTAGACCCATGATTTCCCCCTCCATTGGTCAGAATGCGGCGTCCAGCTGCCGCTGATGGCGCGACGGTTACACCTCTGATTGCAGAGATCTGATCCTTCCGGCGCGGCGTAAATTACCGCGCACGGATTGCAGCGCTGTGGGTTGTATCGACCAGGAAGGTGCACCGCTGAAACTCATGTGCGACACGGAGGGATAGACCTGAACGCTCAGAGTGTCTTTCCCCGCATTTCTCACTGCGGGAAGGTGAGGCGGAGTCGGGGCGTGATGACGTGGGGAAATCGATGGAAAAGCGATTGGCTGGCCGACGATAGTCCTCGGGTTCAGATGGCGTTCAGATGGTTGTCTGAGGATTGTTTTTCGTGAGATTCATGGATGTCGGCTCGGACGCCGCCCCGGAATCTCTCGGATATCGCGATGTGGAGTGGTCGAGGTTACAAAGGCACGGTGTCGACCGATTCTGTCGGCGCAGTCGCGAGCCTCATGTGGACGCCAGAATGCGACAGCGCGATTCTGAAGAAGCGTTGCAGGTCGACCGGATGGACGCGTCGATTCATGTCGACGCTGCGGTTCATAGGGCGCCGCTGCCGGTCAGAACCACTCGGATCGTGCGGAACAGAATTTTGATGTCATTCCAGAGGCAGCAGTTCTGCAGGTACAGCAGATCGAGTGCGACCTTCCGACGGAAACTGTCGATGTTGTTGTCGTAGCCGTTGATGACTTGTGCTGGACCAGTGAGGCCGGGTTTGAGGCCCAGGCGATCGAGGTAGTTCGGAATTTCGTCAGACAGCTCCTGCATAAATTCCGGGCGTTCGGGGCGAGGTCCAACCAGCGTCATTTCTCCTTTGAGCACGTTCCACAACTGCGGCAGCTCGTCAAGTCGTGTCCTGCGAAGGAACCGACCGATCGAAGTCACTCGTGGGTCGCCCTTCGTTGCGAACTGAGCGCCGTCTTTCTCGGCGTCGGTTCTCATCGTTCGAAACTTATACAGTGTAAACGGCTTCCCGTAGTTCGCTTCCGCTCTGCGGTCAATTCCCTGGCGACGGTCACCGGTTTCCGGAATCGGGATGTCGACTGCCTGACGGCGATCCGATTTGGTCGGCTTACTGCCACGAAGATTCAATCCGACTCGCTGCTGCCGAAAGATCACCGGTCCGGGAGATGTCAGTCGAACTGCCAGTGCCGTCAGTACCAGCAATGGCGTCAGCAGCACGATCATGACCAGTGAGACGACAACGTCGAGCAGGCGTTTCAGAAATCGCGTGGTGACACTCAGACAGAGCACGTCCCGCCGCGGCCTGACGAGATTCAATCGCGTTACCCAGTCTGCCGGCGGAAGGTACTCAGCAACGGCATAGAGGTCGACCAGATCCGACAGTTCAGAAGTCGGTCGCCCATCAGCATTAATGGATGGAGAACTGACCTCATGCGGAAGGTGATTCGTTTGCTGGGTCGACTCTTCATTCAGGATCGAGACGCTCATCGTGTCAGTTGCCTGCCATTTGCTGAACCGGGGTGGGAATCGTCTGCCGAATTGAATGGCAGAGAACTCGCGCGCAGGATTGATGATCCGCGATCGTAGCCGCTGCATAGAGAAGCTGAGCACGGAACCTGCACTCCGTCCAATAAATATAGAGCCTTCTGACGGAGACGTGGCTGACGCTGACGCATTCGCGATGAACCGACCGGTTGATCGTCCGGACATGTCGAAGATTCAGATTTGTCCCACGCACTTCGGTGTTGCGTTTCAGCAACACTTACGTCGATGCGGACGAGGCATTCGATTCGCCACGTTCGAGGATGTAAAAGAGGCTTTCTGCTCGAACGTTCGGAAGCCAGGCTCGACGTCGTGAGCGGCCTGCGATGATTGGAATCTCGTGAACGATTCGGACATTCAGTCGTCCGGCAAGCTCCCGGAAATCCGCCATCGACATGAAATGCAGGTTCGGAGTGTTGTACCACGAATACGGAAGCGATTGTGTGACCGGCGTTCGACCGCTGATGACCACCTGCTGGCGAATTCTCCAGTGCGCGAAGTTGGGAACGACGACCAGTGCTCGTCGCGAGATTCTTAACATCTCCGACAGCACTGCGGCTGGATGCCGGACCTGCTGCAGTGTCTGACTGAGCACGGCGATGTCGAAGGCGTCGTCCGGAATCGTTGTCAGCCCCTGATCGAGGTCCATCAGAATCGCAGGCACACCCCGGCTGATACAGGCGTAGATCTCGCTCAGGTCCAGCTCGACACCCTGAACGGAGCAGTCGTGGGCATCTCGCAGTTTCTCCAGCAGTCGACCGTCACCGCAGCCAAGGTCGATCACGCGGCTGCCTTGATCGATATGCTGCATCAGCAGTTCGTCGGTGATTGCTGCCTGCGGGTCGGGCATGCAGTAGCGTTTCTTACCCATTGTGATCACCTCTGGCAGCTTTTTCAGATGGGTCTCGCCGCTCAGTCACTTCCTGACGGGTACGTTCCAGAAGCGGACGGACCAGTTGTTCCAGAGGTTCGATCTCAAGCAGAAACGCGTCATGTCCCTTTGAGCTGGCCAGTTCGACAAACGACACATTTCGTTTCGCTTTCACCAGTTCAGAGACAATCTCCAGTGATTGCGTTGTCGTAAAGAGCCAGTCACTGGTGTACGACGCGAGCAGAAAGTTGGCATCCGAGTTTTGTAACGCCTGGCCGATTGTGCCGCACTCTTCGGCAAGATCGAAATAGTCCATGGCGTGGGTCAGGCAAATATAACTGTTGGCGTCAAACCGTTCGACAAATCGTTTACCCTGGTAATGCAGGTAGCTGCCAATCTGGAATTCGGTTTCCTGGTCGAGGTCGTATTTCAAGTGGCTGCTGTGCTGAAGTCGTCGTCCGAACTTGTCTTCGATAGAAACATCCGACAGGTACGTGATATGCGCCACCATTCGAGCCAGCGCCAGCCCGACGCGCGGCCCTTCCGTATCATCGTAATACTCGCCGCGGTTGAATTTTGGATCGGTAAAGATGGCTCGCCGACCGACGACGTTAAAGGCTATCCCCTGAGCTGACAGCTTCGCTGCCGCGGCCAGACAGACGACCGCCGCCATTTGATTCGGAAACCTCGCCGCCCAGTCAAGCACCTGCATGCCGCCCAGACTTCCGCCAATCACGGCCAGCAGCTTGTCGATACCCAGATGCTTCACAAGCGCGGAGTGAACTTTGACGATGTCTCCGACCGTGATGAATGGAAACAGCAACCCATACTGTTTTCCGGTATTCGGGTCGATGCTGCTGGGGCCAGTCGTTCCTTTGCATCCACTCAACACGTTCGCACAGATGACGAAATACTTATTGGTGTCGAGACCTTTGCCGGGGCCGACGAAGTCGTTCCACCATCCGGGCTTGCGTTTCTCTTCCGCGTGCCAGCCAGCAACATGGGCATCGCCGGTCAGAGCGTGACAGACAAAAATGGCGTTGTCTTTTTCCGGCGAGAGCGTGCCGTATGTTTCATAAGCGACGTTAATCGGTCCAAACTTGACTCCGCTTTCGAGGCAGAGTTCGTTCGGCGTTTCAAACAACGTCACCTGTTGAGTCTCGACGAGCCCGATGGAATCATCACCAGGTTCGAATTCAGAATCGTCGTTCGCCATTGATTTATCTTGTGAGACCGGTGTCTCGCAAATCCAGTTGCTGGTTCATAGGGCTGGCACCACAAAGGGCACGCAGCATACCGATCCAGCTGTACCGAGGCGACAGATCCAGACAATGATCTTCCTGCTGAATTCACAGAAGCGGCGTGCAGGCTGACGCCGCAACAGACTGTCAGGACGTCTCCCGCTCAGTCAATTGCGGACTTTTGCCGTGGAGTGATTATCTGTTTGCAACCCGGCAGGTGAGAGTTGCCGCTCAATAACGTCAGACTTCAGTTGGCGATACCAGTCACGGAAGAATTCAGAGAAGCGATTATGGTTGATGATTGATTCCTCCCTGATCGCTGGATCGCGAGTTCTCGACGTGACAGTTTCTTTTGAGTCTGTTCTTCCCGCCGCTGCTGAATCAGCGCTTGCAACCTTTCCCGCCGAGTCATCGTTGGTTTTGTGGGTGAGGCACTCTGTGAGCCACTCTGAAACGTCGGGATGATCGCGGACTTCCGATTGCTCGCTGAATCCAGTTGCTGGCGAGTCAGCAGATCCTGCTGGAACCGGTTCTGTTGCAGGCGTGTCTGTTGCATCATCTGATACTGCTGCTGCATTTGTTGAAGTTGCTGAGCCTGCATCATCATTTGCATCATCTGTCCCATTTGGCTGCTTCCGCCGCCCATCGCCGCACCAGGACCACCGCCTCGCCCGCCCATTGGCCCGCCGCCGCCTCGCCCGGCCATTTGGCCGCCGCCAGCTCGATCGCCGCCACTGCACTGCATTTGAGCCTGCAGGTCAGAACCGATCCCAACGACAAGCAGCATCGCAGCACCCGTCAGGCACTGCTGAATCCGAAGTCTCAGGACCGAGCGTCGTTTACGTTGTTGAAGCATGACTTTCCCTCCCCAGAGTTTGCGACTGGATTCAATCAGTGCTGACGAACGACGGCCCGAACAGAATGGCTGTCGCATTTCCGCACTTGAAAATTGAATCGGCATCTAACTATCAACGCAGGGGCCGTTCGAGATTCAACAAGCCACTTCAGAAATTGAAGACAAACGGCGAACAGGCACAAGAAAACGTTCCGGCAGGAATGACGGATTGCTGAAAGAATGGATGTGGTTATTTCGTATGCCGTTCCTTTGCGACGCGACAGAATGCCGTTCAGTTACCAGATCGGTGGCAGCCGAAATGGCTGAGAACTAGCGTATGTCTCTTCGCCGCCAGGTTTCCTGCGAACTGCTCGCGACTCGCCGAACATCCCGATTTTGTCCATGAGGAATCTCATGTCTGTCTTCACGAAGAAGTTTTCAAGCTCGACTCTCGTTTGCCTGATGTTCTTTCTCGCTTTCAGCTCGCTGTCCGGGCAGGAGAACAAGGACCGGTCCAAGCCCGCCAGAAAGGCTGCTGCTGGAAAACGTGCGGTCAATAAAAACGCGAAAACCCAGCCGACAGAAGCAGGCGAACAGCCGCTCGATCCCGAGTTTCAACAGTACGGAATTTACGCGAAGACCGCGCCGGTGGCCGGTCCTGCCGATCCTCTTGTCACCGTGTTGCCGTTAGATCTGAAGAAAGGCGACCGGATCGCGCTGATCGGTAACACGCTGCTCGATCGAGCACAGCATTTCGGCTACTTCGAAGCATTGCTGCATTCGCATTTCCCACAGCATGAGCTGGTTGTGAGAAATCTCTGCTGGTCCGCGGACACAGTCGATCTTCAGCCTCGACCGGCGAACTTCGCGAACCTCGACCAGCACCTCACTCACGAAAAAGTGGACGTCATCATGGCGGCGTTCGGGTTTAACGAATCGTTCGCCGGTAAGGACGGCCTGGCTGACTTCGAGAAATCGCTGGCTACATTCCTGACAAGCCTGAAAACGAAGGCCTACAACGGCAGGTCAGCACCACGCGTCCTGCTGATTTCTCCGATCGCCAACGAAAACGTCGCAGCTGTCAACGCCGCCGACATGAACAACGAACAGATTCAGCTTTACGTCGCTGCCATGAAAAGTGTGGCCGCGCAGCAGCAGGTCGGTTTTGTCGACGTCTTCAGGCCGCTGCAACAGGCAATGGCCAGCCCCGGCACGGACCTGACCATCAACGGCTGTCACCTGACGGAGCAGGGTTACGCAACGTTTGCCGAAAAGCTTTTCACTCAGGGGTTTGGCGTCTCAGAGGCTGACGCTCAGAAATATCTCAGCAACAGTAGACCGCTGCGGGAAGCCATCGTCGATCGCAACCGCCAGTTCGCACGACGTTACCGACCGCTCAACACGTTTTATTACACGGGAGACCGAAATAAGAGTTACGGGTATCTGGATTTCCTGCCAGCGATGCGAAACTTTGAGATCATGACCGCCAACCGGGATCGGCGAATCTGGGACATTGCTCAGGGCAGGAGTGTGTCGGGACCTATCGATGATTCGAACATTCCGCCACTGCCGGAAACAACGGAGAGCCGAGGAGCCAATCGCTGGATCTCCGCCGCTGAGGAGCTGAAAGAGTTTACCGTTGATCCGCGTTTCGAAGTGAATCTGTTCGCGGGCGAGGAAGAGTTTCCGGACATTGCTGCGCCGATTCAGATGCGATGGGATTCGCTCGGGCGGCTGTGGGTGAGTTGCTCGACGACGTACCCGCACGTGTACCCCGGCAACGAACCGAACGACAAGCTCGTGATTCTGGAAGACACTGACGGCGACGGTAAAGCCGACAAGTCGACCGTCTTCGCCGATGACCTGCACATTCCGCTGTCCTTTGAATTCGGCGACGGCGGCGTGTACGTCTCGGAGCAGCCTGACCTGACGTTTCTCAAAGATATTGACGGAGACGGCAAGGCCGACGTGCATCGCAAGGTTCTAACAGGCTTTGGTACAGAGGATTCTCATCACTCGCTGCATGACTTTACCTGGACGCCCGACGGCGACCTGCTGTTTCGCGAATCGATTTTTCATCACTCGCAGGTCGAAACGCCTTACGGCCCGGTTCGGCAACAGAACAGCGGCTGGTTCCGTTTCGAGCCGCGGTCGCAGCGGTTGACGAGTTTCGGAACTTACCCCAGCACGAACCCGTGGGGCGTCACCTTTGACGATTGGGGCAACCATGTTGCCAGTCATCCGATCTTTGCCGCCGCATTTCATTCGCTCGATCCGCCGTACCCTCAGCAGCATCCGAAACCGGATGGACTGCGAGCGTACTCAGGAACCTGCGGTCACGAATTCGTCGACTTCTCGACGTTCCCGGAAGAGTTACAGGGTGGTTTTATCAAAGTCCGCTACAAGCCGACAAACCGCGTTGAGATTCACAAATGGAACGAGTCGGAATTCGGCTATGACGAAGAGTACGTCAGCGATCTGATCTTCTCGTCGAATCTCAGCTTCATTCCGGTCGATCTGCGTTTTGGACCTCGCGGAGCGATGTATGTCTGTGACTGGTACAACCCGGTGAAAGGCCACGCTCAGTATTCGCTCCGTGACGACCGACGCGACCGACACTCGGGGCGCATCTGGAGGATCACCGCCAAAGGAAAGCCGCTGCAGGATCCGCCCGTGTTCGCCGGTGCCTCGATCGAAGACTTGCTCGAAATTCAAAAGCGACCGGAGTACCGCTATCGCTACTGGGCCAAACGCGAATTGCGTGAGCGAAACGCCGATACTGTCAAAACGGCACTCGATCAGTGGGTGGCGAATCTTGCGCCGACCGACCCGCGGCGCCGTCATCATCAGATTGAAGCTATCTGGAATTACCGAAACATCGGCAGAGTGAACGCGGACCTGCTGCGTGAACTGCTCGCTTGCGAAGATCATCACGCGCGAGCGGCGGCGACCCAGCAACTGCGGTACTGGCATTCTGAAATGCCGGACGCCGTGCACCTGCTGCATCGCTCAGCCAACGACGCCAATGGTTTAGTGCGAATGGAAGCGGCGATTGCAGCCAGTTACATCGGATCCAAAGCAGCCCTCGATGCCATGCTCGACGTGTTCAAGTATCCGCGAGAAGGTCACACGGCCTACGCCATTACCTGCGCACTGGGGTCAGCCAACCTGCGGCGTCACTGGGAAGGCAACGCCGGTTACAACGTCGCGAAACTGCTGAAGAGTGCCGGTCGCGGAAACCTCTTCAAAGAACCGACTCCCAACGCAGCCGATGCTCAGTTCGACTCTCAGAAAAATCTGAAGACCGTGCGCATCTCCTGCGTTCCGGAGCGGATGAGGTTTACCGTCGAGCAGTTTGTCACTCAGCCTGGCCAGCCGGTGAAAATTGTGTTTGCGAATCCAGACGCGACGGATCACAACTTCGTCATCGTTCAGCCGGACGCTCTGGCCGAAGTGGGGATGGCTGCCAACGCGATGGCACGCGATCCGAAAAATGCGAATTCGGACTTCATTCCCGATGACAAGCGAAGTCTCATTCTGCAGGCCTCGCCGATGATCGGCCCGACCCGAAAATCGCTCGTACATGTCCTGCGGTTTACGGCGCCGGCTGAATCTGGTGTTTACCCGTTTGTCTGCACGTTCCCCGGACACTGGGTGATCATGAACGGTGTCATGGTCGTCGCTGAAACTTCGGCAGAAGCAGAAGCGTTGCTCGCCGCTCGCAAGCCGACGATCGTCAAAGAGTGGACAATGGCGGATTTCCCAGACATCACGACGAAGACCGACGACGAGTCTATTTCGCGAGGCATGCAGGCATTCGTGAAAGCTCGCTGCAACCAGTGTCACGCCATTGCCGGGCATGGCATCAACATCGGCCCGGACCTGACCGAGACCGGCAAACGATTGAAAGGCGTCAAGTTACTGCAATAGATTCTGGATCCGTCGTCGGAGATCAACAAAAAGTACCAGACAACTCAGTTCCTGATGGAAAGTGGCAAGGTATTGTCAGGAGTTGTCGTCAAAGAAACGGAAACGGAATTCCATATCATCAGCAACCTGCTGATTCCGTCAGTGATAACGGAAGTGGCGAAGAGCGATGTCGAAGAGAGCTTCGCCTCGACGATTTCCGCCATGCCGAAGGGGATGGCCAACGTGCTGACGCGACCGGAAATTATCGACCTGGTTTCATTCCTCGAAACAGGCTTCAACCTGCCGGAACATCTCAAGCACAAACACAGGCATCACGAAAAGTGATCCCGTTATTTGATTCGGGAAATCAACGCAGGTTCCAAACGATCTTCGTCAGACTCCACATACCGAGAACTTAGCCGCAGATGGTCACAGATAAATCAGGGCTGAATAATCGCGTCGACTATTCAGCTCTGATCAAGCATCTGAGGTCAGTGCAAGCCGTCAGTCGAGGCTGACCGTTACCGTCTTCAATTCGGTGTAGTTGTGGAGTGCAGCGGCTCCAAGTTCGCGACCGATGCCACTCATTTTGAATCCACCGAACGGAGCTCCGGCATCGAAGACGTCGTAGCAGTTCACCCAGACTGTTCCCGCTTTGACGGCATGTGCGTACTGATGAGCCTTGCCGATGTCGCGTGTCCAGACGGCAGCGGCCAGACCGTAGAACGTTGAGTTGGAACGCTCGATGATTTCGTCCAGATCCTTGAACGACAGAATGCTCATGACCGGTCCGAAGATTTCATTGGTGGCAATTTCCATGTCGTCCGTCACGTTGTCGAAAATCGTCGGCTCAACAAAGTAGCCTTTGTCGCCCACTCGGTTTCCGCCAGTGACGCACGCCGCTCCACCGGCCTTGCCCTTTTCGATGTACGACATGATCTTGTCGAATTGAGCCTGATCGACCTGTGGCCCCTGCATCGTGGTCGTGTCGAACGGGTTGCCGACTTTTCGGCTGGCGGCTCGTTCAACGACGCGATCCACAAATTGCTCCTTGATCGACTCTTCAACAAAGACCCGACTGCCGGCACAGCAGCACTGTCCCTGGTTAAAGAACAGCCCGAATTCCGCACCCGCTACGGCGGCGTCGATGTCTGCGTCGGCAAAGACAACATTCGGGCTTTTGCCGCCGAGTTCAAATGTCAGCCGTTTCAGAGTCATCGCGGCATCGGCCATGATTCGCTGAGCCGTCAGGTGTTCGCCGGTAAAAGCAATCTTGTCGACGTCCGGGTGCTTGACGAGCGCTGCCCCGGCAGTTGGCCCATATCCGGGCACGATGTTGATAACTCCCGGCGGGATGCCTGCTTCCATCGCCAGTTCGCCCATGCGCAGGCAGGTCAGCGGAGTCTGCTCGGCTGGCTTCATCACGATGGTGCAGCCAGCGGCCAGAGCTGGCCCCCACTTCCAGGCTGTCATCAACATCGGAAAGTTCCACGGAATAATCTGTCCGCAGACTCCCAACGGCTGGCGACGTGTGTAGCAAAGGTAGTTGCCGCGAACAGGGATGGTGTCACCCTGAATCTTGTCGGCCCAGCCAGCGTAGTATCGGAAGCAGTCGATCACCAGGGGCGGGTCGGCGGCGCGGGCGTCGGCGATTGGTTTTCCGTTATCGAGCGTTTCCAGAGCCGACAGTTCATCGAAATTCTCTTCGATCAGGTCAGCCAGTCGATTGATGAGCCGACCGCGATCGCGAGCGTCCATCGTCGCCCACGGTCCGGATTCAAAAGCTTTGCGAGCAGCTTTAACAGCGAGGTTGATGTCCGCTTCGTCGCCTTCGGCTACTTCTGCGATGACTTCTTCAGTGGCGGGGTTGATCGTCTGAAACGTCTCGCCGCTGACTGAGTCCAGCCACTCACCGCCAATCAGCATCTTCGTCTGACGAACTACAGGGATCGCGATCGTCGTTTGTTCTGTTGCGGTTGCCATGTGTGCCTCCTCGCGAGTATCAGAAAACTGACCGATGCGGACGCGAGGACAATACCGCGCCCGGGATCGTTTCAGATTATGAGCATCTTCAGAGCCTGACGGGAGTCATGCTGTCAGATTCGCCGGATTCGACACCACAAAACTGCTCTCGACGAGTCGACCACTGCCACGACACTCTTTCCAGATTACCGTGAAGTGGTACAAACCATGCAAAACTCAGCCGCTCTGCGGCAACCATGACGGGAATGCGAGGTCGGGGGGACTGTTTGATTCACTTTCTTCGTCGCAAAACGACCGCCGACGTTGTCTGTCGCTGGTCGTTGTCAGCATCACGTGAAAGACTGGCTGGAGTCCTCTACCTCTTGACGCTGGCAGTCAAGCCTGAACTCTCAGCTTCTGGACGGTGCGGATGACAAAGTCTGCGGCGAAGTCGATCTCTTCCAGCGTGTTGAAGCGACCAATTCCGAAGCGAAGACTCGCTCTCGTCAGTTGATCGCTGCGGCCGATGGCACGCAACACATGACTTGGTTCCGGATTGGCGGAAGTGCAGGCGGAGCCGGAACTGACAGCGATCTGCGTCATTGCGTTCATCAGTGTGTCGCCATCAATGCCGGCCAGGCTCACGTTCAGGTTGCCGGGCAATCGATCGGTTGGGTGACCATTCAGGACGAGGTCACCCAGCGCTGACGACAGACGATGCCACAGGGTGTCTCGAAGATGAGTGATCCGCGCGGATTCTTCCTGCAGCGTTTCGCCTGCCAGCCGACATGCTTCGCTGAAGCCGACAATCAGTGGCACAGGTAGCGTTCCGCTGCGAAGTCCGTTTTCGTGACCACCGCCGTCGAACAAAGCTTCCGGTCGAGCCCGTCGGTTTCCGCGTCGAACAATCAACGCTCCGACTCCTTTGGGACCGTAAAGTTTGTGAGCGCTCAGGCTGACGAGGTCTGCTCCCAGTTCTTCGATGTTGACTGGAATGCGGCCTGCCGCCTGGACCGCGTCACAGTGCAGAGGCACGTTGCGATCGCGACACACCGCGGCAATTTCGGCGATCGGATTGATCGTGCCGATTTCGTTATTCGCCAGCATGACCGAAACCAGAGCCGTCTCGTCACGCAAGGCGTCAGCGACCTGAAGCGGACTCACGCGACCGAATGGATCGACCGGCAGAATCGTGATGTCGGCGCCGATACGCTGCAGTTTTCTGATCGGATCGAGCGTCGCGCGATGTTCGGCGGCAGCGGTAATGATATGTGG
>JABMPE010000341.1 GCA_013203845.1 Rhodopirellula sp. | reverse complement strand
GGCTCGTTCCATGCCGTCTTTACGAGGTACGCTGCCGACACACAGAACCAGGTTACAGCCAGCAAAGCCGTCTTCCAGATGATCGCTGTCTGCCTTGACGACTCCGGCGAGCGTTGGGAACGCACAGTCGTCGAGCTCCATGTGAACGCCGTCCAGCGACGGCAGAACCGGCGGTACTTCGACCAGATGGACGATGACCGGCTGATCCGGACCAAAGACCTGTCCTGATGCCAGGCGGAAAACGAGAGCGTAGCCAATGTTTCCAGCGGCTCCGGTAACTGCAACGCGAATCGGGTCTTTCATGGCGAACTCCTGAATCCTCAATCCTGAACGGTGTGGTGATATCTCAAGCGGCGCGGGATTCTAATTGCGACCGATGGCAAGGCACCACTGAGCAAAGCCCGTTAATGTCCAGAAGGACTTAAGGACAAACCACGAAAAACACTAAATACGCGAAAAGTTCAGTCTTTCGTGTGTTTAGCGTTTTTCGTGGTTGTTGCTTCAGAATGACCTGACCAAAACCTCGTCAGCGTTTCATCAGGAAATCGTCGTCGGAACCTGCTCCGGATTCGTCAGGTAATCCTGATCGACCGGGTAGTTGCGGAACTGAATTGTGTAATGATCCTCGAACCAGTCCTGAATGTCAGGAATCATGTCCTGATCGAATGCCGGAGCGACGTGCAGCAGTTTGCCTTCGGAGTTCGATTTTACTTCGCCGTCGTCGACAACGATTTCGCCGTGATGCACGACGTAACGAGGCAACTCAAACATGCGCTGAATATCGTCATCGCGACTGTAGATCGTGACGTCCGCGTCCGCACCGACTCCCAGATGTCCCTTGTTCTGCAGGCCAAGAATTCTGGCCGGCGAGGCTCGCGTGATGATCGCGATTTCGTAGAGCGTGTACTCGCGGCTCAGTTCCGCCAGAACACACCGTTCGGCAACGCCCGCCGGAGCTTTGTCGAGCACTTCCTGACGCCGGCCTCGATCCATCAGCAATGCAATAATTTCCGGGTAGGCCAGGAACGAGCCACCGTTCGGATGGTCGGTGCTCATCGCGATCCGCCACGGATCATTCACCAGCAGATACCATTCGAGCCCGATCGCCCACTGTAACGAGTGCACGAAGCTTTTGTCGCGATAGGTAATCGGGACAATGCCGCAACCGCCTTCCAGTTCCACGTCGCCACTGAACCACTTCCTGCCCGTGACCTTGTGCAGATAATGACCCAGCGGTCCATCGCCCGTCATGGACGTCGTTTCGCCAAAGACGACCTGACCGACATCCACCGTCAGCAACGGATGATTGTTGACGTAGTCGGCCAGTTCCGGAACCTGCGAACAAAACGTCGACTGATCTTCGATCGTTCCGCCGTAGCTGTGAAACTGAATATGTGTCAGGTGAGCTCGCGAACCATCGAGCGACTTCATGGTCTCCAGCGTTGTCGTCCAGTTGCCCGGGATGCCCAGGTGATTGCAATGGATGTGAACGGGATGAGGGATCTTCAGACGATCCACAGACCGAGCCATCTCCGTCAGAATCTGACGAGGGCTCAGACCGAAGTGTGTGACTTCTTCATCCAGTCCGCAGTAACCGTCACCGCCACTTTTCCACATCTCGACGCCGCCCGGATTCACGAGCTTCACTGCATAGCCGCCTGTGGAATTCAGCAGCCAGGAGACAGCAGCGTCCGTCAGCCCCTGATGTCCTTTTGCAATCTGTTCCATGACAAGATGGTTGTTGCCCATCATGACATAGAAACCCTTGTCCAGAATTGGCGTATCCTGCAACTCATCGTGCGCATGCCGCGCGGCGATGGGTGGCACCGCCGCGTCGAAGGCTGTGGTATAACCGAGCCCCGCGTAGAGATATCCGGTCGCGAACGTACTTGGAACAGTGCCCAAAGTTCCCGACCTGGTCAGCGCCGTGCGAGCCATCGGCGCGGTGCGCCTACGCTGTTCAGGCAGCATCTTTCGAGCAGTATTGACCTTGGGCCCGGCGATGTGACAGTGCATGTCGACACCGCCCGGCATAATGATCATGCCTTTGCAGTTCACTCGAATGCTGGCCCGTGCCCCAGGATCTTTCGGAGCGGCAATGATCTTCCCGTCCTGAATCCACACATCGCGCAGCTCACCATCAATGCCGTTGGCCGGATCGTAGACGCGGGCTCCATAAAGTGCGGTCAGGGACATCCTACGCTTTCAACCGATTCAAAACTTCATCCACAATCCGGTTCACGGGAATGCGTTCCTGCACCAGAGTGTCGCGATCGCGAATCGTAACGCACTGATCCTTAGCAGTATCGCCGTCGACGGTGATGCAGTACGGCGTACCGATCTCGTCCATGCGCCGATAACGGCGACCGATCGCAGCCTGCTGATCGTACTGAACACTCAGGCCGGCTGCCTTGAGTTCTCCGAAGATCTCGGCTGCCTTTTCGGGCATGCCTTCCTTCTTGATCAACGGGAACACGGCCGCCTTCACAGGAGCCAGACGCGGATGAAACTTCATCACAACGCGTTCCTGCATCTCGCCCTTTTCGTCAGGCTGATGATCTTCATGATAGGCTTCACAGATGAACGCCAGGGTGCCTCGATCAGCACCGGCCGATGGTTCGATCACGTGCGGAATAAAGCGTTCACGAGTCTGATCGTCAAAGTACGTCAGATCCTTGCCGCTGCCACGATGCTTCGGAGTTCCGTCGGCCAGCTTTTCGACTTCCAGTTCACCGGCCGCGTTCTTGGCCAGCTTGCCTTCCATGTGCGAACGCAGGTCGAAGTCACCGCGGTGAGCGATCCCTTCGAGTTCACCGTATTCGCCTGGATCCAGGAACGGAAACGCGTATTCGATGTCCGCTGTGCCGACGGAATAGTGAGCCAACTCGTCCTGATGATGGTCACGCAGGATGATGTTATCCTTCGAGATTCCGAGATTCAGATACCAGTTGTAGCGTCGATCTCGCCAGTACGTGTACCACTCACGCGACTGCGAAGGATGGCAGAAGAATTCGATTTCCATTTGCTCGAACTCACGCGAGCGAAACGTAAAGTTACGCGGTGTGATCTCGTTGCGGAAGCTCTTGCCGACCTGGCAAATTCCAAACGGCAGCTTGACTCGAGTGCTGTCGCAGACGTTCTTGAAG
>JABMPE010000340.1 GCA_013203845.1 Rhodopirellula sp. | reverse complement strand
GCGGAAGCACGCTGGCCAATGGCACAATAGACACACACGACATCCTGACCCCGCTGGTTGAGGATGGTATCAATCGCAATGGCGGTTTTACCGATCTGGCGGTCACCCAGAATCAACTCGAGCTGGCCGCGCCCGATAGGAATGAGCGCATCGATAACTTTAAGGCCGGTCTGGAGTGGCACCGTGACCGGCGCGCGGTCCATGATCGCAACGGCAGGGCGTTCGACGGGCAGGCGTTGGCTGGAAACCACCGGCCCGTTGCCATCGAGTGGCCGACCGAGCGGATCGAAGACCCGCCCCAGCAATCCATCGCCGACGGCCACATCCATGACCCGGCCCGTACGCTGGACTTCATCTCCCACGTGGAGATGCCAGTATGCGCCGAGAAGAACGACGCCAATTTCCCCCACGTCCACGTTGAATGCAATGCCGAGCACACCGCCGGGAAAAGTGACCAGTTCATCACAGCCCACGCCGGGGAGACCCGATACCCTGGCGATGCCGGTGGCGACGCTGGTGACAGTACCCACCTCACGCGGCGTCAATTGCGGCGTGAAAGTTTCACGTCCCTGGCTGAGCCCGGCGAACGTACGGTCGAAGACAGTTTGCAAGGGATTGTGCGGCGTGCTCATGTGGCCTCCGCGGGAGTG
Organism: Rhodopirellula sp.; assembly: GCA_013203845.1. Lineage (GTDB taxonomy): Bacteria > Planctomycetota > Planctomycetia > Planctomycetales > Planctomycetaceae > JABMPE01. Next base: position 3,607 of record JABMPE010000340.1, on the reverse strand, counting down.
GCCGGTTTCGTCTCGGACTGCGGCTGGGGATCGGCGTGTGTCTCCGATTCGGGTTGGGCTTTCGACTCAGCCTGGGGCTTGGGCTGTTGTTGCAATAATTCGCCGACGCTCGTTTCCAGGGATACAAGATAATCCGCGATGCTCCAGGCGACCTTGCGGCCATTTGCAGTCAGTTCGATGCCGCTGATCGTGTCCGGCGCGGTCTCGAAACGGACTGGGATGTCCGCCGAGAAAGTTTCGTTGAGCGCCTGTTGTATTGTGGCTCGTTGTTTCGGTGGCAGGTCGAAGGCACTGCGCACCAGCACGGGGTCGGACATTGTTTTCAGGGCTTTGGCGAGATCCTCTTTCCCCTCACCGTTCAGCTCACGCAAGCGGCGTGTGAATACGTCACTCATCCGTTCTTCAAGACTCGTCCCGGCGAGGTCCGTCAGCGTCTGGCGCGCGATCGCGAAGACTTCGTCTCGGGTTCGGCGGGTGATTTCGTCGTTCAGGCTTTGTTGTTCGCGTTGTAGTGCATCCTGCCGTTTGCCGCGCAAGGTGTCGGCCGCTTGCCTCGCTTCATCAAGGAGCCGTTGACGTTCAGTTTGCACCTCATCCGTCGCCTGGCTCAAGAGTGCGGCACGCTGCTGGTCGAACTTCTCATTCTTGTGCCGGAATTCATCCCGCTCCTTTTGGGCCTCGGACTTTTTCGCGTCCGCGTCCGCGAGTTCCGCGGCGATCCGCTTTTCCCGCTCATCAATGGCGTGGAGGATGGGCTTGTAAAGAAAGCGCTTCATCAACCACACCAGGATGAGAAAGTTGAGCGTCTGTGCCGCGACCGTAAACCAATCGATGAGCATGGGTTATTTCCCTGCCGTCTGGGCGATCACATGATTCCAGAACGGATTGGCAAAAATGAGAATCATCGAGACTACGAAGCAGTAGATGGCCGTTGACTCGATCATCGCCAAACCGACAAACAGGGTTCGGGTGATAGTGGCGGAGGCGTCGGGCTGTTGGGCCAGCGAACTCAGCGCCGTCGCGACCGCCTTCCCTTCCGAAAGCGCTGGCCCCATCGTTCCGAAACCGGTCGTAAGGCCGGCGATGGCAATGGATGTCACGCCTATAATAGTCACACTGTCCATGGTACTTCCTTTAGTTGTTGTGGTTCACGTTTCAAGAGTTTGCTGCTGGTTCCGGATTCGGCTTGCGGACACGTATGGCGGCTGCGATGTAGACGGTCGCCAGAATGCTGAAGATGTAAGCCTGCACCATGCCGGTGAGCAGCCCGAGCAGCGTCATGACGACAGGAAAGACGAACGGCGTGATGGAGAGCAGAATGCCGATGATCATGGCGCCGCTCATCATGTTGCCGAACAGTCGGATCGCCAGAGCCAGCGTACGCGACAGTTCGCTGATGATGTTGAATGGCAACATGATGAACGTCGGCTTGACATAAGTTTTGAGGTAGCCGCCTATACCTTGCTCCTCGATGCCGAACAACGGCACGGCCACGAATACGCACAGTGCCAGTGCCGTCGTGGTCGAGAGCGAGCCGGTTGGTGGCTCGTAGCCGGGGATGATGGTGCAAAGGCTGGCTGTGGCGACAAACAGGAACAGCGTGCCCAGAAAGCCGAGATACTTCTGCGGCTGGCTCAGGCCTACCTCTTCAATCTGTTTCACGATGCCGGTGACGACGATTTCCAGAAAGTTCTGCCAGCGGGAGCGTTGCAGATCCACGGATAGATGGCGTGTGACCAGTTTGGAACCGACGGCCAGTACCAGCATCAATCCCCACGTGAAGACAACGGTCGCGTTCAGTTTTAGAAAACCGTATTGCCAGAAGACCATCTCATCAGGACTAAGACGCATGGCTGGTCTCCTCCGGCGAGTGAGTTTGATCGTCTGCCCACGACTGCGTCAGCCGCACCACGATGAGGCGGGCCATGATGAATCCGAGGAGACAGACCAGCAGCCTCTCCCAATGACCACTTGCAACAACGACGAAGCCCGTCGCGGTCATACCCGTTCGCAGCAGCAGGCTACCGAGGAACCACAACGCCGGATGTTTGGACGAAAGACCCTTGCGAACCGTCCACCACAGACCACCGAAGAAAACGGCACCGAGCAAAACGCCCGCCGTCCATGCCGACAGCAGGGTGAATGTTTCAATCATCATTTTTGTCCTCGTCTTCCTCTCGCATTGCCTGGTCCTCTTTGGCAACCCACTGCCATGCATTAAAACAGCCGATCAGCAGCCCGGCGATTAACAGAGTCAGCGTCCAGGAATGCTGTCCCGAATCGTATTTATCGAGCCAGCCGCCGAGCGCCGCGCCGAGCAACGTCGGAACTACCACCGACCAGCCAATCAGCCCCATCATGCCCAGGCCAGACCAGACGCCTGGCGTGGAATGCCGCTGGGCCTTGAGTTTGCGAGCCGCCTTCGCACCGACCTCTCGACTGAACGCTGTGCTATCGTTTTCGCCCTCACGTTCCGGTGGATCACTCATGATGAAACTCCGCGAAACGGCGGATGAAGCCACTCTCCATTTTCGCCATCACCGAGCGGACACTTTGCTCCCGCTCGTCCAGATTCTGAAACTCCCGCTCCACCTCCTCACGCAATTGCCCGAGGTCCGCTCCGACAATGGCGTTTCGCACGGACACGAGCACTTCCAATCCGGTTTTGACCAGCACCCCTTCATCCACGGCCACGTAAACTTCGCCTTCGGCTTCGTTTTCGTAGATCAAAATTCCGGGCGTGAGCGCCGCCACGCAGTCGAGCCTGTGCGGTAAAAGTCCGAAAGAACCTTCCTTCGATTCTGCGACAATACGAGACACCCCGGTTTTTTCGGCGAAAACTTCGAACGGCAGGATGATCTTGAGATTCATGAGTGTCATGTTGTGACCGTGGACTCGGGTTCGGACTTGTCGGCTTTTGCATCGTTCTTCGCTTCGTCAATCGCCCCGATCATGTAGAGCGAGCTTTCGGCGTAGTCTTTGAATTCATCGTTCAGGATACGCTCGCAGCCGTCCAGTGCATCTTCAAGGCTGACAAGCTTTCCCGTCAGGTTGGTGAACTGCTCGGTCGTGAAGAAGGGCTGGGTGAAGAATCGCTCTAACCGACGGGCGCGAGCGACCACGTCGCGGTCCTGTGGAGAAAGCTGCTCCAGGCCGAGCATGGCAATGATGTCTTTGAGTTCCGCATATTGCGCGAGCGTCCGCCGGATTTCCTGCGCCAGGTCATAATGCCGCTGGCCAACGATGCCTGGCGTGGCCATCTTGGAGCTGGATTGAAGCGGGTCGATCGCCGGATAAAGGCCTTCGCTTGCCCGTTTGCGCGAGAGCACCAGCGACGCGGAGAGATGCGAAAACGTATGCACCGCCGCCGGATCGGTGAAATCGTCGGCCGGCACATAGACCGCCTGGATCGAAGTGATGGCACCGGCGTCGGTGTTGGCGATGCGTTCTTCGAACGCCGATAGCTCGGTGCCCATCGTGGGCTGATAACCCAATCGTGATGGCATTTGGCCCATCAATCCCGACACCTCCATGCCAGCCTGCAGGAAGCGGAAGATGTTATCGACCAGCAGCAGCACGTCGCGGTGTTCGTCGTCGCGGAAATACT
>JABMPE010000339.1 GCA_013203845.1 Rhodopirellula sp. | reverse complement strand
AGTTCGTCGTTCTTGAACAATCCCGGCGAGACCTCGGTCCACATCGCCGGGTCGATCACATCAGAACCATCCAGAGTGGCTCCATGCCCGTCCAGAGTGATCGGTTTCCCCTGCTCGCCCCGCGTATTATAGAACCCTGCGTATTCGTGGTAGACGGCTGGCTTGAGATGAATCGTGTCACCCGCTTCCGCACTTCGAATCGCGTGCCGGATGGTTTTCAGCGGCGAGGTCGTACCGTCATTGCCGTCGTCGCCGATGCCAGGATCAACCTGCAAATCACGCGCCTCGGCCTCGCAGAATGATGCTATGACGAACAGCACTGTCAGAATGGAAAGTTTCATGCGGGTGGCATCCGGACCAGGGCGAATTCGCCGAATCTAACTGATTCTGCGCCGTCAGCCACTCCACTGGATGTTCTCACCAACCCTTTGGCCGACGACGCAATCAGTGGTCTGCAATCTCAAACGCAATCTTTGACCGACAGATCGGGCCTCGTCGTTGTCGCGATTTGACAGTTTTGTCTCAAGGAGACACATCTGTGAATGATCGCCCATCAGCATCTGCCGGCCGTTCAAAACGTACTCGGCAATTGCCCGCGAGCGAGTCCACGTCACCGAGCTCCAAACGAGGAAGTTTTTGGCGGCGGCGCATCCGGAAATTGCGTGTGAGATTGCAGACCATCATCAGACGACAGAAGCAACGCGAGTTGCACGAGCCAGGCAGGTGTTTCCAATCAGACCGGAACACGTTTCAGTTCAACAAGACTCCTATTACTTCTGAAGGAATCAATGGCCGTGCGATTTGACGACACGCTGTTGTAGCTTTGGGAAAAGGCACAATGAACTGCGGTAGCTAATGAGGTCCGCGAGTGAGTTCTGAATGATGGTTCGGCATTGAATGCGACAACTGCTGCTGGACGAGTCCATTCCGCGGCGGACGATTTTCCCCGAGCCTGGCTGTTACGGTCCGATTGTCGTTTTTCTTGATTCGTGTAGAGATGATGGGACGCTTGGGACGTTGCGCGAAACGCGTTTTCAATACACAACCTGGGAGCCGAAGTAGAAGTTCACTCCGGGTTGTCGGACGGATTGGCCGCCTTGTGACCGGAAGTCGAAGTGTTCCCTGTAGTTCTTGTCGGTTAAGTTTTCGACGCCAGCGAAGACAGTGATCGACTCGGTCATCTGAAGCACTCCGCGTGTGTCCCACACGGTGAAGCCTGGCGTGCGGCTTTCAAGTAAGCTGCTCGCAACACGATTCTGGTTGTCGACGATGCGAGCGGCGATTTCGATACTGAATGGCGCGTCGCCGATGTCGCCAAGTAGCCTGACGCCAAGTCGCGACTGTAAGGGGGCGATGCCAGGCAGCGGCTCTTCCGCTCCGCCAGCGACACCAGAAAAGGCACCTCGTGGCAGTCCGTCAACTCGCTGACTCGGCGTCAGAGGCTGTGACTGAGCCTGCAGCGTTGCGAAGTCTCCGTTGCGAGTCTGGTCGGTGCCTTGGACGTACGACACCTGTCCGAATAGTTCGACCGAGTCTGAGAATTGCCATTCGGCGTCTGCTTCGAAGCCGAAGAGTGTGGCGAGTTCGGTGTTCACATATTTCAGGTTCGTTTGTTCGATCTGCCCAAATGGTGGGCCTCTGCGTACGGACAGGTTTTCGAACGTGATCCGATCGTGAACCCATGCATGAAAGAAGTTTCCGCTGGCCGAAAAACGTTCGTCTGAATAATCGATCCCCACATCAATCTGCAACTGGCGTTCTGCATTAAGACGCGGGTCGCCGGTCACCGTGTTCAAACCGCTCTGAAGTAGAAACATAAACGACTCGGCAACGTACATTTCGGTCAGCGATGGTGGCCTCATTCCGTAGCCGATTCCGCCGTTGACCGTCCAGTTCTGATCGACCGGATGCTCGACGGTAAGAAAAGTTGACCACAGCCCGAAGCTTTGGTTGAAGTCATCTGTGCCCAGGATCGCTGAAAGTGGAATACTACCGGTTCCAACGTTCTGCAGGCTGGATCGTGGATCAAGGACCTCGGCAGTGACGATGTCAGTACGGGCTCCGATGGTGATTGCAGTACCACTTTCGGTTTCGACATTGTGCTCGATGAACAGCCCTGGATTGACGGATGCAGATTTCGGGATGGGCGAGTTGGCATCGTTGAAGATCGAGAATCCAAACTGTCCGGAGGAGATCTCGTCGAGTGCCTGGCGGATGACGCGTACGTCAACACCTGCTCGCGTGTTGCTCAGGTCATCATGTTCCCATGTCGCGGCGGCGCGGGCTCCGGTCGAGACCGATTGGATATTGGTTGTACCTGTGAAGCGAATGACGTCAAGAAACGGAAACGTCTGACGCTTGCTGGGGCGTTGAGCGCTGCCACGAAGATCGGATTGGTTATACCAGCCTTCAACTTCTAACCGGTCTGCCCAGTCGACGTTTTCATTGATCCAGGTTGATTCAAATGCGTCTGTCACAAGAGAGTCAATATCGAATGCCTGGCCGGCCAGTTCGACATCAGTCTGATCCTGGTGCAGATAGAACAGTTCCAACGACTGCCCAGGCGAAACGTCAAACCCAACGGCGACATCAAGGTCGCGAGATTTGTAACTCGATGGAATACTCTGACCGTCGCCTGCGTCATAGTCCGATCCGGTGCGGTGTCCGTAACCAACGCGTGCTCCCCAGTCTTCGTCGGCGTAGCTCGCGGTCTGCCGACCGTACCATTGCTCGCCGTTCGTCTTATATTCAAGTGATGTCGAGCCGCCCATGACGGGGCTACTATCTGATCGTGGGCTCGTTGCCAGATCGAAACTCAGAAAGCTGGTACCCGGCCCATATTCAACAGCGTATGGACCCTTCACCACGTCGACGCTTGAAATCAGATCAGAGTCGATTTTGCTGAGAACTGTATCGAGGTCGATTCGGGCCGGTATCCAGTGTGAACCGGAGGCGGCCAACTGGCCAACGCGACTGCCTCGAATTCGTGGGTCGGTAATGATCGGGCTTCTCTTTTGAGCAACGATTCCTTTGCTCCGCGACGACTTACCAAGCAAGCTGCCGACATCAGTTGTCGCACGGGCTTTTGATTCGATGCCAAGGACGCGGTCTGCGGCGACACTGTTTCTCGTCATGCTTTGACTGGCCAGTTGAATCGGTGAAGTGCTCGACCGCCCGCGAAAGATGGCAGCCACAGAGCGAGGTGCGGCCGGTGTCGGGGCCACATTCGGTGCAGTCTGTAAAGGAAGCGGCTGCAAAGGAGCCACATCCTGATAAAGATGCAGCGAGATGAACTGAATTTGGCCATCATCATCAACAGACATCTCGTCCAGTCCACCTGGCTGCTGCAGTGCATCCATGTAGACGGTGGACTGGATTTTCGAGTTCGTTCCCTTAGTCGCCTCGACTCGTTCGTCAGACGCTTTCGCGTTCCCGGTCGAACAGGCTCCGAAAATCAATGCAGTCAGCATGCCAGCAAGAGGTAGTCTGTTGCCGAAACAGCGATGGCATCCTGTCATCGTACAACCTCTTGTGAATTGAATCGCCGAATCATTCGGCCAATTCAATCATCGAGCCGTGTCTCGCACGAGTTATGAAGACCGCTGTCGCAGTTCGTCGATGGGTTTGACGATCAGGACGTGAGAAGAACCACACCGGACGGAGGCGGCATTTTCCAGTAACCGGACCCCTGTGGAGTCATCGGTACGGCCACGCCTCTCCATTCGTTCCAATCCGGGCGAGCGGAACGAGAATTGGCTTCACATCAGGCGGAACTCGAATTGCTCAGTTTGTCGGCAGGCTTTCTCCGGTGTCCCCATTCTGCCTGACTGGCACAGCCGCCCCCGTCACCGCCGCAGCTTCAGCGCGAATGGTCATTAAACGCGGATTTGCTGGAGCTGCCGCATCCATGCCAGCGGCAGCTTGCATGAAGAGGTCCGCTGCGTCCTGCTGTCGCGACTGCCGGGCAGCGACGATTGCTGAGAGGAACTGATGTTCGGGGTGGTCCTCGCCGGTAAGCGATTTCGCTTTTGAAAGTGTTTCCGCAGCCTGCTCAAACTTTTCAGATTTCAGCTCAGCAAAGGCACGTGTTCGCAGAAACCGCGGGTTGTTGACTGCCAGTTTCGCGGCTGTTGCGGATAACGATTCGGCTCGTGCTGCGTCTCGGAGAGTTTCAATCGGCGAGTCCAGCAACAGCCAGGCAAAACTGTCCAGCCAGTTGGCTCGTTCCGGAAGTTGGCTGCGAATCCTGATCGCTTCTTCGACAGCCTGTCGGGCACCATCGTCGTCCTGTGCTTTTGCGAGTTCTGCCGCTAAATAGTAGAAGGCCCAGGCGGCTTCGTCGTGGTGCCGAGGAAGTCCAGTATCTCCTGCTGCAAGTTCTGTCATCAGCGTGGCGGCGTTGAACGATCGAGGTGAACTCGCTTCGTTCAGCAACTATGGATTGGGCAGTGTCGATATCGCCGCTCCAGGAGTAGACATCCTCAGTGCCGAACCCGGTGGTGGTTATATCTCACGCAGCGGAACCAGCATGGCCACGCCGTATGTGACCGGAGTCGCCGCACTGGTCTTTGACCAGTTTCCCAATGCCACTGCGGTTGAAGTTCGCGATGCCATCCTGACTGGCGTGCAAAAATCCCCATTGTTAACCGGCTTTGTCACCGATGGTCGCAGCCTGAGCGCTTATGAAGCCCTGAAGGCGTCGACATTCGCGCCAGTTCCCGAGCTGGCCCCAGTCCCGGACATCGCGACGTCCCGGCGGACGGAAACTGAAGTCGTGATCACGGTCAAGTACGTCGATGACAAGGCCGTTGATCTGACGTCACTCGATCTGAGAGACGTTGAACTTACACGCGAAGGATTCGCAGAAACTCTCCTGACGCCATTTGAAGCGACCATGACCACCGTGGATGGAGTCAACGCAGCGGTCTATCGCTTCACTGCGCCCGGTGGCGAGTGGGACGCAAGCGACAACGGCACCTACGTGGTGCATCTGCGTGAAGGAGAAATTCGGGACACGACGAATCTCTATTCGGCCCCGCGGCAGCTCGGTCGGTTTGAAGTCACGATCGACGATCCCAGCGTGATCTTCGTCAACACCACGCTGGACACTCCGGACGCAGACCCTCTGGATGGCATCGCCTCCGACGCGACCGGACACGTGTCCCTGCGAGCGGCCATCATGCACGCCAATCAGCTAATAACACCAGCCACCATTGTCATCCCTGACGGCATCTACACGCTGACCCGCATTGGCCAGAACGAAGATTACGCCGCGACGGGAGATTTGGACCTGAGATCGACTCCCGGCATTACCATCATCGGAGCCGGCGCCCTGTCCACCATCATTGATGCGCAGCGTCTGGACCGTGTCTTTGACATTACGTCCGGGGCGACGGCCGAGCTGAACGGTCTCACCATTCGCGGCGGATCGGCGACAGAAGGCGGTGGTGTCCGGAACCTGGGAGAACTGGTCATTCACGCAACGCTGGTCACCGGCAATATCGCCGACACGACCGGTGGAGGCGTCTATTCTGATGGAAGCCAGGGTTCTGGACTGCTGACGATTACTGACAGCAGTATCGAAAATAATCAGACGACCTCCAGATTCTTCGGAGTCGGTGGAGGCGGTGTCGCCATCGTCGGCGGAGCGGTCGGCGACACGTCCGGCGAAACCCGAATGACAAACAGCTCAATCATCGGCAACACGTCGTCGGAGGGCGGCGGCGGTCTGCTGGATGTCAACGCCACGCTGACTCTGACCAACGTGACCATCGCCAGCAATGTTGCCCAGCGAGCCAACGGCGGCGGCATCCTGCTGACAACATCCAACGATTTCGAGACGTTTGCGTTGAACAGTGTCACCATCACCGGCAACAGCGCACTCAGTGGGAACGGCGGCGGACTGGCAATTAACACGCTCTCGCGTCAACTGCCGCTCGACAATTCCATCATTGCCGAGAATCAGGCACGAGTCTCTCCCGATGTTGACGGATTGCTGATCTCGCACGGAACCAACCTGTTCGGGCAGCCCAGCCAGACGAACGCCAACTGGAGAACCCTCGCCAGCAACGTGTCGGATTTTGATCAGATCGGAACGCCCCAGACGCCCCTCGTGCCACAGTTAAAAGCACTGCAGCGAGTCGCTGGCATCGTCCAGGCCAGGTTGCCCATCACCGGTGGTCCCTCTGCCAATTCCGATATCGCTGGCCTTGCTGAGTTCTTGCTCACACCTGGCATGTCAATTGTTTACTCGACAGTCGAACTGGAACCGAACAACTCGCGTGGCGAGGCGATGCAGTTGGACGACGGCGGCTGGTCGCTGGATGCGAATGCAGACATTGAGAATTCCGAATTGATTCCGCACGTCACTATCACGGGGACCGGCGATGGAACGTTCGACTTCTATTCATTCACCGTCGCCCAAGCTGGTTCTAACGCGGAGTTCGACATCGATAACGCCAGTGTCACCAGCGGTACATCATTCGATACTGAATTGTTCCTGTTCGACTCCACCGGAGCATTGCTGGCGTCGAACGATGATTCCAGTCTCGATTCCGGTAGTACATCCAGCTACGACTCTCGAATCGCATATCAGTTTACTCAGCCAGGCTATTACACGATTGCCGTCGGCGCCTTCAACTCTTCGTCCAATGGTGCAGGCGGACTGACCGGAAGCACGCCGGCGATCGGGAAGCGTTACGTCCTGAACGTTTCAGTCGATCATCACACACTTTCTCCTACGCTCTACGACCCTGCGTCGATTGTTGACACGCTATATCCGACTACCGGCACTGCCAGCGGCGGGAGTTTCATCGTATCAAGGAAGGATGAGATCTTACCGTTTCAACCGGCCAGAACGTTTGCTGTCGGAAATGGTCCCGGATCGGTTGCATTGGCCGACATTGATGGAGACGGTTTCCGCGACATCATCACGGCGAATTACTTCGACAGTAACGTGAGTATACTGCGCAGTAACGGAGACGGCAGTTTTCAGGCCCCGCAAAACATTGCGGCCGGATACCGTCCTCGGTCCGTAGTTCTGGGCGATCTCAACGGCAACGGTTTCGAGGACATCGTGACGGCGAATCCCTCCAGCGGAAGAGTTAATGTGCTGTTCAGCAACGGCAACGGGACATTTCAGACGCCCCAAGCCCTTGCTGCGGGAAATGGTCCAAATGCCGTAGTCTTGGATGACGTGAATGGCGACGGATTCCCGGATATCGTGACAGCCAATTCCGCCAGTAATAATGTGAATGTCCTGCTCAATAACGGTGGCGGGACGTTCCAGTCCGCTCAGGCGTTCGCTGCGGGTGCAAATCCATTCCGT